>JBKPQR010000016.1:0-6837 GCA_046734175.1 Verrucomicrobiota bacterium | reverse complement strand
GGTGGCGCGACAAGATAGAAGGCCCAGTGCCAGCTAGCACGGGCGGTGATTAGCCCGCCTAAAACGTAGCCCAGCGCGCTGCCGACCGGAATTGCAGCATTAAAGATCGCCAGCACGCGCCCGCGCGTGGCAAGCGGGTAGAGATCGGATAGAATTGTTGGTGCGGCCGGGCCGTATCCTCCTTCCCCGATCCCAACAAAAACGCGCGTCGCGATGAGAATGCCGAAGGTGGCGGCAAGACCGGATCCGCCACTGGCAAGGCTCCATAGAATGACCGCACTGCCTACGATGGGCCACCGGGAAAAACGGTCCGCTAATGCGCCGAGGAGCGGCGCGGAAAGCATGTAGCTAACGAGAAACGCGGTCGCAAGCGTCCCGCTAACCGCCATCGCATTCGGATCGTCCGGTGAGAAGAACGTGTCGCGAATGTTTGGTTCCACGGCGGCCAGAATCTGCCGGTCGATGTAGTTGAAAAGATTGATGCCGAGCAGAAGCACCAGGGCTGCAGTCGCACTCGATTTGCCTGCTCTGTTCATCGATCGCGATTGCAGAGAGAGACGCGCCGAATGTAAACGTTAAATCATGCCCGGAGACAGCGCCGCCGAACGCGCCTTTTATTTTTTCGCGCTCGCGATAGTGCAGCTGGTCTATCGCGTAAAGGCAATCGGCGCGGAGAATCTCCCGCCCGGCGGCTGTCTTCTTCTGCCGAACCATATCAGCTGGGTGGACGCTGTCGTCCTCCAGCTCGGCTGCCCTCGCCCAGTGCGCTTCATTATCGATGAGGAATTTTACGCCAAACCCATGCTGCGATGGGTCCTGCGAAGCGCGCGCGCGATTCCCATTAACCGCCGCCAGCCGCGCCAGGCCATTCGCCACGCCAGCGAACAAATCCGGGCCGGACAGGTTGTTTGTATCTTCCCGGAGGGACAACTCTCGCGCACGGGAACTTTGCATCGCTTGCAGCGCGGTTTCGAGATGATCGCGCGCCGCGCCCAGGCGCCGGTCGTGCCGGTTTTTCTCGATCAACTCTGGGGATCGATCTTCTCTTTTCGCGGCGGCAAATTTTTCCGAAAATGGCCGCGGCAATTTCCCTATCGCGCCACGGTCGGGTTTGGACTCCCGCTCACGCCCGATGAAGCAACGGCCGCGCGAGTGCATGAGGACTTGCTCAAAATCGGGGCTGATTGCTTCGAACAACGCCCGGAGCTGCGCGATCATATCGCTCGCCGGGCCCTGCGGGGGCTGAAGCGTAAACCATTTGCTACACTGGTCATTGATGGCACTGACGGGAGCGAACTCAGTCGCGGAAAACTCCTGGGCATCTCCCTCGCACTCGCGCGTCACTTGCGCGCCACCGTGGCCGAGAAGCGCATCGCCATTGTGCTGCCCGCGGGCAAAGGCGCTGTCATCGCCAATCTCGCCACCGTCCTGGCCGACAAAATTCCTGTGGGACTCAATTTCACGGCATCCACTGAATCGATTTCCAGCGCCATCAGCCTGGCCGAAATTGAAACGGCGATCAGCGCCGGGCAGTTCCGCACCCGATTTTCGAGCCTGCCCTGGCCGCGCAATATCCTTCTGCTCGACCAGCTCCTGCCCAGATTGAAACGTCAGATCCTATTCTGGTGGATTGCCGGCATGGTCATGCCCACGCCGGTCCTGGCACGCTGGCTCGGCCTGCCAGGCCAGGGCGGACATACCGAAGCCGTGTTGCTTTTCACTAGCGGCAGCTCAGGCGCGCCGAAAGGCGTGGTGCTTTCGCATCACAACATCATTGGCAACGTCGCGCAATTCACCGTTATGCTCGATGCCGGCCCGGGCGATAGCCTGCTCGCATCGCTCCCGTTTTTTCACAGCTTCGGCTGCACTGTCACGCTTTGGTATCCGCTTATTGAAGGCACGCCCATTATCACTTACCCGAACCCGCTGGAGACGGCGAAGAATGCTGCTCTGGTCGAGAAGTACAAGGTCACCGTCATGCTCGCCACGCCCACGTTTCTACGCGCCTACCTGCGCAAGGCCGAGCCGCAGCAATTGCAATCGGCCCGGCTCGTCATCGTCGGCGCGGAAAAGATGCCACTCGATCTCGCTGAAAAATTCGAGGCACGCTTCGGCAAGCGCGTTTACGAAGGCTATGGTTTGACGGAGACGACGCCGGTTGTGTCGGTGAACCTGCCCGATCCCATTCCGGAGCGGCCCGATGTAGTGGTGCAGCCGCTTTATCGCCTCGGCTCCGTCGGTAAAATGGCGGCCGGCATCGCCGCGGAAATTCGCGATCCGGATGACGATAATAAAAAGCTAACGATTTACGACACGGGAATGCTATGGCTGCGCGGTCCAAACATTTTTGAAGGTTATCTGAAAGATCCACGACGGACAGCGGAAGTCCTGCGTAACCGCTGGCTTAAGACCGGCGACATCGGCCGCCTTGATCAAGATGGCTTTCTTTACATCGAAGGGAGGCTCTCGCGTTTCTCCAAGATTGGAGGGGAGATGGTCCCGCACGAGCTGGTCGAGCAAAAAATCGTGGCGGCGCTGGACCTGGATCAAAGCGAGCGCCGTATCGCGATCTGCGGCGTGCCTGACCAAGCCAAAGGAGAAGCGCTGCTTTTGCTCAGCGCCGAGGCGATCGAGATCAACGCCTTGCGCTCGAAGCTAAACGAAGCGGGTGTGCCCAATCTCTGGATCCCGAAACGCGCGCTGCTGGTGGAAAAGATCCCAGTCTTGGCTTCGGGCAAACTCGATCTGAAGCGCTGCCAGGAACTGGCGAATCAGCAACTGTAGCGGCGGTCTATGACCGCCGGTTCGGGCCACTACTAGTCCAGCCAATCCATTTCTTTAAGCAGCTGGCGGTACTGCTCGTCGTTAGCCGAGAGGGCTGGCAGCCATTGACCGACCGGCTCGCGGTCCCACCACGCTGGATTACCAGGCGGAGCAAAGCGATAGCGGTAAAGCCGGGCCCGAATGTAGTGCGGGGGCGCCTCCGCAAATGGATTGGATGCGAGCAGCGAGAGCGTACCCGGATCGTTGTGGAGAAGCTTCCACACGAAATGCAAGGTCCAAGGATACTCTGCCGGAGAACCCATGGCAGCGAACCAGATTTGCCAATCGATGCGCGGCTGATACGGCGCGATGAAAGGCGGCCGGCGATGAGGGTCGCCCGGTTTGGCAACAAACTCGTACTCTTTCCATCTCGTCTCGCCGGTGATCACCGTATCGTCAGTTCCTTCAAAAACGATTTCGTCCCGTTCTTGTCCGACGGCGCCGAACGCGCCGTAGGTGTTGACAAGATCGAGCGGATCGAAGGAGGCGTTCATGAGCTGCTGGTTTGAGAACAGGTTAAACACGGGTGCGATGCTCAGATAAGCCACGAGGATCGATACGGCCGCCGCCAGAGCCAAATGGACGCGTGAGGGCTCGGCTGCGGCCATCCCGGCGCGCCTCACAAGTGCATGCGGCAGCACCCGCCGCCAAAACGTGTCATCGAAACAAGCCAGGAACGGAATGATGGTGACGTAGTTGAGGAATGAAAGATTGCCGCTGATGATGAGGATGATCTGAAAGCTAACGAGAAGTATTGCTGCGATGTGACGGGCAACGCGCGGCCCAAAGGAGAACCACGGCACGACCAGCTCAATAAAGTGATTCCAGGCGGTACCCAGTTTATGAAACCAGTGCGGCGCGAAATGGAGGTAGCGGCTGATCGAGTTTGGGATGGGCTGGGTTTCGTAGTGATAGTAGAGACAGGTGAGATCACGCCAGCAGGGGTCGCCGCGCAGTTTGATCAGCCCGGAGCCGATCATGATGCGAAACCCGAGCCAGCGAAATAACCAGATGACAAGGAGAGGCGGCGGGCTTTTCGGAAATGGCCGCGCGTCGAGCAGCGGGCAGAGAAAGATGGCCAGAAAACCTGTTTCCAACGTCTGTGTTTCCCAGCCATAGCCATACCAGATCTGCCCGATGTGGACGACAGACATGTACCCCGCCCAGAGCAGCGCGAGGATGACGGCATTGGCGTAACCCGCCAGAACAACGAGCGAGGCGGCCAGGCCACTCCAAGCCACGGCAAGCAGGGCGCGGTCTGAAATCCCGAACCAGAAAAAAGTTGGCACGTGAATGATGGCGCTGCTGCGCGAATGAAAATGGAGGCGAAGCAGTTCCAGATATTGAGCGGCTGGCGTCAAACCATGCTCGCCGATCAGCGGCACGATTTGATTTACCGCGATCAGAAATCCGACGGCGTAAACGAACCCGAGAAGCCGTAGAATTACAAATCTCGTTAGCCAATAGGAATCACCGGCCTCAAGCAGCCTCTTCAGGTCAGTGCCCATTGCTCATGGCAACAAAAGAGAAGCGTGGCTACTGCAGACCAATTCGTTTCAGGATGGCAACAAAACGCGGGTCAGCCCGGAGGGAATTCCATCTTGGGTCAACCTTTAGGCGGCACAATCGGACCTCGCGATTCTCGCAGGCCTTCTCCAGCCAGGCGAAGGCTTCATCCTTTTCCCCCAGGACGGAACAGAGCATCGCGATGTGCTCGGCCGGCACATGTTGATCGGTAAGAGCTTTTAGTTGCGCCAGAACAGCTCGCGCCTTTGCCGGCTCGCCTGCCATCGCCCAGGTGTAACCCGTCATCATGACCGTTTCCGCGTTTCCTTTGGATAATTCCGTAGCTTTACTGAACTCCGTTAATGCTTCGGGATAGAGTCGTTTTTCGACATAGCCTGTGCCGAGCATGAAATGGGCGATCCAAAAATTCGGATCCAGCTCCAGGGTTTGTTTTAATTTTGCGATCGCTTCGTCATATCGCCCTGCTGAAATAAGATACTGGCCATTGAGGGCGTTGATGTATAACGAGAGCGGGTCGAGGTCGCGCGCCCTTGCCGCTTCAGTGATGGCTTCCTGATGACGTCCCACATGCGAGAGCACTTGCGCGTACGCGAGATGGGCAAAACCCAGGTTGGGATTGAGTTCGATAGCGCGCCTGGCTTCTCGTTCCGCACCCACCCAATCCCAATCAAGCCAGGAATGAATGAAAGAAAGGGAGACGTGCGGTTCCGCGAGTGACTCATCAAGCTCTATTGCTTTTGTCGCAGCTGCTTTTGCCTTTGGCAGGGTGTCTTTTGGGGGCACGTCACTGGAAGGAGCGAGAGCTCGATAAGCGTCGGCTAAACCGAAATAGCCCAGCGCGTACGTCGGATCCAAGTCAATGGCCTTGTTAAAAAACTCGATGCTTTTCCTGACCTCGGGCGGCGTGAGTTTGGCCCAATGATACCGGCCGGTCATGTAAAGCTGGTATGCCTCCACATTCTCGGTATAGCGTCTCGTTAGACGCCCTTTTTCTTCGCCGGTCAGTCTGACCGCGAGCGCGTCGGCGACCTTCTGCGAGATCACATCCTGCACCGTGAAAACATCGGTGAATTTCTCGTCGAATGTTCCCGACCAAAGCGATGTTCCATCGGCGACTTTAATCAGCCGAGCGCTCACGCGAATGCGATCGCCCGCTCGCTGGACGTTTCCTTCCAGCACTGAATCAACCCGCAATTCGCGCCCGGCTGCGACCGCATCCTGATCGAGCGCACCAAATTTACGCACCGAATTGATTGAGGAGACGATGAGCGCGCGAGTGTTGCTGAGCTTTGCGATTAAGGTGTCGGCCATGCCGAGCTCGAGCACTTGATCGTGGTTATCGGCCACGAGCGGCTTAAAGGGCAAGACGGCGATGCGTTTCTCCGCAACACCGCCGGCATTTGGCCTCTTCTGTTCGCGCAGAAAAAGAATCAACGCCGCCGCACCGATAACAATCGCGGCCCCGACAAGCGCGGCGCTGCGCCAATTCGGGCGTGATTTCGCAGGCGCCATCTGCGCCTGCTCCAGCAGTTTTTGCGGCCGCGCCGGGTTACCGATTTCGTCGTTGTAAAAATTGACGAGCTGGACGGTGTGGCCGTGCTTTACTTCGCACGGGCCGAGCTCGTGCAAGTACGGCCGCCATATGGCATGCTGGGCGAGATCATCGGCAATTCTTTTCGACAGCAGAATGTGGTCGCCATCACCGCAATCCATCACCCGCTGCGCGATGTTGATTCCGGCGCCGGTGAGATTCGCGCGATCATTCACGTCAACGACTTCGTCAATCGGGCCGCTATGAATGCCGATGCGCACTCGCAAATCGCCTGTTTGCTTGAGCGCCTTCGCGATTTCGATGGCGCAGCGCAGAGGCGCGTCGGGTGTGGTGAAGAATGCGAGAGCCATGCCATCACCGGTAGGCAGCCGCGTGAGTTTGCCCGCCGCTTCTGCGGCCCGCACCTCGACGGTGTTGCGCACGATCTCGTTCAGCCGCCGAAGAGTTTCGCTCTGTTCATTAATGAGCAATTTGGACGAGCCGACGATGTCGATGAAAAGCACATGTCCGATTTCGAGGCGAACGTCCCGCTCATCCATGAGGTTCAGAGAATCGCCGCTGCTCAATCAATGGGCAATCGGGAATCGGGAAAGCCAAAAAATCGAACGCGCAAACTGCCAGGGGGGAGAATCGAACTCCCGACCAAGGGCTTATGAGTCCCCTGCTCTACCGCTGAGCTACCCTGGCGATGAGGCTTTCTCTAGTCAAAATATCTGCCTTCTCAACCAGGCCCGCACAGTATGCTCGCTCCGGCTCGCGCTCCTGTGAGTGCTCAGCTCCTCTCCGCTGCCGTATCAGCGGCGTCTCTGCCGTTAATGCGCCACCACCGGTTCCGCTTCCGGCGTTGTCTCGGCCATTACTTCATCGGTCTGGGTCACGCGCACCACTTCTTCGATGGTCGTGATCCCTTGCACGACACGGCGCCAGCCATCGTG
>JBKPQR010000015.1:0-9590 GCA_046734175.1 Verrucomicrobiota bacterium | reverse complement strand
GGCATGCGCGGCTCGCGCGTGAAAAACATCGTGCGCGAGCTCAACAACGAGAAGGTGGACATTATTCGCTGGAGCTCGGACCCGAAGGAATTTGTCCTCGAAGCGCTCAAGCCGGCGCGGGTGAAGAACCTGATGTTCGATACGGAGAAGAAGAGCGTGACCATCGCGGTGGATGAGGACCAGCTCTCGCTCGCCATCGGGAAGAAAGGCCAGAACGCGCGGCTCACTTCGCGGCTTACCGGTTGGGAGATTAACATCCAGAAGGACACATCAGCGACCACAGCGGTGGAACAAAAGGTGGCGCAGGCGGCGCAAACGCTGGCCGGCGCGTTGCCCATTAACGAGGAACAGGCGACGGCGCTGGTGAAAAGCGGGTTCACGAATCTGGAAGGATTGCGTGATGCGGACGTGCAGGATTTGGTGGATATATTGGGTGTCGATGAGGCGAAAGCCCGCGAGATCCACGAGGCGGTGGCGCAACCCGCAGCCTCGCAGTGATCATGGCCGGGGTTTAGGAGCTCGGCCATGAGCAGATTTTTTGAGGAACAGAATGGCAACCAAGACTACGACGAAATCGCCGGCGCCGCGCAAGAGCACAACTGCGCGCAAACCGGCCAAGACTGTTCCTGAGTCAGCAACAAGGGCTAAGGCCAGAGAGACAAAACCAAAGCTGCCGGAGAGGGTTTCTGCACCTCCGGTGGACAAGATGGCCACTGCGGCGGAGGAAAAACCGGCGGCGCCGAAGAAGGCGGAATCGCTTTCCCTTATCGATGAGGTCAAGCCGAAGCCGAAACCAGCTGACGGCGAGCCGCGGGTTAAGAAGACGATCCTGCCGCCGATTTCGCGATTGATTTCAAAGCCCTCTCCTGCCGCGCCGTTACCGCCGCCACTCGCTGAACCTGCGCCTCCAGCGCCAGTCGAAGTTCTGCCGCCCGCCGATGCTCAAGCCGCGCCGATCGCTGCTGCTGAACCGGAAGTCACGGAGGAAGCGAAGAACGTCATCGTCATCAAGCCCCCCATCATCGTGCGGGAGTTGGCGACGCAGCTCGGGCTCAAACCGCATCAGCTCATCGCCGAGCTGATGAACTACAACATTTTCGCCAATCTCAACCAGACGGTCGAGCCGGACATTGCAACCAAAATTGCGGAGGCGCATGGGTTCCTTCTCGAAAAGGAGCGGCGCGAGAAAGGCGGCGGCGTTCATAAGGAAGAAAAGGTCATCATCGCGCCGCCACCGCCGGAGCCGCCGAAGGAGGAGGAGCTTAAATCGCGCGCGCCCATCATTACATTCATGGGCCATGTCGATCACGGCAAGACTTCGCTTATGGATGCGATCCGCAAGACGCGCGTGGCCGCGGGCGAAGCGGGCGGGATTACCCAGCACATTGGCGCTTACCGGGTGGAATACAAAGGCCAGCCGATCACTTTTCTCGACACGCCCGGCCATGCCGCCTTCACCGCCATGCGCGCTCGCGGCGCGTCAGTCACTGATATCGTGGTTCTGGTGGTGGCGGCTGATGACGGGCTAATGCCGCAGACAATCGAAGCAATCAATCATGCCAAAGCGGCGCCACACGTCAAGATCGTGGTGGCCATTAACAAGATCGATTTACCGGGCGCGAACATCGACCGGGTTAAAAAGCAGCTCCAGGAACGCGAGCTCACACCGGAAGACTGGGGCGGTGAGACGATCGTGGTGCCGGTATCGGCGACGAAAGGAACAAACATCGATCAGCTTATCGAGATGTTGCTCTTGCAGGCCGAAGTGATGGAGCTGAAAGCTTCGCCGAGCGGAGCGGCGCGCGGCACGGTCATCGAAGCGCAGATCGAAGCTGGCCGCGGACCGACTGCCACTGTCATCGTGCAGATGGGGACCTTGCGCGTAGGCGACGCTTTCATCTGCGGCAATTACAACGGCAAAGTGAAATCGTTGATCGACGATCAGGGCCAGCCGGCGAAGCAAGCCGGGCCGTCCATGCCGGTGAAGGTCTTAGGATTCACTGGCTTGCCCAATGCGGGTGACGAACTGCTGGTGATGGATTCAGAGCGAGAGGCCAAGCAGCTAAGTGAAGAGCGGCTGGAGGCGAAGCGCGAGGGCAAGCTGGCCACGCCGCAACGCGCCACCCTGGAGACATTGCTGGAAGCGGCCGATGGCAAAAAGGTGCTCAAGATTGTTCTGAAGACAGATGTGCAAGGCTCGCTGGAAGCCCTGACTGGCGCGCTCGGGCAGATCGAGAGCAAGAAAGTCGATCTCGATATTATCCACGCCGGCGTTGGGCCCATTTCAGAGAACGACATTTTGCTGGCGAGCGCATCAAACGCAGTCGTCGTCGGATTTAACGTCAAAGTGGAAAGCCTCGCCGTCGGAGCGGCCAAGCGCGAAGGCGTGCAGGTGAAACTTTATTCGATCATTTACGAGCTGATCGATCAGCTGAAAGAAGCGATGGCGGGGCTGCTGGATCCAGAGCACCGCGAAACGGTCATCGGCCACGCCGAAGTGAAACAGGTGTTCCAATTGAGCAAAGGCATCGTCGCTGGCTGTCTCGTGACCGATGGACGCATTGCGCGCACGGCGCGGGCCCGGGTCCTGCGGCGGCGTCAGCCGGTCTATGATGGCGGGCTCGCCACCTTGCGCCGGTTCCAGGATGACGTGAAGGAAGTGCGGAGCGGGTTGGAGTGCGGCATCAAGCTCGGCGATTTCAGCGAATACCAAGTCGGCGACATTATCCAATGTTACGTGCTCGAGCAGGTGGCCCAGAAACTGTGAGCCGGAGGTTGAGAGTTGCTGGTTGAGGGTTGAGAAACTCGCAACTGAACCAGCTCTCAACTAACGACTCGCTACTCTTAACTTCTCCAATGAAACATCGGCTTCTCCGCGTGAACGAGCTGCTCAAGCGCGAGCTTAGCGCGACGATCGCGCGTGACATGACATTCGAAAAAGGGCTGGTCACGATTAACCAGGTGGATGTGACGAGCGATCTGAAGAATGCACATGTATTTGTGAGCGTCCTCGGCGCGAACGGCGCGAGCGTGATTGAGCGATTGGAAGCGCATCGGGCCAGCTTGCAGTCGGAGCTCGCCCAGCACGTCGTTCTGAAATACACGCCGCACCTTGTTTTTCACCTGGATGAGTCCATCGCGCGCGGAGCTCGCGTCATCGAGATTCTGCAGGAAATCGAGCAAAAAGAAGTGTGAGCGATCGCAACGCCAGCCTGGAGCAGATCGGCTGCGCCTTGCGCGAGCATGAGCGCTTTGCCGTGATCAGCCACGTGCGGCCCGATGGTGATGCGCTCGGCAGCACCTTGGCGATGGCGCTCTCGTTAAAAAAATGGGGCAAAAATGTGCGCGCCTGGAACGAAGAAGGAATGCTGGAGAAGTACAGTTTTTTGCCGGGCGCAGAATTGCTGACGATGCCGCCGAAGGAGCCGGAAGATCTCGATGTCGTGGTAGCGCTCGATACCGCCACGCATAACCGGCTCGGCACCCCGCTGAACTCGGTAAGGAGCGCGAAGCTCTGGATCAACATCGATCATCACCCGAGCAATCCGCGCTACGGCGATCTTGTTTACATCGATCCCACGGCGCCGGCGACCGGGCAGATCATCTTTGAGCTCATGTGTGCCGCGCAAATGCCGTTCACGTCAGCTATCGCCGAAAATCTTTACGCCGCCATATCCACCGACACCGGCTCGTTTCAATATCCAAACACGACGACGCGCACGTTTGAGATTGCGGCCGAGCTCATTCGGCGCGGGGTGAATGTGGGACGAGTGAGCCAGCTTCTCTATGAAAGCTTTCCCCGACGCCGGGTGGAGCTTCTGCGCGATTTACTTAGCACGATGCAGTTCGGCTGCGATGGCAGGCTGGCATGGTTCAGTTTGAGTCAGGCCACGGCGAACCGGCTGGGCGTGATTCCCGAAGACAACGAAGGATTAATCGATCACCTGCGCGCGATCCGAGGCGTGATCGTCGCGATTTTCTTTGAGGAACTGCCCGACGGCAAAGTGCGCGTGAGTATGCGCTCGAAAGATGAAGCGGTGGACGTGTGCGCGATTTGCAAAAGTTTCGGCGGGGGCGGGCACACTCTCGCGGCCGGCGCGCGTGTACGAGGCTCGTTAGAAGAAGTCGCGCAACTCATTGTGGAGAAAGCTGGTGAGGCCGTCGCCAATGCCGTCATGCCGAGCGAAGTCGGGGAGCCTCCTTCAGCAACCTGAAAGGTAACCTCGCGCGGATTCCTCAACTCGGCTTCGCTGCGCTCGGAATGACAAGTGAAATTGATGGCGTCCTGCTGGTCGATAAGGCCGCGGGCATGACTTCGCACGACGTCGTGGCGCTGGTGCGGCGGCGTTTGCAAATAAGAAAAGTGGGCCATTGCGGAACGCTTGATCCAATCGCCACCGGCTTGCTTTTGCTCACACTCGGCCGTGGCACAAAAATCCAGGACCTGCTCATGGCCGAAGACAAGGAATACTCCGGCACCATCGTGCTGGGAGTGACCACGAGCTCGCAGGATCGCGAAGGCGAGGTCATCCAGACACGCGAAGTGCGGGATTTTTCCGTGGAAGAAATCCGAGCCGCTTTCGAAAAATTCCGCGGCGACTTTTACCAAATGCCGCCAATGGTCTCAGCGATCAAACGTGGCGGCGTGCCGCTTTACAAACTGGCGCGGCAGGGAAAAACGGTCGAGCGCGAACCGCGGCTGGTGCACGTCTATCGCTATGCCATCAACCGTGTTGCCTTGCCGGAAGTCGATTTCACCGTTCACTCGAGCAAGGGCTTTTATGTGCGCACTTACGCGCATGATATCGGCGAAGCGCTCGGTTGCGGGGCGCACCTGAGCGCATTGCGCCGGACGAAGTCGGGAAGATTCGATGTGGCAAACGCAGTCGCGGTGGATGAACTGAGGCAGATGCAACCGGCGGAAATCGCCGCGCGCGTTCTTTCGCTGCCGCAGGTCTCGCGCATGCGCGGCGCGTGATGGAAGTCCTCCACTCCATCACCGAGCTGGGGCGACTGGAAGGTCCCGTTTATCTGGCCATCGGCGTCTTCGATGGTGTTCACCTTGGGCATCAAGCCGTCATTTCCACTTCCGCGCGCCATGCCCATTCCGCCGATGGCACTCCCGCCGTTCTCACTTTTGACCCGCATCCGGCGAAAGTTCTGCGTCCGGAAAAGGCGCCTCACCTCATCACTTCCACTCCGCACAAGATTGCGCTGATTCGCGGACTCGGCGTCGGCCATCTGCTCATCGTCAAATTCGACAAGGATTTCGCTGCGACCTCGCCGCAGGCGTTTGTGGCGCAGCTCGCCGCGAGCGCGAAACCGTTGCGCGAAATCTGTGTTGGCCACGAATGGTCGTTTGGGCGCAATCGGGCAGGGAATCTCGCCCTTCTGCGTGACCTCGGCGCGCAGCACAATTTTAGCGTTGTGGCGATTCCGCCAGTGAAAGCGCACGGCGCGGTCGTGAGCAGCACCGCCATTCGTGCCCGGATTGAGCGCGGTGATTTTGCCGGAGCGGCCGCCATGCTGGGGCGCGATTACACGATTTTAGGAACGGTAATCGAAGGCGCGAAACTGGGGCGACAACTCGGTTTTCCCACGGCCAATCTCAGCGCGCACAGCGAGCAATTTCCGCCCGACGGCGTTTACCTGGTGGAGGCATGGCTGGAAGGCGTGCTGCATCACGGGCTGGTCAACATCGGCATCCGCCCGACAATTAGCGGGCAGAAAAGCGAGCGTTTAATCGAGCTGCACCTGCTCGATTTTCATCGCGATATTTACGGCGCGGATGTGGAGGTGAGGTTTGTGAAATTCATCCGCCCGGAAAAGAAGTTCGAGAACGTGGAAGCGCTCGCGCAACAAATCGCGAGTGACGTGAAGACGGCGCGCGCTTTCTGCGCGGCGTAACGGCAACGCAGGCTGCGCTTCAGGCGATCGGGTCGCGCGCGCGCGAGAGCGCCGCCCAGGCGCCCGCGAGAAGCATGGTTGTTCCGCAAACGAGCAGCAGGATGAGCAGTTGCAGCCGCGGCAGAACTGCGAGCCGCGCCAGGGTATCGCGGACAAACATTCCTTCCCCGGAAGCAAAATAAGCGACAATGACGGAGAGAATCGCAGCGATCAGAATAACGAGCGAGCGCTCCAGTTGAAAGGAGCGCGGCCTCGCCGGCAACTGCTGCATCACGCGCGCGGTGAAGCCATCGTCGTTGATGTAGGGCGTCTCATCGCGCAAACGCGCGTCGAGCAAAGCATCAAGCGGATCATTCATGTCATGTCGCCCAGGCTGCCAGCATTCTCTTCAATTTTTCGCGTCCGCGCAAGACGTTCGTCTTCACCGTGCCGAGCGGAATGTCGAGGACGCGCGCCGCTTCATCGTGCGACAAACCGTTCTGGCAGCAAAGCACGATGGCGCTGCGTTCGGGCAGCGGCAGTTGTGAAAGCGCGCTCATGAGATCCTGACGCAAAGCGGGATCGGCTGTGTACGGATCGGCCTGCGCCTGCCATTGTTCTTCATCAATGCCCACCAGCTCCTTGCGTTTGCGCGCGTGCTCGCGAAAAACGTTGTAAGCGATGCGATAAAGCCAGGTGGAGAACTTCGCTTCGCCGCGAAAGCTGCGGATGTTTTTGTAAGCGCGAATAAATGTCTCCTGTGCCAGATCATCGGCCAGCTCCAGGTCCGTCCGCGTGAGCTGGCGAAGCAAACCGCGCACGGGCGATTGATGACGGCGCACCAGCTCGCCGAACGCGTGCTGGTCGCCATCAACAACAACGCGTGCGAGCAGGTCCGCATCACTCAGCTCCACATCACTGTTTGAAACCGTTTGCGTGGCGGTTAGCAAGCCGCCAGGCAAGAATGTAGCCCAGGCCGATGAGACCCGGGATCAATCCGAGGGCCCACACGCCTTCGTCCCATCCGGCAGTGAGCCCGAAAAACATCATCAAACCGAAGCCGACCGAGAGCAGCACGATGCCGCGGCGCAAGTCATACCACGGGCGCAGCGGCGCCCCGGCCGGCGCGGCGAAAAGTTCCGGCGGCACGGGTTGGCCTTTCTCCACCATCATGCGCACGGTGCGATGAAGCGAGCGCGCCTTGGCCCAACTGCTGAACATAATCACGGCCACGATCGCCACCGGGAAGCCGAAGACGGTGAGCAAAGCGATGGCGGCGACGGGGAAAACACCTTCCGGCACATCGCTGTCGCCGTGAACGCGACCGTGCTCGTCACCGTCATCGCCGTCGATGGTAATATCGAAGCCTTTGTGTTTGAAATGGCGATCCACCTTTTGCTTGATCTTGACGCTCATCTCGCTTGCCGGCGTTGGAGTAACGGCGGGCGTGGCCGAGATCTGCGGGGGTGAAGCGGGCGCGGGCGAAACGGGCGCGAGCGTGGCACTGGGCGAGGCCGTTGGAATTTCGGGCGTCACTGTCGGAGTTTGGGCGTGGACAGCGAGCGCCAGGCCGAGCGAAGCAATGCTACCCAGGAGGAATGCTTTCATAGTCTTCATTTGCTAATAGGATGCGACACGATGGGCAATCGGATTCAGGAAAGTGGTTAGTCTGGCAGAAAATGCCGCCTCCCGAATGCCCGGCCAGCGCCCGATTTGAGGCGTTTTCAACGCGATGGCAGTGGGCTCATCAGCAAACGCGAAATATGCGGCGAGCGACTGTGAAGGCGGGAGCGGGTGACGAGGCTCGAACTCGCGACGTCCTCCTTGGCAAGGAGGTGCTCTACCACTGAGCTACACCCGCATTTTACCTATGAAAATCGGCTCCAAAAAGAGATCAGAAAATGTGTTTGTCCGGCTGTTTTATCCGGCCTATTCTCAGGATCTAGTGAGAACACGCCAGGGCAGCGCATTCCAGAAAGTAGGCGAATGTCTGTACCGGTATTCAAACGGCGTCTATTATGCGCGGTTCGAGAGTGGGGGCAAGGAAATCCGCCGGTCCTTGCGGACTACAGACCGAGCATCAGCGCACCGCGCACTGGCTTGGTTGAAACAGGAACAGACGCAAGTCGATCCGGCAAAAGGCAAGATCACCCTTCATGAGCTTTGTGACCGCTACGAAACGACTCTCCAACATCAGAAGCCGAAAACGATCGAACGCCGAGCCTTGATTATCCGACGGATAAAATCTGACTGGCCAACGGGCAGGCTAAGCCAGGTCACGAAAGTCAAACCTTCCGATGTCGATCTTTGGCTCAGCCGGTATCGATTCGGCCCCGTTTCGCGAAACAAGCACGCAGCGGAGATTAAGCGCATTTTCGGAATGGCCGTGCGCGACGGGATCATCATGCGATCTCCAGCCGCCCATTTAGGAGCCGCAAGGCTGGGGAAGCCGATTCGCAAGACGCCCAGCTTTGAGGAGTTTAGGGCGATAGTCGCAAACATCCGTTCGCAAAAGTTTAACGGGCACGATGCCGAAGAGAGTGCCGACTTCGTAGAATTTCTCGGGCTGGCCGGCCTGGGCAAAGCGGAAGCGGCGGCGCTGAGGCAATGCGATATCGATTGGAAGCGCGAAACAATCACCACGTTTCGCCACAAAACCAAATCCGGGTTCGCGATCCCGATCTTTCCGCAGGTAAAGCCGTTGCTGCTACGGCGCCGGCGTGACGATGCGCCTAATGAGCGCGTATTTGCAATCAATCGTGCGGACAGCGCGATTGCCAATGCCTGTCGGCGCCTCAATCTGGCGCGTTACAGTCACATCTCATTCCGCCGGATGTTCATCACGCGGGCAATCGAGCGCGGCGCGGACGTGAAGGTGATTGCCGAATGGCAGGGCCACAAGGACGGCGGCAAACTCATTCTCGACACCTACAGCCATGTTAACCGCGCGCATTCGCACCGAATGGCGCAACTCATGACGGACGGATTGCCCGAAAACGTTGTCCGATCTCCCTCGCCGTTTCGCAATGAGTAAAAAGAACAAACGTCCAAGGAAGCGCGTCACTGATTCGCTGGCGCTGGCGCGCCAAGAGAGACTTAATCTCAGATCCGCCGCACAGCGCAATTGGAGGGAAGCGCTTCCCTGCATCGTCAAAAATTTCCTGTCCCTTTTTTGGCAGAATGCCGCAATCCCTCGCTTCGTAATCAAGGGCTTCAGGAAAAACCAGAAGTTGACCAAGCGTCAGACAGAAATCCTCTTGGAGACTGGCGCGCAAATGCTTAACGACTTCGATATTGCGAAGCGCGCGCGATGCGATCCAGGCCAAGAGCTACGGCTGCACGGCCTCAGTTGGAACGATGTGCCAACAATCGTTACGATTCCCCAACATCGGCAATCGTATTGGAAAAAACGGGAGCAATGGAAGCAACGGTATGAGGAAGAGCTTCTCGGGGCGCCCCGCCATCCTGGTCCCCTCAATTCTCGGTGGTCAGAGAAGAAGCGCTCAGCATGGGAAAAGAAGCGTCGGACGTGGGAAAAAAAACGTGCTGTGTGGGAAAATAACGGGCGATCAGCGTCGGAATTTCTTCAGGAGTGGTGTGCCGCAGAGATATATGACCGCGAATCCGGTGCAGACGTGGAGACAGTGACCGTCACTGTCCCGCTGCGAATCATATATCTTCATCGTTTATTGTCGGCCGTTAAC
>JBKPQR010000014.1:0-7999 GCA_046734175.1 Verrucomicrobiota bacterium | reverse complement strand
GTTATAATCAACCCACAACCCGCCCATGGTATAATGCACCGCCGGATAAATGCGCATCGGTGTTTTGTATGCGTTTTCGGCCGTGATCTTTTCGTATATGTCGAAAAGATTACCGTAGCGTTCACGAATCGTTAGCTCGCCAAGGCGCGCCATTGAGTCGGCGAAATCGAGATAGACACCCCGCCCGCCGGGGCCGACCCCGCGACCTTCATCGCACACTTCCTTGGCCGCGCGCGAAGCGATGTCGCGCGGGGCCAGATTGCCGAAGCTTGGGTATTTGCGTTCAAGATAATAGTCGCGCTCGACTTCAGGAATGAGCCTCGGTTCGCGCTTGTCGCCCGGCGCCTTCGGCACCCAGACGCGGCCGTCGTTCCGCAGCGACTCAGACATGAGTGTGAGCTTGGATTGGTGCTCGCCGCTGACGGGAATGCAGGTGGGATGGATCTGGGTGAAGCAGGGATTGGCGAAGAGCGCGCCGCGTTTGTAGGCGCGATAGGTGGCGGTGACGTTGCAGCCGCGCGCGTTGGTCGAGAGGAAGAAAACGTTGCCATAACCACCGGTGGCGAGGACAACGGCGTCGCCCGAAAATGCGCTGATGGCGCCGTTTATTAGATTGCGCGTGATAATTCCTTTGGCGTGGCCATCGACAATGACGAGGTCGAGCATCTCGGTTTGCGGAAACATTTGCACGTTGCCAGCCGCAACCTGGCGGCAGAGCGCCTGATAGGCGCCGAGCAAAAGCTGCTGACCAGTCTGGCCGCGCGCGTAAAAGGTGCGTGAGACCTGGGCCCCGCCGAAGGAGCGATTCGCCAGGTAGCCGCTGTACTCGCGCGCGAACGGAACACCTTGTGCGACACATTGGTCAATGATGTTAACGCTGACTTCAGCGAGCCGATAAACATTGGCCTCGCGCGAACGGAAGTCCCCGCCTTTAATCGTATCGTAGAAGAGGCGGAAGACGCTGTCGCCGTCGTTCTGATAATTCTTCGCCGCATTGATTCCTCCCTGGGCGGCGATGGAATGGGCGCGCCGCGGTGAGTCCTGGTAGCAGAAACATTTCACCCGATAACCGAGCTCGCCTAAAGTGGCGGCGGCTGATCCGCCGGCAAGCCCGCTGCCGACGACGATGATCTCGAACTTCCGCCGATTATTCGGGCTAACGAGGCGTGAATTGTCTTTGTGGTTGGCCCATTTTTGCTCGAGCCGGCCGGGCGGAATTCTGGATTCGAGGCTGCCGATCATAATTGCTGCGCCGGCTTCACAAGTCCGAGGAGAACGGCGACAGGAATGGATGTGTAACCGACGAACAGGGCCCAGGCGAACACGCGCGCGCCGAAGGCCAGCCTGGGGGTGAGCTTCTTGTCATTCAAGCCGAGTGATTGAAAGAAACTCGAGGCGCCGTGGGTGAGATGAAGTGTGAGCAAAAACAGGCCGACAACGTAGAAGCCAGACACGTAAATATTCTGAAATCCGTAAACCATCATCGAGTAAACATCGTAGTGATTGAGCGGATCGTTTTTTAACAGTGGAAAGCGCGCGTTGAATTTTCGGGCGGTGAAATGCAAAATGTGAAAAATGATGAACGCGAGCACAACGATTCCGCTCACGAGCATGTGTCGTGAAGCAAAGCTTGCTTTCACGTTTTCCTTTCTTTCGTAGGCTTGGGGCCGGGCCCGGCGGTTCTCGAGCGCAAGCAAAGCGGTGAAGTAAATGTGGAGCACGACGGAGATGAGCAGGACGATGCGCACTACCCACAACAGCGGACCGAGATCGCGCAGATGCTGCGCGTAATCGTTGATCCAGCGCGGGCCGAGGAAGATTTGCAGATTGCCCAGGAGGTGACCGACGACAAAGACCATGAGGATCACACCGGTGCCGGCGACGATCATTTTCCGGCCGATGGAAGAGCGATAGAAGGCGGAGAGCACGAGGGAAACAGTTGCCGGTTTTCCTTCGGCTTCAAACGGAAGTGGTGATCTGCTGCGGGCGGAGCTTGCACTTCTCGTAACTTGCTCCGAACCAGCGGGAGATGACGTGGTAAAAACGGACATCGCAGCGGAACCGCGAACGTCGCGGAGTTGCCAAGTCGCGATGCCGTCTACAATTTCAGCTTTGCTTCAGCTGAGTTGAAAAAGCCGAGGTGCGACGCGGCTACCAGTTTTACCGGCGCTGGAGTTCGCTGAAGCACCAGCCGCTGCTACCTGATGGATGTCGGAACGCGTCGCTCTTTTTGTTCCATTCTCGGGACGGCGATTTCCCAAAGCCGGACTGACGCTGGCGTGTTATCAAATCGCTTTACAGTCATAAACACCACGCTGGTAGCATTTTACATGCCGACAACATCGACTGGCACGCGAGGTGCATTGCCGTTGCTCAACCCTATGAAAACGCGTCCCTGCAACATTTATAGCTTAATCCTCGCATCCGATTCGCAAGACAAAGCGCGGTCTATGTGCGAAACCGTGGTTTACGCTCTCTTAGTCTTGAGCGCAGTTGCCTCCATCGTCACTGCTGTAGCGCAGCCGGTGGTCGTGCCGAATCGTGTTGCGGCACGTGACTGCCAGACGGAACGCTGCGCCTAAGCGCGCCTGAGGACCTCTAACGAGATGTTGCAGGACCTGCGTTACGCCCTACGGATCCTCCTGAAAGAACCGGCGTTCACGGCGATTGCCGCGCTGACGCTTGCGCTCGGCATCGGGGCGAACACGGCCATCTTTAGCGTGGTCAACGCGCTCCTGCTCAAGCCGCTCCCATTTCCGCAGCCGCACCAGCTTATCGCCATCGGGATGACCGATACGCGGCAGAAGGACCGCACCCAACTGGACTCGCTATCATATCCTGATTTCTTCGATTTGCGTGAGCAGAACCGCACGTTCTCGAGCATCGCCCTTTACCGCACCCGTTCATTCGCGCTGGCAAATGAAAGCGGCGCGACCAGTTCGACAGGGACGAAGGTGAGCGCCGAATTCTTCGAGGTGCTCGGAGTGCAGCCGAGCATGGGGCACGGATTCACGCGCGAAGATGAGAAGGCTGGAGGCGGACCCGGCGGGTTCAAAGTCGTAATCAGTTACAATTTCTGGCGCGATCAATTCGGGGCCGACAAAAGCATTCTTGGGCGCACGATTGATCTGGATCGGCGCCACTACACCATCATCGGCGTGATGCCGGCGGGATTCCAATATCCCATTCAGAGCGACCCGATCGATTTCTACGTCACCTTTGCCGACGAGGCATCGAACCCTGACGGCTCGAAACCGCAGACTGAGAATCGCGGCAGTCACAGTCTCGAAGCGATCGGCCGGTTGAAGCCGGGCGTCACCGTCGGGCAGGCACAGGCCAATCTCTCCACCATAGCGGCGAATCTCGAGAAGAAATATCCTGATTCGAATTCGTTCTTCGGCGTGATCGTGAAGCCGTTGCGCGAGGAGCTGGTCGGCGATGTGCGCACCGCGCTTTATGTTTTGTTCGGCGCCGTCGTCTGCGTGTTGCTGATCGCAAATGCCAACGTGGCGAATCTGCTCCTGGCCCGCGCGTCCGTGCGGGGAAAGGAAATGGCGCTGCGCGCCGCTGTCGGCGCGAGCCGAGGGCGCATCATTCGGCAATTGATCACTGAAAGTTTGCTCCTGGCGGGGCTGGGCGGCCTCCTTGGGTTACTCCTGGCACAGTGGGGCACCGACGCATTGGTGCGGACGGTGCCGCAAAACATTCCGCGCATCAGTGACATTCGACTCGATGGCGCGGTCCTTCTCTTCACGCTTTTGATCTCCCTGGCCACCGGCATCATCTTCGGGCTTGTGCCTGCGTGGCAGGCATCGCACGTCGATCTGAACACCGCGCTCAAATCGGGCACGCGCACCGGCGGCGGCGGGGAAAACAAAGGTCGTTTGCGCAATGCCCTGGTCATGGCGGAGGTGGCACTCGCGATCGTATTGCTCGTTTCCGCCGGGCTTCTTCTCCAGAGTTTTGCCCGACTCGGCCGCGTGCAGCCGGGCGTTCGCACGGAGCGTCTTCTCACGGCGCGCATCGCCGTGCCTGAGACGGGCTATCCGAAGAACGAACAGGTGATCGCCTTCTTTAACCAGTTGCTGGAGCGCATCCGGGCCCTTCCAGCTGTTGAATCGGCGAGCGCAATCGTGCCGCTGCCGTTGTCGGGAAGCAACATGGTCACTTCCTTCGATAACGCGGATCATCCGTTGCCGGAAGGGCAACGACCTGACGCGCCGGTGCGCATCATCGCCACTGATTATTTCAAGACCATGGGCATTCCGCTTCGGCAAGGCCGCGTCTTCGATGAGCGCGATCAGCTGAATTCTGCGCCGGTGGTGATCGTAAACGAGCGCTTTGCGCAGAAATTCTTTCCCGGCGAAAACCCCATCGGCAAACGCATCCAGCCCGGCTTCAGCTCCGACGCAGGCCCGGAAAAAATGCGTGAGATCGTCGGCGTCGTCGGCAATGTGAAACATTCCTCGCTGCGCAAGGACGACTCACCGGAAATGTATCTGCCGCGCAAGCAGATTCCGTTCAACATCATGTCGCTTGTGGTCCGCACCAGCGTGGCGAATCCCTCTGTCCTCACTTCAGCGATTAGGAAAGAGCTGGCGGCGACAGATGCGTCAATACCGCTAACGAGTGTTCGCGTTTTCTACGAATACATCTCGCGCTCCTTGGCGCGGCCGCGCTTCAACGCGCTCCTGCTTTCGATCTTCGCCGGCACGGCGCTCGTGCTCACGGCTATCGGCATCTATGGCGTGATCGCCTACTCAGTCGCGCAGCGCACAAACGAAATCGGCATCCGCATGGCGCTTGGCGCGCCGCAATCGAACATTTTCCGGCTCGTTGTGGGACAGGCGATGACGCTGGTTGCCATCAGCGTGGTGATCGGGCTGGCGGGTGCATTGGCGGCGACGCGGCTGTTGAACAGCCTGCTTTTTGGCGTGGGGGCGGGAGATCCGCTCACGTTCAGCGCAATCGTCGTTCTAATTTCGGTCGTATCATTCCTCGCCGCCTGGACTCCGGCGCGACGGGCGACGCGCGTGGATCCGGTGCTTGCGTTGCGCACGGAGTGAGGAAGGCGGTTCCAGGAAACGCCGAACGGGAAGATATCCGCGTCGGCAGCTGCCCTCGAGCTCGGGGGATTTGCTAAGCGACCACGCTCTCCGGTCCGAGCCCGACCTAGGGGACCAGTTCCCAGGTGTCGTTTAAATAGGCGTTCTCATTCTGGCCGCCAAAGAGGATGATGCGTCCCAGCGCCTCATCGTAGGCGAGACCCGCGCCTTCTCGAGGTGGGGGCGATTGCATGGGGAAAAGATGCTTCCAGCGCGAACCAGTCCACCCCCAGGTGCTATTTTGATCGATGCCGCCACTGCCACCGCCGAATAGAATCACCGCTTGCAGATTTGGATCGAAAGCCGCGGAAGAGGCGTAAACCCAGTCGGGCTGGATGGTGACCGAGCGCAGCATCCAGGCGGCGCTGTCGTAGGTCCAAGTATTTACTGGGTTGATATCGGCCAGGCCGCCGAACATGACGACCTGTTGAAGCAGGGGGTTAAAGCCGACCCCGGCCGAAGAACGGGCATATGGAAGCGTGGCAGGCTGGAGCCGTCGCCAATCAGTTCCGGTCCAGCGCCACATGGTTCCTACATAGCGGCTGCCATCAAAGCCACCGAACTCATCTACCTTGCCGCTGCCATCATTGAACAACATCGGTCCGGTCACTGCGGTAGGCGAATGCGCCGGGTCAGCCTTTGTCCATGTGGCGCCATCCCAAATCCAGGTATCGCCCAGATAACTGTTGCCGTCGTAACCCCCGAAGAGAACGACCTGGCGCGTAACGTGATCGTAAGCCATCTCTGCGTTGGCGCGAGGAGAGGGAGCAGTGCGAGAATGTGCTCGCCTCCAGCTGAACCCATCGAACATCCATGTATCGCTTAAGTAACGATGACCATCGTAGCCGCCAAACAGAATGACCTTCTCGCTCGTGCCGTCGTAAGTCATGGCGAAATAGCTGCGCCGCGGAGGGAAGCCCGCCGGAGAGAGCACGTTCCAGCTGAGGGTTGACGCTGCAACAGCGGGGACAGACATTTCCGGGCCACCTCCTGATGAGCTCTGGCCCAGAAGGCGAGGGCTGCTGAGCGAGGTCACTAAAGTCACGGCAATGAGCAAAGACGAAGTTCGCATAAAGATGCAGAGAGTAGCGGACAGGCGCCACGATTTCAATTGCAGGGAACATTGCCATTCCGGCCCGCCTTTTTCGAGGCGCTGAGGGCGCTTAGCGAGCTCTGGGCGAGCTTGGTCTCGATGCGGAAGACCAGCGTCGCAGAAGGACTTTTCCGGAGCTGTGCCACTTTCCAAGGTGAAGCCGAAGACCGTATTTGCGTGTCACTGCGTTTCCCGCACAATTTCCCCCGGGTCTTTGTCGTCGCGCAGGCCTTCGAAAGTGGCGTGGCGCAGCATTCCGTAAGTAGTCCACTCGGTAAAGCTAACCTGGGCGATGAGTTTCGGTGTGAGCCAGCGGAGCTGTGGCATGTCGCTGGCGGTGATGCCTTCGCCGAAATGGCTTTTGCGGCTGGTGGGCAGATTGGCAAATGGACATTGCTTTGTCAGCAGCGGGCGCATTTCCTTCATCAGCCGCTTGCGCACGGCAGGATTGAATCCCTGGCGCACTTTGCCGCAGAAGATGAGTTTCTTTCCCTCGTAGTAACCGGGAAGAATAGACTGGAAGCTGTCGCCGTCAGGCTTGTAGCCGCCGATGACGAACTCCTGCGCTTTGTTCAACTTGAATTTCACCCATGAGGTCACGCGGCTACCGGCGCGATAAGGCGAGTGGCGGTTCTTGGCGATGACACCTTCCAAGCCCGCGCGCCGCACTGTTTCGATGAGGGCATCGGCCGGCGCTTCCAACTCAGCGCTGTAACGCACTTGAGTGCCAGCGATGATCTCTTTCAGTTTCGCTTTGCGCTGATGCAACGGCCACGCAAGCAGATCGCCCCCGTCGAGCTGGAGCAGATCGAAGGCATAATAGACGATGCTCCAGCCGCGGCCGAGCATCTTGCGATTTTGCAGAACCTGAAACGAGGGACGGCCCTGCGCATCGACGGCTACGACTTCGCCATCCAGAACTGCGTTCTCTGCGTGAATGGCGTGGAGAGCGGCAGCGATATCAGGGAAATCACTCGTGAGATTTTTCTCCTTCAGCGAAAGGAGACGCACGGAGTCGGCGTGCTTGAGACCGAGGGCGCGGTAGCCGTCCCACTTGATCTCATAAATCCATTCATCGCCTGCCGGTAATTGCGCAACCGCCGTCGCTTTCATCGGCTTTACAAATTTGGGCGCTGCCATCTTGCCTCTCGCTGCGGGAGGAACAAAATCGGGTTTAGTGCCACTGCGGCTGGGCTGGCTGCGATTGCTCTGCCACAGGGCGGATTTCTCACCTGCAATCACCTCCATGGGACGACCGCTCAAGGCGGAAACGTTTTCGCGTTTTTTCGGAATCGATTTGGCGTTCCCGCCTGTCTTCGTCATCAGCCAGTGCGGCTTGTCGTCGCCGGATTCCGAGCGGCGAAGTGTCCATTCGCCTTTCAGCTTCTTGCCCGAAAGGAAGATGGTGAGAGCGCCTTTCCAGAAACTCCCTTCGAGCAGCTCGTAAGTGCCGATGTCCCAAACCATGATGGTGCCGCCACCGTACTCGCCTTCGGGAATGACCCCCTCAAACTGCAGATACTCCATCGGGTGATCCTCTGTTTCGAAGGCAGTGCGCGTCTCACCACGCTTGAGCGGAACACCTTTGGGCACTGCCCATGACTTGAGGACATCGTGCATTTCCAGGCGGAAGTCGTAATGCAGATGACTTGCGGCGTGCTTTTGCACGACAAAGCGGCGACGGCTTCCCTGCCTGCTGCGCCGGGGCAACTTCGGCCCAGGTTCAGCGGTGCGGGTGAAGTCGCGCTTCTCGGCGTACTTTTCCAGCGCCTTCCCGCTGCGCTTCCTCGGTTTGATGAGG
>JBKPQR010000013.1:0-48970 GCA_046734175.1 Verrucomicrobiota bacterium | reverse complement strand
GATCAACCGGAGGTGAAGAAATGAGCGAGCGCGCGCAGGGAATGCCAACTCCCGAAGGGGAGTATTTCGAAGCGAATCGCTTCAGTGGTTTGCAGTTGCTGCTCGCAGTTGGCGCGGTCGTCGCCCTCATTCTCTGCCTTATCGGCGCCTTCATCTCGCCGCTGCAATTCAGCTTCTCCTGGCTCTTCGGATTCATTTTCTTCTTCACGCTTTGCTGCGGCTGCCTGTTCTGGACGATCGTGCATCATGCCACTGACGCGGAGTGGACCGTGGTCGTGCGGCGGCAATTGGAAAATATGGCGCTGTTGCTTATCGCGCTCGCCGTCTTCGCAATTCCGATACTCCTCCTGCGCCATCAGCTTTTCACCTGGACGGATGTGCCGCCCGGCGTGGATCATGCGCTCGATTTGAAGCGCCGGTATCTCAACTGGCCTTTGTTCGTTCTTCGGGCCGCGCTGTATTTCATTCTCCTGGGCGGCCTCGCATTTCTGTTGCGCCGCTTCTCGGTGGCACAGGACCGCGACGGCAATCCGCGCTGCACCCTCTGGATGCGCAAGGTCGCCTTTATCGGCCTGCCTATCTTTGGTTATGCTCTTAGCTTCGCCGCCTTCGACTGGCTCATGGGGCTGAATTATCACTGGTACTCGACCATGTGGGGCCCGTACATCTTCGCGGGCTCCGTCGGCAGCTCGATGTCGCTTCTTGTCCTGGTGACGACGGCGCTGCGCAAAGCCGGTTATCTCAATGTGGTGACGATGGAGCATTACCACATCATGGGAAAGTGGATGCTGGCCTTCTGCGTTTTCTGGGCCTACATCGGCTTCGGCCAGTACATGCTCTATTGGTACGCCAACATCCCGGAGGAGACGCAGTATTTCATTGTCCGCAATACCCAGTCGTGGTGGCCGCTCAGTCTGCTCCTCGTCTTCGGCCGCTTCTTTGTGCCGTTTGCAATCTTACTTTTGCGCTCGGTCAAATTACATCCGCACCAGCTCTGCTGGGTTGCTTGGTGGATGCTCTTTATGCAGGCGCTCGATATGTACATTATCGTGCTGCCTTCCCTCCACGGCACCGGCGTTCGGCTGAGTATTTGGGATTTGCTTTGCCCCGTCGCCATCGGATGCAGCCTTGCCTTTCTTTATCTCAGACTTATCGCCCGCAGTTCCATGTTCCCGGTGCGCGACCCGCGGCTGATCGAGTCGCTTCGCCTGACGAATTGATATGGCCGGACCGATCACCGCATCCAGATTGGGGACCGAACGAATCACGTTCGGCGCATGGCTCGGTGTCGTTCTGCTCTTCGTTGTCTTCGGGCTTTTGGTCGCGGTGCTCATCGGCGCCTCACCGCGCGGAAATGATTACGAAGCCAAGCGGGCGAAGGCACGTGAAGAAAAACTGAAAACGGCGCGTGACGAAGCGGCGAAAGGCTTGAATTCCTACGCTTGGGTGGACAAGAGCAAAGGCATCGCGCGAATCCCGATCGAACGCGCCATGCAGCTCACGCTTACCGAGCTGGCGCAAAAAAAGCCTGAGCCGGCGAACCCGATCGAATCCCCATCGCCCGCGGCAACTCAGCCGGCGGCGACGCAGACCGGCGCGAACCCGCCTTCACCCACGCCGTCGGCCCCGCCGCCGCAAGCGAGTGAGAAACGGAAGCTCCCATCTATCGAGGGTCCGAAGAATCCTGAAATTCGTGGTCAGCCGGCGGGCGCGGCCAATCCGCCCAATGCCCAACCCGGAACTCAACCGGGCGCCTCAGCCACTCCGGCCGCGGCGCCTTCACCGCCGAGCGGGCAACCGGCAATCTCGCCTTCAGTCACTCCCAGCCAGAATGCGCCAGGAACACCCCTTCCGGTCGCTGGACAGACACCCGCTCCATTATGAACCCGACTGAAATTCCATTGAAAAGTCCGGGCAGCGTTACCGACCTGAGCGCGGCTGAAGTTGAAGCAGTCGAGCGCGCTTTGATCGACGCTTCCACGCGCGTGCCGGTATTGATGTTCTACACTTCAGCCATCGCCTGGCTATTGCTCGGCACGCTGCTCGCGTTTTTCACCTCGTTCAAGATGCATTCGCCCGATCTGCTCTCGAACGTCTCTTTTTTAACTTACGGCCGCATTCGTCCGGCCCACCTCAACGTCATGCTCTACGGCTGGGCTTCCATGGCTGGAATGGGCACCGCCATCTGGCTCATGGCACGTCTCTGCCGCACCACTCTGCGCCATCCATTACTACTCGTGGCAGGTGGCGCATTTTGGAACCTCGGCATCCTTCTCGGCATCGCGGGAATCCTGATTGGCGACAGCACCGGTTATCAATGGCTGGAATTTCCCAGCTACGCCGCCGTCGTTCTCTTCATTGCCTACTGCCTCATCATGTCATGGTCGGTGCTGATGTTCCGCTTCCGGCGCGGCGACCCCATTTACATCACGCAATGGTATCTTCTCGGCGCCTTCCTCTGGTTCCCGTGGATCTACCTCGCCGCCCAAGTCATGCTCTTCGTCGTGCCGGTGCAGGGCGTGATGCAGGCTGCCGTCAATTGGTGGTACGCTAATAACCTGCTCTTTCTCTGGTTCGGTTCCCTCGGGCTCGGCACCGCTTATTACATCATCCCGAAGGTGATCGGCCGCCCGGTTTACTCCTATCATCTCGCCGCCATCGGTTTCTGGACATACGCATTCTTCGCCAGTTGGACAGGGATGCAACGCCTCGTCGATGGGCCCTTCCCCGCCTGGATGATCACGGCCAGCATTGCCGCGATGATTCTGTGCATCATCCCCTTCGCCACCGTGGGGCTCAACCATCACATGACGATGCGCGGCTACTTCCCGCTCATGCGTTACAGTCCCACGCTGCGCTTTACCGTCTTCGGCGCCATGTCGTTTACTGCGTTCGCGGCGCTCGGCGTGGTGATCTCGCTGCGTTCTTTCGCCCGCTATCTGCATTTCAGCGAAGTGAGCGTGGCCTATTCCCACATCGGGCTCTATGCCTTCTTCAGTATGATCATGTTCGGCGCGATGTATTACATCATGCCGCGGCTGGTGGGGCGCGAATGGCGTTACGCCTCCCTCATCAAAATCCACTTCTGGGCTTCCGCTTACGGGATCGGCCTTATGACATTGATGCTGCTGGCCGGCGGAATGGTCCAGGGATTGAACATGGATAATCCCACGCTCGCTTTCACCGAGAGCACGCAATCACTCCTGCCTTATCTGCGCGGCCGCAGTCTTGCCGGCATCCTTCTCACCGTCGCACATTTCGTTTTCGCCTATCATTTCGTGCTCATGCTTCTAGGGCTTGGTCGCACGGCCAGCGTGCCCACATTTTTGAACCCGCTGAATCCGGAGCCGGAGGATTCCATCGCTCACTAGCATGAGAGGGATCGCGCCACTTGTTCTCGGCATTTTCGGCACGGTCGCCTTTTCCTGGCTGGGACTGGCTTACATTCCGAACTTGCAAATCGGGCATCTCTCCCCGCAATCGGATGAGGAAGGCACCGATGTCTATCCGGTTCCAAGCTCGGGAATGGCCGAGCGCGGCCGCAAAGTTTACGTCGCGAATGGCTGCTTTTATTGCCACAGCGAACAGGTGCGCGCCGATTACGCCGCGTCTGATATTGACCGGAAATGGGGCGAACGGCGCAGCGCGCCTCGCGATTACATTTGGGACCGGCCGGTTCTGCTTGGGAAAACGCGCGTCGGCCCTGACCTTGCCAACATCGGGAAACGCGCGCCCGCGGAAGAACAAAACGCCGCGCCGAATGCAAGCCCGGCAGCTGGTGTATCACCTGGCCCGGGCGGTGCGCCTGCCGCGTCTCCCGCTGCTACCGGCGCTCCTAATCCGTCGGCCGCTCCGCCTTCACCTGGGCCCTCAGCTTCTCCCGCGGCATCTGCTCCGCCTGCCGCGTCTCCCGCTGCTACTGGCGCTCCGAATCCGTCGGCCGCTCCGCCTTCACCTGGGCCCTCAGCTTCTCCCGCGCCATCTGCTCCGCCTGGCGCGTCTCCCGCTGCTACGGGCGCTCCGAATCCATCAGCCGCTCCGCCTTCACCCGGCCATTCAGCTTCTCCCGCGGCATCTGCTGCGGCCTCGCCACCTGTAGCGCAGCAACCCGCCTCTCCCGTCGCTGGCGCAGCGACCAGCATGGAAGGATCGCATTCAGATTCGCCGCCGCTCTATTCTGCCGCCTGGCACCACCAGCACCTTTATTCGCCGCGCAGTCTGAATCTTGATTCGGCCATGCCGGCCTATAGATTCCTCTACGAGAAACGGCGCGTCGACGGCCAGCCAGCAAATGACGCGCTCAAGCTCAAAGGCGAGGAAGCGCCCGGAGAAGGCTGGGAAATTGTCCCCACCTATGATGCGAAATGTCTTGTCGCCTACCTCATGTCCCTCGACCAATCGCACCCGTTAAAGGAAGTGAAATCCACCACGCCGGCGTCACCGCCGGCGCCAGGCAAGAGCACGAAATGACTCCGCCGCCGCCCAATCCCGAGCCGCCGCGTCGTCATCAGGGGATGGATTACGGCGAAACGCAGGAAGTGCAGCAGGTGCACGCCGCGATTCAACGCGAGAAACAGGAGCCGCGCGTCGGGCTCGAGCCGCTTTCCATCTGGCTCATCGCCATCTACGCCATTGCCATCTTTTGCGGCGGCGCCTATCTCGGACGCTTCTCCGGGAATTTCAACGGTGAAAGTCTGGATCCAGGCAGTGTGCCGGAAAAGAAAACGACCGCTGCGGGACCTTCCGGCGGTCAGCAGACTGCCGAGCTCAGCCCGGCCGAGCGGGGAAAGAAAGTTTTCATGGCGAACTGCGCGACCTGCCATCAAGCCAATGGCCAGGGTGTCGCCGGGCAATATCCGCCGCTGGCCGGTTCTGAGTACGTAATCAATGGCACGCGCCGCCCGGCGATGATCGTTCTCAAAGGATTGGAAGGCCCGCTCACCGTGAAGGGGTCGCATTTCGGAACGGCGGTCATGCAGCCATGGGAAAAAACGCTGACCGATCAGAAGATCGCCGATGTGTTGACTTATATCCGGAGCGATTGGGGTAACAATGCTTCACCTGTCACCACCGAGCAGATCGCCGCTCTGCGAAAAGAGCTGGCCGGCCATCCCGGCTCCTGGCATGAAGCCGACCTTCAGGCCGTTCCCGCCGACGCCAATCTGCCCGGCGGCGAACAAGGCGCGCAACCGAAACCGGGCGCTCCTCCGCAAGGCTCCGCGCCACCGGCGACTCCCGGCGCGCAACCGCCGAAACCATAGCCTTCTTGGCCCGCTCGAGCGGCACGACATGAGCGGCGGCGGACTGTCAACCGCGGACGATTTGGTCCTTGTAGCGGCGGTCTATGACCGCCGGCCGGGTCTAAGCGCGAAAGACGATTCGGCGGTCATAGACCGCCGCTACAGCATGCGGCTTCGCGTCGGTATTCGCCGCGCTTGTTTATTTTTTGTCCGCGACCGGTCGAAAGAGCAGGTCCTGGTAATCCCAGCTGAAATCAGCAACGGGTGAAACCGGCTTCATTGTAATGCGCTCGACTTTGCCCTCGGCATCCAGGCTAAAAGTGAGGTAGGCAGGCTCGATTGTCTTATCGGTGAAACGGGTGACGAAAGTGTCGTACTGCCAATGATCGAGCGGGCCCTGCATCCGCGGCGTCGATTTGAAATCAATCGTGAGCTTTCCATTTGCCTGGCCAATCTTGATGTTGCCATACCAGTCATCTGAGTAAGTCCCGGTGTAGCGCTCAAGCGGGAGAGACGGCCCGACTTTGGCCGGAGTGGCAGTACCAGCCTGGTAGTTTTTCAAAGCCTCATCCATCTTCTTTCGCGCATGAGCAATGAACTTCTCCGGCCATTTGCCCTTGGCCAGCCCGAGGTAATGGTCGAGTAATTCGTCCATCAAGCCGCGAATGATGCCGTTATCCTCGCTGTTGCTCTCGATGGAGAACCCGACATTCTTTTCCGGGAGCAGGACGACCGCCGTCTTGAAGCCGAGCACTGCGCCGCCATGCCAGACAAGTTTGGCGCCGCGATAATCCTGAACGTCCCAGCCCAGAGCATAGGTTTGAAACAGCGGCTCCGTCGGACGGAACTCTTCCGGCAGCGGCTCACTCGGCTGTAATATAACCGGCGTCCACATCTGCTCCTGCGCTGCCTCGCTGAAAAGACGCGCGTCGCTATCCGGAAATTTGCCATGCGCCAGTTGGATCATGAGCCAGCGCGCCATATCGTTGGCACTGACGGCAAGGCCGCCCGCGGGCGCCGCATTCCGCGCCAGACCTTCCCGTTCATCGAGTACTTGCTGATCGCCAAGCCCGCGGAATGCCCCATTGATGCGGGCATGTGGCTGCGCCCGATCGGGCTCGTGAAAACGCGCCTCATCATCACTGGTCGAATGGAGCATTCCGGCGGGTTTAAAAATTTGCTCCGCCGTAAATGTCTCCCATGTCTTTCCCGTGACCGCTTCGATCAGTTGTCCGACGACCATGTAGAGGACGTTGTCGTAGGCGAAATTGTAGCGGAAACTGGTCGCCGGTTTGAGGTAGCGCAGCCGCTTGACGGCTTCGGCGCGGCTCAGGCTGCTGCGTGGCACGAAGAGCAAGTCGCCCTCGCCCAGGCCCAGTCCGCTTCTGTGCACGAGCAGGTCGCGGACCGTCATCTCCCGCGTGACCCACGCATCGTACATTTGGAACCCGGGCAGGTGATCGATCACCTTGTCGTCCCAGCCAATCTTTCCCTGGTCAACCAGGATGGCGAGGTCGGCGACAGTGAATGCCTTGCCTGTCGAGCCGGTAAGGAAAATCGTGTCGGCATCGACCGCTTCCGGCGATCCCAGCCTTCGTACGCCATAACCTTTGGCGAGAGTGATTTTTCCATTCTCCACAATCGAGATCGCCATTCCAGGGACGCCGACTTGCTTGCGGAGCGACTCGACGCGCGCATCGAATCCCTCCGGTGGCGTGGCCAAAGACGAGGCGATGCTCGCGAGTGCAATGCCTGGCAGCAGTAATCCGTAGCGCCGGCCTATAACCGCCGACCAGAACGCGGGCTCTAACGATGAAGCGCGCTCACAGAGCGCCGCTATAGCCCGACGGCGTGACTTGTTCTTCATCTTTGGCCGAGACACGCGTTGACTAAGTTGTCGAAGCTCGTGCCTCCTCGCATCGGATCGGCGATTGGAAGACCAAGCCGCTCACTGTGCTCCGCCATGAGACGCTCAGCCGCCCCTGGATCGAGATGCGCAGTGTTGAGACTGACGCCGGCGCAACGGATGGCAGCATTGGTGCGACGGCCCAGCCGCAGCGTCAGATCGATTGTTTCTTCAACGCTGGGGATGGCGAACTCCGGATGACCGACCACGCATTCGCGGTCAGGTTGATGACAAACAACCACCACGTCCGGTTGGCTTCCGTGCAACAGCGCGAGCGAAACGCCGGCATAGGCAGGATGCGATAGTGAACCCTGGCCCTCGATTACATCCCAATGATCATCCGGTGCGTCCGGGCTCAGCATCTCTGCCGCGCCCGCGGCAAAATCTGCAACGACCGCGTCGATCGGTATCCCGCTGCCGGCGATGAGAATTCCCGTTTGTCCGGTAGCACGGAAATCGTTCGGAATACCACGCGCGGTAAACGCGCGAGCGAGCGCGAGTGCCGTGTACTTTTTCCCGAGAGCGCAGTCCGTGCCGACAGTCAGCAATCGTTTGCCGGATCGTCTGCGGCCACTGGCGACGGGAATGCCCGAAGGTGGCCGCCGCACGTCGATCAGATTGCGGCCGTGTTTCTCCGCAGCGGTTTTTAGGGCGGGCACATCGGTCAGATGCGTGTGCATTCCACTAACGATGTCCAGGCCGGCTCGCAAAGCGTCGAGTAGCGCGGGAATCCAGACATCCGGAATAAAACCACCCGAATTAGCTACTCCGATAACGAGGCCACGCGCTCCTTTCGCATACGCTTGTGCGGGAGTAAGTGACGGTAATCCTGTTGTGACCGTCGCGCTCCCGCAGGCGAACTCCCCTATACATTGCTCAGGCGCCCAGTCACGGAGACCGAACGCAGTTTTTGCGTAGCTTGCTTCGGTCGTGTCACCGAGGAAGAGCAGATAAGGCCGGGGGAGGGATGGCAGAGCAAGCGCGTTGTCGTTCACCACAGAGGAACACCCGTGATAGCCCTCCGCCCTTTAGAATCTAAAATCAAACTCGACACCGACAGTGCGCGGTTGAATCGGCGTAGCGGACAAATGATCCAGAGTCCCGAAAATGTTATTGATGGCAGTGATTGTCTCGTAAGCACGTTCATCGGTGACGTTCCGGGCGAAAACGCGAACCGTGTATTTGCCGTTCGTGATATCGGCGGTGAGATCGAGTGCGGCGTAGCTATCCTGACGGAAGGCAGTGGGGCTGCTTTCAACTTCCGAAAAACTTTCGCCCACGTAACGAACTCCGAGACCGAGGTGACCATTCCATCCTCCAATGACAGCCGCGCCGGGTGCGCTCGCAACCTGCTTGGCATCCTTGCCGCTGGCCACCGCAGCAGGCTCGGCATGCGCTCCCCACAGAGGAAAAAAGTAGTCAATCGTGAACGAGATTTGAAAATCCGGGATGAACGGCAACCGATCGCCCGCTTTGCCATTGAGACTCGGCACATCGCCGTTCAGCGTAGCATCGGTATAAGAGCCGTTAACGGCGAACGAGAGCGACTTGATTGGTTGATAAGCGATGGTGAATTCCACGCCGTTGCTGGTAGCTTCGCCGCCATTCACTGCCGCGGTCACATTGTTTACCGGCACGATAACCTGAATGTCCGATAGATCGATGTGGTAGCCGGCGACGTCGAACAGAAGACGGCGGTCGAAGAATTCTGATTTCAGTCCGCCTTCATAGCTGATGGCGGTGGTGGCATCGACCTGCGCCGGCACTCCAATTACTGCCACGTTAGGTCCGCCCGGCTGATAACCGCTCGCGATCCGGACGTAAAGAAGCTTGGTGTCATCGATCTTAAACTTGGGCGTGACCATGAAATCGAGAACATCCTCGCTCGAGCTGCCGGGCGTATGCGCAATCGGCAAAATGATCCCTTCCGTCACATCCTGAGCGAAATCCTGTTCATTGCGCGAATAACGCAGACCGGCGCCGAGGCTCAGCCGGTCGGTGAAGTTGTAGGAAGCATTGGCGAAGCCTGCATATTCTGTGTAGGTGCTGGGCAGGGCGATGGCTGCGAGAGTATTCAGGATCGCGAGCGGGCCGGTGAACGGTGCCCCATTTGATTGCCGCAGAAAAAGCAACTGGCTATTAGCCGCACGCTCATAAGTATAAAAGCCGCCGACCTGCCATAGAAACGGTCCGCCCGGCTTCGAAGTTAAACGCAGTTCCTGCGTGAACTTGTCCAGATTTAAGCTGAGGTCGAAGTAGGAAAGGCCGGAAACACCGATCACGCCGAGTAGAGCCGGGGCATCGCCAAATTGGATGGTCGCGTCCACGCGCTGATCTGTCTTGGTGTTGGAGTAACCCGTGGCCGAAGTGAAGGTGGCAAAGCCGAGATCTATATCGAGTGTGCCAGCGATCAGGCCGATTCTCTTCTTGAATGGTTCATTAACGAACACTTCGTTGGTCAGATCGCCAAAAAGCGGGCGGCGCGTCACCGGATCGAGCGCGACGAATGCGTTATTATCGCTCTCGATCTTTTGGCCGAGCGCGGTGATTCGCAAAGCGAGACCGTCAGTTGGTTGCCACAGTAAAGCGACGAGCCCGCTCTGCTGAGTGGCGTCATTGATGTCTTTGGCGCCATTGACCTCATTATCGATGAATCCCGGAAGCTCGTTGCGAGCGTAGCTCAGGCGCAAGCCGACCTGATTACTTAGCAGCGGGATACTGCCCCCGATGTGGACGTCCCAGCCAAGGTCGTCCGAGCCCTCAACTTCGGATACGCCGCCGCCAAACCGGAATTCCGTATGGGTCAGACTGGGATCGAGGGTGACATACTTAATGAGTCCGCCGATCGAATTGGCGCCGTAGAGAGTCCCTTGTGGGCCGCGCAGAATCTCTACCCGGCGGATGTCATAAGGCAACAGATCGAGCTGGAAGGCCGTCGCTCTCTGAAAAATGCCGCTCGACCCTACCGGTGTCTCATTAATATAGGTGGCGACGGTTGAGCCAGAAGAAATCGGGGCAAGACCGCGCAATGAAATGGTCACCTGGCCGGGAGTGCCCAATGAATTGACCTGCAATCCCGGGACATAAGGCGCGTAGTCGGTGAGCTGGGTGGCGTGAAGATTATCGAGCTCGACGTCGTTAATGACGCTGACCGAAGAAGGCACTTCCTGGATGTTCTGCTCACGTTTTTCGGCTGTTACGACAATTCGCTCCGCCTCGGCGATGCCGGCCCTGGGGCTGGGCGAGGGCGAAACGGGCGCTGGATTCGCTGTTGGCTGTTGGCCCAGGGCAGTCGCGGACAAAGTGATGAAAAGCGCTCCCATGCGGGCACTGCGGGCAATGATTGTCGGCTTCTGAAAAATATTCTGCCGTCCGACTGTGGTCCGCTGAGGGATTGTGAGAGGTCGTAAGGTTTTCATGTATTTCGGTAGAGACGAGTGAGAACGAGAGCGATGAAGAGGGCATGTTGCTCAATAGTCAAGTATTTCTTTAACGAGGACATTGATAGCCTGTCCAGAAACTTCAGATCGAGGGCGAGAATTTGCCACACAGCTTGGCCCGGACGCGCGAGCCTTAGGGAGCTGCTCGCTCCCGCGCCAGCTCACACTTCCGGATCGGCCGGTCGAGCAGCCAGAGCAGAGCGGCCGCCGCTGTCGCCAACCCAGCGAGCAGAATGAAAAAGCCGCTGTGACTGGCCCGGCTCCAGAGCGTGCCCACCACGCCGGCGAGCAGACTGCCGCTGAAAATCGCCAGAAACCACGCGGCAACTGTCGTCGCTCTCATTTGCGCCGGCGCCAGACGCGCAAATAAACCGAGGCCGGTCGGCAGAATGTAAAGTTCGCCAAGCGTGAGGATCACAAAAAACAAAACGAGCCAGAGCCAACTGGAGCGTCCGATTCCCGCCGCAGCCGAGACCGTCGCCAGCAACAAGTACGCGCCCGCGACGATCATTGCGCCGATTGCCATTTTGCGCGAGGGCGGCGTCTCACGTCCACTGTCTGCCCGCCGCCGCCAGTACCACAGCAGCGGCGGCGTCAGGGTGATGACAAGCAGCGGGTTCAAGGATTGGAACCACGTCATCGGCAGGATGAATCGGCCGAGGGCGCGATTGACGCTTACATCGGTCCAGAGCGGAATGGTATTGCCGACCTGCTCGTAAGCGCCCCGAAAGATGGTCGCGGCGATGCCGACGCCGAGCAACAACAGCCAGAGTTTGCGGTCGTTAGCGCCGCGTTGCGCGTTTGCAGTGTGATCCCGGCTCGCTCGCTTGTTCGAGTCTTGAGGCAAATACCGTTGCCCCGCAAGATAGATGGCGAGTCCGGAAAGCATGCCGACGCCAGCGGCCGCGAAGCCATAATGCCAGCCATATAATTCGCCCAGCGTTCCGCAGATAAGAGGGGCGATAAAACCGCCCAGGTTCAGGCCCACATAGTAGATGTTGTAGGCGCGCAGACGTCCGGGATCATCGGCGTGATAGAGCCCATTGATCTGGCTGGGCAGACTGGGCAGGAATAATCCATTGCCCAGCGCAATCGTGGCCAGCGCCACATAAAACAACGGCTCGAACGTCATCAGAAAATGTCCGATGGCCATGGCACTTCCACCGATGATGACGGCTCTGCGTTTGCCCAGCCAGCGATCCGCGATGATGCCGCCCAGAATCGGGGTGAAGAAAGCCATCGCTGTGTAGCTGCCGTAGATGAATGAAGCCTTCTGCTGGGCAAAGAGCAGTTGCTTGGTCATGTAATAGACCAGCAGCGTGCGCATGCCGTAGTAGGAGAACATCTCCCACATTTCGGTCAGGAAGAGAATGGTTAGGCCGCGTGGCTGACCGAACCACGTCTTCTCTCGCGCTGCGATCATCCAGCGGACGCCGGCGCGTGTCCCCAGACAGAGTCATCGCTCCAGATCAGCCCATTTTTGTACGTAACTCCGGGCGTGCGATCGCGCGTCAGAAAAATGGGACCATCGAGATCAACGACATCGCATTGCTGGCCAAGAATAAAGGCCGGCGCCATGGCCAGACTGGTGCCGATCATGTTGCCCACCATCACCTTCATTCCAAGAGCGCGGGCACGCGCGCTGATGAGCAGGCCTTCAGTCAGGCCGCCGCATTTATCGAGCTTGATATTGACGACATCGAAGCGACCAGCCAAACGTTCGACCTCATCCAACCCTTGCACGCTTTCATCGGCGGCAATGGGAATAACGTGATCGATGCCGTCGAGATCGTCCTCGCTTCCACGGCGACATGGTTGCTCGAGTAACGAGACGCGCGCATCGACTGATGCGGGCAGTAGTCGATCGAGCGTATCGCGCGAGTATCCTTGATTGGCATCGACTCCGAGCCAGACGTCAGGTCGCGCCGCCCGCACCGCACGCACACGTTCGAGATCAAGGTCCAGCTCGCCGGTTAGCTTAAGTTTGATCGCGCGTGCCTCAGTAAAGTTGCGAGCGCCTTCTGCCATCGCGTCCGGACTATTGGCGCTAACGGTGAAAGTAGTGAGCAAAGGCCGCGGCGCTTCAATGCCAGCCAACTTCCACACGGGAGTAGAAGCACGTCGTGACTCCAGCTCCCAGAGAGCGCAATCAACGGCATTACGCGCTCCACCCGGTGGAAGTAATTCGCGTAAATCCGCGCGAGTAAGGCCAGCCTCTATCTCTTTACGCCTGGCTTCAATCGTTGCCACCATCCCATCGGGTTTATCGTCCAGATAATAAACTCCGGAAGCTTCGCCGCGCCCTGCAAGAGAGCCGTCGCGCAGCGTCACCAGCGTGACGGGCGAGGCATGGAAGGTATAGCCGGAGATACGAAACGGAACCTTTAACAGAAGCTCCTCGTTTCGAACTTCGAGACTAAGGCGCGAGCTAACGAGACCCATCCTAGCTATCCCTAGTAGTTCGCGGTGTAACCTACCAGATGAAAGAGGGTCGCAACGTAAAGTAAAGCAAGGCAGGATACGGCCAGGAGCACGCTCCAGACCTTTGCCCACCATCGGCGTTTGCTACTTAGAACGACGAAAGCATTCCACAAGGCAATCGCCGCGCCGATTATAAAAACAACGAACGAAAGCACGCGCAGAAAAATGATCCAGCCATCCATGCCGGGCCCGACCCAGTCGAAATTGCTCAGCATCTTGGTAATGGTGAAGAGCCACAAAACAGCCAGCACGAGCAGAGCCAAGGATGTAATTCTGATGATACGATGCGCGAGCGCATCCGCGTCGGTCAGACCGTACGCAACTCCGTAGTGACGGCGGACCAGCGCCGAGATGGGCCAGGCCAGCACCGTCAGCGCGAGGGCGATCAGCGCAAAGACGCACAGAGGCATTAACCAGGCCGCTGACCACCACCAGGCCACAGGCTCGAAAATCATGAAAGGGTAGGGATCGAACCCAAAGCGTTGCACCCGATTGTTCTCGACCTTTGCCGCCAGGCGATCATTCGAGTCGGTGTCGCGCCAGACAAAGGGAGCGATCTCGCGCCAAGTTCTCGGCTCGCCCTGCGGGCCTTTCAAATCCGCGACGCTGATCTCGCCATCCTTTTTCGGCACGACCTTTACCTGCGACAGCAAATTCAAAAGCGAGAGGAAATTCGCGTGAGGCCGGCGGCTGAAAACATAGCGCCCCGCCATCATTTGCGCATGCTTCTTCGCCGTCTCGGCGTCAATTTTTCCTTCGGGACCGGGCCCGGGAAAATAGCGGTCGCTGAATTGCCGGAAGAGCATGGAACGAATCGGCGCGGCCGCTCCATCTTTCCCGAGGCTGTTGAGCGAGACGTAAATGCCGACGTTATCGTCCAGGTAAAGATTGAGCTCGCTGTGGAACCATTGCGTGTCGCCGGCGTGGGTGATGACGCGGTGGCCATTGATGTCGGTCTGGTAGAAGCCGAGCATCATCGTATGCAACGGCGGAATAATCGGGAAACCGGTGGTGTGCATTTGCCGCGCGGTGTCTTCCTTTAGAATTCTGCTCGAACCGGAGCCGCCGTTTTGCAGATGCGCAATCATGAAGCGGCCCATGTCCGCGCCGCTGATGGAGATCGAACCAGCCGGCGGAATAGTGATGATCTCAAACGGCTTCGGCTCGCCCGAGGCCACCTTGTAACCTTTTGACATGAATGGCTCGAGCTCCTTCGGCAACGGCTGGCGGAAGGTGGCGTACTTCATTCCCAAGGGCTGGAAGATGTGCTGTTCGATGTAGTCGTCGAACGAGTCACCGGAGACACGTTCAACAATGTAACCGGCCACGGCCGCGCCGTAGTTCGAATAGGCGGTCGTGCTCCCCGGCGTCGTCACCAGCGGCGGAACAAAGTGTTTCAAGGCATCGCCTAACCTCGGCAGATCTTTGGGATCGGTCACGAGCAGCGCCCGCTCCGATTCGTCGAACCCGGCCGTGTGCGTCATGAGGTTACGCATCGTCACCGCTTTGCCGTCGCGCCCTGGGATCTTGAAATCGAGGTAAGTATTCACGTCGGCATCGAGATCGATCTTCCCCTGCTCGACCAACTGCATCACCGCTGTCCAGGTATAGAGTTTCGAAACAGAACCGGCGCGGAAAAGAGTTTTCTCCGGATCGACTGGTTTACGCGCGGCGGCGTCCGAGTAGCCATAACCTTTTTGCAGCAGGATGCTGCTATCCTTCACCAGTGTGACGACGGCGCCAGCCACGTCACCCCGTTGCAGTGCATAAGGAAAAAAGCCGTCGAGCCACGCTTCGGCGTCTTCTTTGGTCAGGGAATGGGTGCTCGGCCCGGGTATTTCTGTTGGAACCTTTAGCTCCGTTTTCGGGGTGATCGGTTGCGGCGGCGCGATGCTGGGCACCTGCCCGTGAGTTGTGACAACGAATGCGAAGAGCGCCGAAATTCCAGCCGCGATGATCCTCATTAGGCCAGAATGATTCCCAATAGAAAACTGTCAAGCTCAGACATGGCCGGGTCCTTTGACAATGGCCTAGCCTCCACCGATTTTCCCGCAAGCGGACGACGCTACCGGCTCATTGTGGCGTTTCCGAGGTATGAAATCGCAACAACCGACCCTCGGCAACCTGGTGCGATCGCTTCGTTTGCGGAATGCGTGGACGCTGAAACAGATGAGCGCCCGCTCCGGCATACCGCTTTCCACTTTGTCCAAGGTCGAACACGATCGTCTGACCCTTACCTACGATAAGCTTCAGATGCTTAGTCAACGGCTCAACATGCCGATGTCTGAGCTGTTCGCCCAGCCTGACGACAAATCCGAGCCCCCGGTCACCGCGCGTCGCAGCATCGGGCGCACGGAAGATGCGGTCCGCGTTAAGACTCCTAACTACGACTATTTTTATCTCTGCCCCGAGCTGCGCCGGAAACGGATGATTCCCGTGCTCGCGCGGGTGCGGGCAAAAAGCCTCGAGGAATTCGGCCAGCTCGTGCGCCATCCGGGGGAGGAACACACTTATGTGCTGGAAGGCCCTGTTGTCCTGCACACCGAGTTCTATGACCCCATCGTGCTGGAAAAAGGGGAGTCGGTCTATATCGATTCAAACATGGGTCATGCCTATCTCGCGGGAGAAGGTTGCAAGGAAGCGGTCGTGCTCTCCGTTTGCTCCAGCGCCGACGAATCTCTCATGGAATCACTCCTCAATCTCCATGCCGAAGACAAGACGGCGACCGCACCGTCTCACCATCGCCACACCGCATCTCGGAACAATCAAAGCAAAACACGCACGGCTCGCTGACCGGCACGCGCGCGCGCCAGTTTTCGGATGAAAACATACTGGCTCGTTAAACAAGAACCTTCCGCCTATTCCTGGGACGATTTTGTCCGAGACGGCAAAACCAGCTGGACCGGCGTGCGCAATTTCACCGCGCGCAATAATCTTCGCGCCATGCGCGTGGGCGACGAAGTTCTTTTCTACCACAGTGTCACTGACAAAGCTGTGGTCGGAATCGCGCGAGTCACGTGCGCGGCCTACCGCGATCCGACGGCAAAAGAAGGTGACTGGAGCGCAGTTGACCTCGCACCCGTCAGGCGACTGCCTCATCCGGTTACGCTGGATCGAATCAAGCGAGCACGAGCGTTGAAGAACATCTCACTCGTGCGGCAATCGCGGCTTTCTGTGCACGCGCTCACGCCCGAGGAATTTCGTCAAATTCTTAGCGTTTCAGGCACCCGCTAGCCGATCTCTTCCGGGTGGAACTTGCGCCAGTAGCGTTCCGTCGCCGGCACCGCCATGTAGCTGGGGTCGGCCTGCTCGTAGTCGTGCACCTCTTCCGCGCTCGCGCCGCCGGCGCGCAGATCGCTCGCTTCGTATTCAGCGAAGGCGCCACGGAGCGTGACTTCGCTTTCGCCGGTGCGCAGCCGTTGACGGAACCATCCCGACCAGCGCGCCACCCGCTCATCGAGCGCATCGAGATGTGCCGCGACTGATCCGGCAACAAGGCCGAAGTGGGGAAGAAACAGTCTCGCTGGATTCAGCGCGCGTATTTTCCCGATCGATTGCCGCCACGATTCAATATGCAGCTCCGGAGGCACAAATGGCGGAATGGGCGGGCCGTTGCCGATGCGAACGCCGGCCACATCGCCCCCGAAGAGATTATCATTCCACTGATAGACATGATGGTGACTGGCATGTCCCGGTGTCTCGATGGCCCGTACTTCCAAGGGGCCGATTCGCACTGAATCTTCGTTTTCCAGAACTTTGAGCTGTTGCGCGGGCATGGGGGCGATGCGTCCCCACAATCGCTCCATCTCATCACCAAAAAGACGCCGTGCAGAGTTGACCAATTTCTCCGGGTCGAGCAGATGCGGCGCGCCGCGCGGGTGAACGTAAACAGTCGCGCCGAGCTCCGCGAGCCGCCAGGCCGCTCCGGCGTGATCGAAATGAATGTGACTCAGGAACACATGGCGCACGTCTTTAGGCGCAAAGCCGATTGCGTGAATGCCTGCGGCGACCGTGTCGAACGTTGATTCCGGGCCGGCGTCAAACAGGACGAGGCCGTCGTTCGCCTCCACAGCAGTGGCCGCGATGATGCCGCTTCTCCCGAGATGCTGCGTGTCAATGATGTGAATCATCAAGAGACTAGTATCAGCGCTGCCCGAATGATCATCCGTCTTGGGCGTCGTTCCCTAAGCCAAAGACTATGGACAAACACTCCCGATCGTCCCGCTGCGGGACGTAGTCGGGTTTTAAAGACATCCAGGGTTTCAATAAGGTCAGGAACCGGCCAGGTGTAAAAAATCGCGCCCATCGTTCCCGCCCGGTCGTAGCGGGAAAAGATGCCTACTCTTTCGAGTTCGTTCAACATCTGGATGGTGCGCCCTACGGGTCCGAGCTCGAGATGTCTGGAATAAATCAGCAGCGATTTTCAGGCAAACCACAGAGCAGCTGCCGTCCAACCCGTCAAAAGTGAGCAGTTCTCATAAGAACTCGTCAACTGCAGTAGCTGGGAGTTTGCTTATGCTAAACCGCCTTTCGCGGGCGCAAGTAAACAGGCGGGATGGAACTTCTCTTCGCTCCAAGCTTTCGATGAAATAGACTGATTCGGGCAGTTGCTTCGCAGCCCAGGCTAAAACAATCAGGAACGTTCTTTCTCATATTCGGTATTTTCCCTAGGGCATGTCGTGCCTCGTGGCCTATTGTGGTGGAGTGCTATGGGGCCGACTATTACCGCGGGATCGTTAGATCTGAAATGCTACATAGCGAAGAAACGAACGAGCAGAGCCGCTGGGAAGATCAAGGCGGAAACTGCGAGGAGCAGCAGCCGCCTGGGGTGAATCAGGAAGAAGTTGTTATTCCTGTGTTCGGGAGCACTGAAGAGGCGATAAGATGGGGATCACATCTTAACGCGGCGCAACATGCCACCGTGACTGAACTACAGCGCGCTCTGAGCTCGGAGGCTCTGGCCGAGCACAATCCTCAACGCATGGTCACCCTCGCGACCCAATCACAATTGTTGCGTGAGGCAGCCGAAGCATTTCTGTCGCGCGACAGAGCCGTGGCTTGAGTCCGGTAATCGTTCGTTGCCCGAACAGAGCAGAAGGAGTGAGTCTGCTAAGTGGTCTCTTACGGTTATTCAATCTTCCCGCATCCCCGCAAACTTTACCTGAAAAACTTCAAGTGGAGAGCGTTTATAGTTAAGGCGCCTGCTCCCGAGCTTTGGCCGCGGCGCATCTTCTGCCAAGGTTCCTTGGCAGAGCTTGTCTAGACCGACAGGCGCGCCTAAAGCCGATTTTCCGTACGGTCCGACCCGAGCTGCTTCACCAGTTTGTTATAAAGGCCGAGAATAAGAAAGGTAGGTGCCCATTGTCCTACGAACAAGGCATCCTTATCGCGGCCGAGGATTTTAAGGGTAAGCGAAGCCGCGATCGACCCGCCTGCCGCCCAAAGAAAAGTATCTGATGGAAGCTTCGCGGTCTGTTCTTCGATCGTCTTGGCCAGACCACCTTCCCTGTGATCGTGACGTCGATCCATCGTTGTTCCAGTTATCATAGTACCCCAACTACGCACCCCACCCGGTTCTTGGCCGCTTTGCTTCGCGCGCGCAGTGGCATCATCTTGCACAGCTACAGCGGAACTGTCGGTAGTCATGGCCTGCTCTGAAATCCACGGCCGCGCTCCTGCGGACGTGACGTCTGCCAATTGTTTGGACTTCGCTTCATGATGGTATTGCGCGAGTGCAGTATCACGACGAAGTAACCGATATTTCGACATTATCCCAAACTCCGCTGAAAGTGGACGCCGGGAGGTCCAACTCAGTCACACGCGAGCAGGCCAACGTAGCCGGATAGCTACGGGCCTACTACTCCGCACTAACTCGGAGCTCGTTAGCTGCGCGCAGCCACCCCAGCATGGCGGTCATCGGTCCGCGTGGTGTAATCGACGCGATTGTAATTATCGCGTTTCCGCATCAAGCCGGTGAGGCCGAGTAATCCGAGTAAACCAATCCAGCCGTAGTTATGATGTTCGTGGCGCAGGCCGCGATCATCAGTGGTCGTGGTTTGGCTGGTCGTGGTATCGCTTACGGGCGAAGTAGCGGGCGAAGTCTGGGCGAACGCGACCAGAGGTGAGAGGGTGAGGGCAGCCGCCATTGCAGCGTAGGCGCATTGTCTTTTCTTCTGTTTAATCATGCACTACCATCCACCGGTATCACACTTATAGCTTCCTCGTCTGCCCCTACGGCTTAGACCTACTGCTGGAAGAAAGTTTACATCCGTTCGGCCTGGAGAGCGCGTAATTGGATAATTGAGGGCTCCGTGAGTTCGATAACAGAACAACTGCTCGAGCGGATCGGGACCGAGCTGCGGGAGATCGGTCAGAATCTCGACGGGCTACGGTCGGAGTTCCCCGAACATCCGACCATAGAGCAAGCGACTGAGCTACTGGATGCGATGAACAAGCGGCTGGCAGATGCCAAGGAGAAGCGGGTCAAAACGAGCTCAGCGATGACGATGTTGTTGCGCTATCGGATTCAATCGCCGCGGGCATGAAGAAGATGGTTTCGTTGGTGGCATCTGATGAAGGCGACAGTGATACCAAAGCGAGCCCGGTGCAGTAGGACGCTTGCATCTGGAGAAAGGCAGAGCTGGAAGGAAGCTAATCGGAGCCCTTCTCTGTTAAGCAAGCGCATCAGCCAGCACTTCGGCCATGTGCTTCGGGCGCCGGTTCGAGAGCTCGGAAATCTGATGACGACAGCTTGTGCCCGAGGCGATAAGCGTCACATCAGGCGGTTCAGCGTTCAGCTTTTCCAGCAATGGCGCGGCGACTTGCAGCGAGAGCTCGCGTTTGCGCTCGGTCATTCCGAAGGCGCCGGCCATGCCGCAGCAACCGGTGTCGAGAATTTTCGCGCGGCGGCCGGGCACCTTCTCGACCAGCTCGGCCATGAATGTCGTGCGCAGCAGTGATTTCGCATGGCAATGGGCATGGATGACGACTGCCTCTTCCCGCTCGCGGAAAACGCCGGGAGCTTGGTCAAGCGGGTCGTTGACGAACTGCTCGAAGAGAAAACAGCGCTTCGCCACCGTTTCCGCGTTGGGAATTTTCAGCTCGCGATAGTCGTCCACGAACATCGAATAGCAGGACGGCTCGAGAAAGAGAATGGGGAGGCTGCTGCGATGCAGCAGGCGGATGTTGTGATTGGCGAAAGCTGCCGCGAGATCAAGGTGACCCTGACTGAAGGCTGGCCGGCCACAGCACTTGCGGCCCTGAGCTAACGAGATCTGGTACCCGAGCGCCTCCAGCACTTTGACCGCCGCCTTGCCGATGTGCGGCTCGTTATAGCGAACAAAGGTGTCATCCCAGAGAATGAGTTGATCTCGCCCGTCGTCCCGAGCGAACTGGAGCGATCCGGGGGCGCTGCCTTTAAGGTCACTCCTTCGGGATCGGTTGATTGTCGCGTGGGATGAGCGCTGGCGGAGCCAATGATCGAATCGCTCACTCGTGTACTTGGGCAGCGTCCGCTTCGCCGAAAGGCCTAGGGTCTTTTCCATTGAGGCGCGCAACGGGCCGAACTCCAGCATCGCATTCGTGATTCGGGGAAAGGCGCAGCCAATTTTTCCGAGCAAATCCGGCCGGCTGAGAATTCGCTCTCGCAAACCCAGCCCGTGCTTGCGATGGGCTGCGTAGAGCAGCTCCGCTTTCAGGAGCGCCAGATTGACATTTGAGGGGCACTCGGGGGTGCAGCCTTTGCAGGAGAGACAATTACTCAGCGCCGCATCGAGCTCTTCCGATTGCAGCGGATCGCGCCCGTTCTCGCGCCACCGCAAAACTTCGCGGATGACATTGGCGCGACCGCGGGTGGACATCACTTCTTCACCTGTGGCCAGAAACGTCGGGCACATCATGGGCGCATCTTTGCGGCAGCCCCCGCAGCCGTTGCATTGCTCGAGATTACCGATGAAGGACCGGTCCTTGAACGCGAAGGCGAGCCGCGGCTGAAACGGCAGCTCGAGCGGCCGCTCAAAATTCTCGCGCAGATTTCCGTCAATTCGGGAGTGGCCATCGCCGTCGAAAATCTTGCCCGGATTCATTCGGCCCCGCGGATCGAAGAGGCGCTTGATCTCGCGCATCAGACCGAGCAGTTCGTCGCCGAGCTGCTCGCGCATATGTTCGGTGCGGGCGATGCCGACACCGTGCTCCGCCGCGAGCGAACCTTTGAATTGTTTCACTAATGCAGAGGTTTGATCGGCGACGTGCCGGAATTTTTTCAAATCGCCCGCGTCGTGCAGATCGACTACCGGCCGGACGTGCAGCAACCCGCTGGCAGCATGTCCGTAATAAGACGCTCCGAGTCCCAGCGGTTTCATGATCGATTCCAAGCATCGCACGTACTGCGGCAACTGCGCCGGCCGCACCGCCGCGTCTTCGATAAAGGCAACCGGCTTGGCCGCGCCGATACGGCCGGTGAGCAACGAAAGCCCGGCCTTGCGCACGCCCCAGACCAGGTTCATCTCGCGCCCGCTTGTGAGAATCTGCGAACGCAGGCCGAGCCGGCGCGCCTGCATCAAGGCGAGGCGCTCGGCGACATTGGCATCATAGAATTCCACAATGAGCATCGACTCGCACGGCTCCGCCTCGAGCCGCATCAAATCGCGCGCAGGCTGAAAATGCAGCTGGCCTCTTGTCTGCTCCAGCAATGGCCGATCGATGTGTTCAATCGCCGCCGGTTGCAGGTCGAGCAGCTCCACCGTTGCCTGCATCGCCTCATCCACACTAGCAAAGAAAATGAGCCCGAGACCTTTCTCGCGCGGGAGCGGCGAAATCTTCAGTTCAGCTGAGAAGATTGCTGCGAGGGTTCCTTCGCTGCCGGCAAGAATCTCGTTGAGATTGCCTGGCGAACGCAGGAATCGCTCGATGCCATAGCCCGGCCAGCGCTTCAGCAGGCCGGGCGGCATTTGCGCGCCGATCTCGGCCGCATTGGCATCGACAAGTTGACGAATGCGCTCGTGTTCGTCACTGAGTGACCCGTTATTTTGAGTGACGGCTTCGATCGCTCCATTGGCGAGCACGATTTCTGTGCTCAGCACATGATCGGCCGTTGTGCCATAGATTGGCACCCGCGCGCCGGAGGAATTGTTTGCGATCATGCCACCGATGGTGGCGCGTGAGCTGGTGGCGACGTCCGGGCCGAAACAAAAGCCGTGCGGCCGCAGGAAAGCGTTGAGTTGATCAAGCACCACACCGGCACCGACCCGGATGCTGCGCTTTTCCAAATTAAGATTGGTGATTTGCCGATTGTGGCGGGAGAAATCGATAACCAGTCCGTCACCGATTGCGTTGCCGACGAGACTCGTGCCGGCACCGCGCGGCGTGATCGACATGCCGGCGTCGATCGCCGCCGTCACGACGGCGCTCGCCTGCTTCGCGGTTCGCGGGAATGCGACCGCTTGCGGTTCGATCTGGTAAATCGACGCATCCGTCGCGTAGAGAATGCGCGTCAGCCGATCGGCGCGGACATCGCAGCCGCTGTGCAAGAGTTCGTGCTGCATCCCTTCGGTCACAGCGCAATCTCGCGCAACGGAATGGCCCGATCAAAATCTGCGGCGGTCCTCAGCGTTACCCGCGCTTGATCAGTCGTCGCAAACGCTTCGCCGTTTCCTCCCGATCGATTTTACCGGACGCAACTTCGAGCATCAGCGCTTCCCACACCGCGCCATCCGGCTTCGTCTCGACTCCGTTCAAACGCAGGAAAACAATGGCCGCCGTCATGGCGGTGCGTTTGTTCCCATCGACGAACGGATCATTACAGCACAGCGAAAACAGGTACGCCGACGCCACCTCGACCAAATCTTTGTATGGCGATTTGCCGCCGAAGCTGGATTGCGGAGCGAGCACCGCCGAAGCGAGCCAGCCTTCATCTCGCAAGCCGGGCGAGCCGCCAAATGCTTTCAGCACTGAGGCATGAATTTCATGCACGATTTCAAAACTGAGATGCGCGCAGTCGTCGGGCGTCGCGCTCACGCCAGCTTCTTTAGCGTCTTGCGGTAATCTTTAACGGTGCGCCTGATTGTCTCCGACACCTGTTTCGGCGATGGACCCTTGCGAATCGGCATCAACATGATCGCGCCGCTTTCGCCCACGATAGTGACGTCGAGTTGATCGCCGAGCTTGAGCCTCGCCAGGTCGAGCAGAGCGGCGTCAAAGATGATGCCCTGCGAGTTGCCGATTTTGGAAATGGTCTTGGTCATGTGTAATACTATGTTTTACGTGAGAGGCGCGCAAGGGCACAAACTGCTGCTCCTGCTCCGAATCCTGATCTGATCGAAACGAGATCGCGACGACGCACGATCAGGAGCCCTTATCATTTAGCACTTTGCAAACGCAATTTGTCTCTGGATATTTGAGCCGCTAATTTCTTCTGGCATGGACGCGACCACTCATCTCGACCCTCACGCAGCCCACGATCCGCACCACGCTGAGCATGAGCATCACGAGCTCGGCTTTTGGCGGAAATATATTTTCTCCAGCGACCACAAAGTCATCGGCATTCAATACGGGGTCTGTGGTCTAGTTTTCCTTTTTCTCGGCTTCTCTCTCATGATGCTCATGCGCTGGCAGCTGGCCTATCCCGGCCAGGCGCTTCCGCTCATCGGCAAAGCTCTCGCCAATGTCTTTGGGCCCGGCACCATGCCGGATGGGAAGATGACGCCGGAGTTCTATAACTCGCTCGGGGCCATGCACGGCACGATCATGATCTTTCTCGGGGTCGTGCCGGTGGCCTTTGCCGCTTTCGGGAACTTCGTCGTCCCGCTGCAGATCGGCGCGCCGGACATGACTTTCCCAAAAATTAACGCCGCCAGTTTCTGGGCATTTTTCGTCGGCGGCATCATCATGCTGGTCTCGTTTTTCGTCCCCGGCGGGGCGGCCAAAGGCGGCTGGACCTCGTATACGCCGCTCGCCGTCATCTCGGACCAGGGGCCAGCGTATAATCCATTTTTCAATGGCCAGACGCTCTGGCTCGTCGGCTTCATTTTTCTCATCACTTCGTCGCTCCTTGGCGCGGTCAATTTCATCACCACCATCATCCAATTGCGCGCCCCGGGATTGACCTGGATGAGGCTGCCTTTTTTTGTCTGGGCACAATTTGTCACCGCTTTTCTTTTGCTGCTCGCGTTTCCGCCGCTCGAGTCCGCCATCATCATGCAGCTCATGGACCGGCTCGCCGGGACCAGTTTCTTCATGCCCAGCGGTCTCGTTGTGAACGGCGCGCCGCTGCACATCAGCGGCGGTGGCAGCCCGCTTTTGTGGCAGCACCTTTTCTGGTTCCTGGGTCACCCGGAGGTTTACGTGCTGATTTTGCCCGGCATGGGCATCGTGGCCGAGATTCTGGCGAATAATTCTCGCAAGCCGCTCTGGGGCTACAAATCGTTAGTTTTCGCCGCGCTCGTTCTTGGCTTCCTCTCCTTCATCGTTTGGGCGCACCACATGTGGCTGACTGGAATGGGCACGACCGTGAGCGCGTTTTTCCAAACGACCACGCTCATCATTTCCATCCCCTCGGTCATCATTCTGAGCGCGTTCTTCATTTCACTTTGGGGCGGCTCCATTCGCTTTACCGTGCCGATGCTCTTCGCCACGGCTTTTCTGCCCATGTTCGGCATCGGCGGCCTCACCGGAATTCCGCTCGCTTTCAATTCCGCCGATCTCTACCTGCACGACACCTATTACGTCATCGCGCATTTCCATTACATCGTCGCGCCCGGCACCATCTTCGCCCTCTTCGCCGGCATCTACTATTGGTTCCCGAAGGCGACGGGCCGAATGATGAACGAGTTCTGGGGCAAGGTGCACTTCTGGCCGTCGCTCATCTGCATGAATGTTATTTTTCTCCCGATGTTCTTGCAGGGAATGCTCGGAATGCATCGCCGCTGGTATGACGGAGGCCAGGGTTGGAATTTGGCCAGCGAAAAAGTCTGGGGCCTGAGCGGGTTCCAGTGGAACCAGCCGATCTCGATCGCCGCCTGGTGCATGGGCCTGGCGCAAATTCCTTTCATCATCAATTTCTTCTACAGCATCTGGCGGGGGAAAAAGGTGGAGAACGATAATCCTTGGGACGCGACCACGCTGGAATGGACCGCGCCTTCACCTCCGCCCCATGGCAATTTTACGAAACCGGCAGTGGCTTATCGCGGGCCCTACGAATACAGCCTGCCTCGCCGCGGGAAAGATTTCACCATGCAATGCGAGCCGCTCGAGGCTGGCGAACGCGTGACGCAGCCGAGCACCGAGCCGGTTCTGCACGCCTAATTACATGGAGATTCCCTACACAGTTGTAGCCCGGCGCGACACTGGTCTTTGGAACGCGAAGATCGGAATCTGGCTGTTTCTTGCCTCCGAAGTGATGCTCTTCGGCGGTTTGTTCTCCGCTTACGTTTTCCTGCGGCTCGATGCAGCGCCCGGCGATTGGCCGCACGGATTACTCAACGTCCCCGTCGGCACGATGAACACCGCGATCCTGATCGCGTCCTCCGTCACGGTCGTGCTCGCGTGGGCGGCGTTGAAGATGCGGCAATTCACGCGCTATCGCATTTACATGGCAATCACCATTCTATGCGGCGTCATCTTTCTTGTGGTAAAGCTGGCCTACGAGTGGCCGCAGAAATTCGACCACTTCGGTGCGCGCATCAAGGAATCAGAGCTGCCCAAATACGAGAAGTATCTCGGCAATGAGCACCTGCTGGCGAAGGGTCTCGCCCCGCGCAAAGAAGTGACCGGACATCTCCACAACAAAGCCGCGCTCAACGATCCGAACATCAAGGAGTACGAAATCGCGCTCGACCCGGTGAACGCCGACCCCACCAACCCGAAGATGGACCGGCCGCATTTTTTCTATGTCCCGCCTACGAACAAGATGGGCACCGTCGAAAAAGCTGACGTTGAATATGCGAACATGTTTCTTCCGAAACACAGCGCCTACTTCGCCACCTACTTCACTATCACCGGACTGCACGGTCTCCACGTTCTCGGTGGCGTGCTGGTTTTTTGTTACATGATGCTGCCGGCCAGCACGCGCCTGTATCGCCGCAATCCCGAGCACCTGGCCAATCGCGTGGAAGTTTCCGGTCTCTTCTGGCACTTCGTCGATCTGATCTGGATCTTCGTCTTTCCGCTTTTTTATCTGCTCTAAGCCATGGAACAGACGAACGATCCACCCAGTGCTGAGTTGATGGAGGCTCCGCCCGACCCGCACGCCGCGGAGCACGTAGCGGCGCATGTGCGCACGTATTTAATGGTAGGGGCAACGCTGCTCGCGTTCACCGCCATCACCGTGGCGCTCTCTTACGTTGATTTCGGCGTCATCTTCTCTCATCTTTTCCACACCAATCTTTCCGAAGCGCAAGGCCACAAGGCGAACATTGCCGTGGCCCTGCTCGTCGCCGCCTTTAAGGCCGGATTGGTGGCGGCGATCTTCATGCACTTGTCAGCTGAGAAACGGCTCATTTATCGCGTTCTTTATTTCACTGTCTTTTTCGTGCTCGGCCTTTTCTGGCTGACTTATCTGGCCTGGTACAACCCGGTTGTTCGCTGATGTCCATCAAAGGCTTTCACATCGTTTTCATCATCTTCTCGACCCTGCTTGCGCTTGGCATCGGTTTTTGGTGCATCTGGGTAAACCTCACCGTGGGCGAGCCGGTGTATCTTGGCGGCGCCATCGCCTCCTTCGTTTGCGCCGTCGCGCTCATTATTTATGGCGTTTTGTTTTATCGAAAAATGAAACGGCTTCGTCTGATTACATGAAAACAAAAATCGTTTCACTCCTGCTCATGGCCGCGCCGCTCGCGCAAAGTTTCGCCTGCCAGGCATGCTTCGGCGACTATCGCGGCGTCAGCGGCGGACCGCCGCAAAACATTCAGCATATGGCCATCGCTGTCTGGGTCATGATGTTCATCGTCATGTCGGTGCTCGGCGGAGTCGGCGCGTTCAGTTTTCATCTCTGGCGTCGCGGGCGCATGCCCCTCGCGCCGCACGAGCGACTGGCGGAAGAGGATTTGTCCCAATATGCCTAGACTGGCCCTGATCAACGAATTTCTGGGGCAGCCTCCGAACGTCTCGGAGCACGGCTATCAGATTGATCATATCCTCGAGTTTTGCCATTGGTTCATGGGGGCGCTTTTCGTGGGATGGTCGGTTTATTTCATCTACGTCCTCGTCCGTTTTCATCGCAGCCGTAATCCGCAGGCTGATCACGAAGGCGTCCGCAGTGGCATCTCGACTCACCTCGAGTTTGCCGTCGTGCTCATCGAGGCCGTGCTCCTCGTCGGGTTTGCGGTCCCACTTTGGGCCAAACGCGTGAACGAGTTTCCCGATACGCGCAACGCCATTCTCGTCCATGCCGTCGGCCAGCAGTTTAACTGGAACTTCCATTTGCCCGGACCGGACGGCGCCTTCGGAAAGCGGGATGCCGGACTCGTCACGAACTCAAATCCACTGGGGCTGGACCCGAGCGATCCCGCCGGCAAGGATGACCTCGTTGTCATGGGAGAATTGCACGTCCCCATCAATCGCGCCGTCATCATCGAGCTGTCATCCAAGGACGTGATCCACAACTTCGCGCTCCCAAGCATGCGTATCGCGCAGGATGCCATTCCCGGGTCCATCATTCCAATGTGGTTCAAACCGCTCAAAACCGGCACCTATGAAGTGGTGTGCGGCCAACTTTGTGGCCTCGGACATTATGGCATGAAGGGAACTGTGGTCGTCGATACGCCGGAAGATTACCAGGCGTGGATAAAGGAGCGGACCGAGCTTGCCGGCAGCCAGACTGCGCCCGCGCCAACGCAGCGTCCACCAGGCGAACCGCCGCCTGGACCGACGCCGGGCACTGTTCCGCCGCCTGGCGGTGGAAATCTGGAAAAACAAGCGGGCCCGCCTGACAGCAAAGCGCCACCTTCGCCCAGCCCTACCGGTCACTCTCTTCTGTAGCGGCGGTCTATGACGGCCGTCCCCGGCGCGAAGCGGCCCGGACATTCCGGTGGCCACAGAGCTCCGCTTCAGCGCAGCTGCGTGCAGAATGGTCTTAAGGGAAACGAAGAATCTTCCACCTGCGCGCAGTTGCGAGCTCATGCGCTTTCGCTCAGGGTTCTGTAGCGGTCCGTGACCGCCGGCGCATCTATGTTGCTTTCGCGAACTTCGGCCATCACAGACCGCCGTCAGAGATGGCTCACCCGCTTCGCCTGGTTCACTGCTTTTTGCACGCTCTTGCTCATTTGCAGCGGCGGAATGGTCACGAGCAAAAACGCCGGGCTGGCTGTGCCGGATTGGCCAACGACCTTCGGCTATAACATGTTCTTTTTCCCTGCTTCGAAATGGATTGGCGGGATTTTGTTTGAGCACACACACCGGCTTATCGCTTCTGCCGTCGGTTTCCTCACGCTCATTCTTGCGGGCTGGCTTTGGCGGGCTGAATCCCGTCCATGGGTGAAGATGCTTGGCCTCCTCGCCGTTGTCGCGGTCATCCTCCAAGGCGTGTTGGGCGGCCTCCGCGTCACACTGCTCAAGGATGAAATTGGCATCTTTCACGCCTGCCTCGCCCAGGCCTTCTTTGGTCTATTGGTCTTTATCGCGCTGGTCACGTCGCGCCCGTGGTCTGCGATCACGCACCGCCGTTCTCCTCCTGGAATTATGGCGCTGCTCACCACCGCAATCATTTATCTTCAGCTCGCGCTCGGCGCGAGCATGCGACACCAGCACCGCGACCTTTCCATCACGGACTTTCCCACTGCTTACCGCGAATGGATTCCCGATACCAGCGCCGCTGCGCTCGCAAAAATCAATGTCACGCGGGACGCGCTCGGAATGTCGGAGGTATCGGCTGCACAGATTTGGTTGCAAATGGCGCATCGGTTCGGTGCGCTGCTTGTCGCCGCCGGTGTGGTCGTCTTTTTCGTCGCGGCCCATCGCAGTCCGGACGCGCTGCTGCGCAGGCTCGCGCTCGCGTGGCTTTTTGGTATCGCTCTCCAGATCTCGTTGGGAGCATGGGTAATCTGGAGCAACAAAGCGGCCGACATCGCCACCGCCCATGTCGCCGTGGGCGCGATTATGTTCGCTCTTGGCGTCATCAACTGTGCATTGTGCTGGCCGCGGCGCCCGGAGCCGGCGTCGAATGTTAATGAAATCAGCTCGCTGAGTGCCGTGTGAGAACCGTTAGCGTTGAAAGGCCGATTGCGCCCTCGGCAGCGAGCCGCTGGTCCGACCTCTCGCAGCTCATCAAAGCGCGCCTTACCTTTCTCGTCCTCATTACTACTGGCGTAGGATTCTACCTGGCCCGGACTCCCTTTGATCCACGCGGTTTCACCCAGGTTCTTATCGGCTCAGCCCTCGCCGCTGCCGGAGCGTCCACTTTGAACCAATGGTGGGAACGCGATCTTGATGCGCTCATGGTGCGCACGCGAGCGCGTCCGGTGCCGGCCGGGCGTGTGCGTGCACGCAATGCGCTCATCCTCGGCTGCGCGCTGTCCGGCGCCGGCGTGATTTATCTCGCTGCGTTTTCCAATCGGCTCGCGGCCGTGCTGGCTGGAGTGACCATTCTCATCTACGTGCTCGCGTACACACCGCTCAAACGCGTCACCAACACAAACACCCTCATTGGCGCCATCCCCGGCGCATTGCCGCCCCTTATCGGCTGGGCCGCAGCGCGCGGTTCCCTCGATTTCCCGGCCTGGACGCTTTTCGCCATCGTCTTTATCTGGCAAATGCCGCACTTTTTCGCCATCGCCTGGATATGCCGGCACGATTACGAGTCTGCCGGGTTCCGCATGCTTTCGAGTGACGACGAAAGCGGAGTGCGCAGCGCCAGCCAGGCCGTGCTGTTTAGCATGCTGCTCCTGATCATCGGCGGGATCCCGGCTTTCATTGGAATGGCGCAGCCACTTTATCTCGTGGCAGAGCTGATTCTCGGCAGCGCCTTCACTGCTCTCGCCTTGCGCTTCCATCGTGCCGGCACTCCGCGGAACGCCCGGCTGCTCTTCCTCGGCTCGATCTGTTATCTGCCACTTCTCCTGGCCGCGCTAATTATGACCAAAACATGAACAGCTCCGCAGCCGCCATTCCGGACTCGAGCGCGTTGCGAAAATCGCGCGCATGGAACCTGGTCCTGATCGGTTTTCCGCTGGTTGTTGCCGCCGGACTTTTCGCTCTCCGCCAGGTGCAGGTGCATCGGCTAACGAGACATGACTTTCCCTCTTATGGCAGCGTGCCGCCCTTTCAGCTCACTAATCAAAACGGCCACTCGTTCGGCAGCGCCGATCTTGCCGGAAAAATCTGGATCGCCGATTTCATCTACAGCACCTGTCCCGGCCCCTGCCCAATGATCAGCAGCCGCATGAGCGAAATGCAAAAGCCGCTCGAGAAAACTGATGTGCACTTTGTTTCTTTCACCGTCGATCCGGAGAAGGACACGCCGGCCATGTTGCGCGAGTATGCCCACCGTCTCCATGCCCAACCAGGCCGCTGGGATTTCCTCACTGGGCCGAAGTCGACCATTTACGATTTATCGATGCACGGCTTTAAACTTCCGGCAGCGGAGCGCGAGGGCAAAGATGCTGAGCCGCTGCACAGCACACGGATGGTGCTGGTAGATCGTCGCGGGGAGATCCGCGGTTATTACGATGCGACCGAGGCCGACGCGGTGACGCGTTTGTTAGCCGACAGCACCCGGTTGTTGGACGAGCAGCAACGGTAGGCCGTCATCTCGGCCGAAGGGTTCTGCCTAATTCCCCTTGAAGATATCGCCGCCGGGTCGCTCGACTTCGCTGCGCTTCGCTCGGAGTGACAATTATTCCTCTGCCACGCGCACGAGGTAATCTCTATAGTCACCTTTCGGCAGGCGATCGATGAGCGCGCCAAGCTCCCGCAGTTCGATAAAGCCCATCCGCAGCGCGATCTCCTCCAGGCACGCGATCTTTGTTCCCTGCCGATGCTCGATTGTCGCGATGTAGTTGCTCGCTTCGAGCAGGCTCGTCGGCGTGCCCGTGTCCAGCCAGGCAATTCCGCGCCCCAACCGCTTGACCTGCAGCTCGCCCGTTTCCATGTAGCGCAAGTTCAAGTCGGTAATCTCAAATTCACCCCGGCCCGACGCTTTCAGCGAGCGTGAAAACTCCACCACGCGATCATCGAAGATATAGAGGCCGGGCACGGCAAACGGGCTTCGTGGCCGCTGGGGTTTCTCCTCAAGGGAAGTTGCTTTGCCGGATTGATCAAACTCGATGACGCCGTAGCGCTGCGGATCGCGCACCTGGTATGCGAATATGCAACCACCGCGAGTCAGGCCGAGTGCTTCGCGGAAAAAATCGAGTTTCCCGTAAAAGATATTGTCTCCCAAAATCAGTGTCGCTCCCGCATCGCCGATAAATTTTGCGCCGATAACGAACGCCTGCGCGATCCCTTCCGGCCTGGGCTGCTCCGCGTACTCGAGCCGAATTCCCAAGCGCGCGCCATCGCCGAGATAGTCGCGCAGCATCGGCAGATCTTTCGGTGTTGAGATGATGAGGATTTCCCGCAGGCCCCCGAGCATCAGTGTGGCCAGCGGATAACAGATCATGGGCTTGTCATAGACGGGCAGGAGTTGTTTGCAGACGATTTGGGTGAGAGGGAAGAGGCGCGTGCCCAGGCCGCCAGCGAGAACGATCGCTTTTTTGCTCATGACAAGGAGATGCGTCCTTCTCGCTTCATGCGCTTTTCCGCCCCACGCGCAACCATCGTGATGCTCGCCGCGTTTTCCGAAGTGCCGCCAGCTCCGCCTTGACCTGCCGTAGTTCGCCTGCCAGACGCGAATACTTCTCCGCCAGTCCGGCCCCAAGTCGCGGTTCACCATCGGCAAGGTTCAACAAAACCTGGTTCGGAAACTCCTTTGCCTCGGCAAATTCCATCACTGCGTCGATGGAAGCTTGCATCTGGTCGCGCGAGCAACCAGCCAGCGCTCGCGCGAGGAGCGAAGCGAAAACATCGGCCCGAAAACTCGAGATATTGGCCCAGGTCGCGCGGTGATAAATAGCCAGCGCATGGCGCAGTCGCGGGGAGTTGTCGAGCTCTGGCGCGATCGAAACCAGAAGATCCAGATTCATCTCGAGTAGCTCGCGAACAAGTTCGCGCGGCGCGGCTGCGATAGTGTTCGCTGAATGCACCCGGTAGGAGAGGAGTTCTTCATCGATGACTGCAAGGCGTTCGTGCAGCGCGCCCTCGAGCAAAAAATAGTAGTCGTGAACGTAACGGTAGTGACGAAACGGATGTTCGAGAAAGAACCGTCTGCGCCCGATGAGATTGCTGGTCGAAGCAATAAAGTTGGCCACGCCGAGTTGTTCCACCAGGTCAAGGTGTGACCGCCGAAGCGACCAGGCGGCTCTGAACCATTTGGCGTGCGACTCCGAGGGGGGGATGTCGTTACCCGCCCCGTCAATGAGCTTCATCCTGGTGGCGACTACGTCCACGTTCGGCGTTTCGTCGAGAAAAGCGGTGCACGTTAAAACGCGTTCCGGAGCGAACAGATCGTCGGAGTTGAGGATCGCGATGTATTCGCACGTATCAGCCGCTTCGATGCCGCGATTGAGGGCGGAGTCTGCCCCCGCGTTGGTTTGCGTTTGGAGTTCGATCCGCGGGTCCTTAAATGTCCGCACAACTTCAATCGAATTGTCCGTCGATCCATCGTCGATGACGAGGACTCGATCGACCGGCCGCGTCTGCGCGAGGACCGAGCGGATGGCGTCCCCAATGTATGCGGCATGATTGTAAAGGGGAATGACGACGGCGATTTGTTTCATTGGCGCCGCATCGCCAGCCCATCGCGCCCTCGCGCCAGTGGTCTATCGCGATCGAGTGAAGCCCGTGAGCGCGCTGCTTGTTCAAACATCTCGAGCAGCGGCGTAATGGTCCTGGTGATGTCGAACTTACCTTCAACATAGCGTCTGGCGGCTGCGCCAAATTGCTCTCGCCTTTGTGGATCGCGTAGGAGCGATCCCAGCGCGTCAGCCAGAGCCGCGATATCTCCTGGAGCGACGAGCAGGCCTGTCTCCCCAGGGCGCACCATTTCGGGAAGACCAGCCAGCCGCGTGGAAACAATCGGCCGCCCCGCCGCCATCGCTTCGAGGATCACCGTCGGGAGGATGTCGCTTGCGCCCTGACTATCCACGACACAGGCCAGGGCAAACAGATCACAAGATGCGACGCGGCGAACCACCTCCTCATGCGGAAGCGCTCCAACGAGTTGAACCACGCGCTCCAGCCCAGCCCTGGAGATCGCTTCCTGGAGGGCCTCCTGTAACGGGCCTTCGCCGATAATCTCACATTCGAACTCCATACCACGCTTATGCAGCTCCGCGCAGGCCGCGATCAACTCGTGAAAGCCTTTGAACTCGACAAGTCGCCCGACGCTCACAATCAGCAGGCGCGCATTAATCGAGAGCGGCGAAGTGCGGGGGAATTGGTGCAGATCGATGCCGTTGTAGATCCGAACAATCTTCGATGCGGCGCCGGGGCATTTTTCCGCGAGCAGCTCGCGGCTGTAGTCGCTTACCGCCACCACGAAGCTGGCGTGATGGCACATTTCGTTCAGCAAATCGTCGTTGCCGGTATCGACCATGAAATCCTGGGCATGCGCTGTGAAGCTGAAGCTGATGTTGCTGATGGCTTTGACGAAGAGAGCAGTGTGCGTGGCGTGGCCGGCAAAGTGAACGTGAAAATGCGGCACGCGCTCACGCTCGAAGAGTTCGACAAAAAACAAGGCATTGCGCGCGCGCAAGGCCGCTTTGAATTCGGGGCCGAAGCGTCTCTCGTACTTCGCCACCAGAGCCGCGGGCCAGCGGCCGCGGCGTTTTGCCGTGCGGACGAGGGCATCCAGTTTGCGCGAAGAAGGCGCATAGTGAATCGGCGCGCGCAGCTTGCGCAGATAGCCGTGTCGCAAATCGGTTTTGGGCGGGAACATCGAGCCCAGCACGATTTGATGACCGCGCCGCTCCAGCTCCAGCATCTCGGCATCGCAGAAGGTCTGCGACAGCACAGGGTAGCGCGAGAACAAATAACCGAGCCGCATCGGAGATTATCAGACCGCGGATCACCCACAGCACGCAGTGAAGAGAAGGTTTTTGTTCTTTTCTCTGCGGTTTCTGCGATCTCGGCGGTTAATAATTGCTTACGAGAACCTCACGTCCTTGCCTGGGTCCATCTCGAAATCGAGCACGAGCGACTCAGCCGTGTTCGGCTTGATGATCTCGGCTTCGTATTTCACGAAAACAGGGTCTTCGCGAAAGATTTCGTATTTGTCCATTGATTCGAAATCGATCGCGATGAAGAAGGGCCAGGGCATTTCGTCGTGGATGCGTTTGCCACATTTGATGCTCAGCACCTCGGGAATTTTGAGCAATTGCATGCGCGTGTTCATCATCATTTCTTCCACACGCGCGGGCGTGACTTCGGGCTTGAGCTTGAAGAGAACGACGTGATGAATCATGGGGGCTAAAGCTATTAGGCGGTCTGCGCTGGCGGCGCAAGACCAATCAAACGAGCTACTCTGCTCGAGCAGAGCTCGTGCTCGTGCTGCCAATCGTGCTCGTAATCGAACACGGTGCGCAAGCGAGTAAGAGCACGATCACGAGCAGGAGCACGGGTCTTAATTTTTCCAGTCGAGAACGCCTTTCCTTAGCGCGTAAACGTAGCCGGCCATCAGGATCGAGACGAAGGAAAGCATGCTCCAGAAAATGACCGAGCTGTGCCGGATCATGTCGCGATAAACGACCGCCCACGGATACATGAAGACGATCTCCAGGTCGAACAGGATGAAGAGCATTGCGATAAGGTAGAACTTCACGCTGAATCGCGGCTGCACTTCGCCCTGCGGCACCATCCCGCATTCATAGGCCGTGTCCTTGCTCGGGCTAGGGCGTCCGCTTTTGCCCAGAAGCACGCTTATGATCAGGGCCGAGGCGGCGAAGCCGACAGCGACAATGATTTGAAGTCCGACCGGTAGGTACTCTCGCAGCATGAACCGACTCGCTGCGCCCCCGCGATTACTTTACTGCGCCAGCCGGGACGTGGCCGTTCTGCGGCGCAATCGCGCTCGCAAGCGCGGAGGGCAGGCCTTTGTATTTCTTGCCATTCTTCTTCACCGCTCCGCGGGCCACCAGGTTCTGGAGTTTCTCATAAGCGCGCAGGCGCAGCATTTCCTCGCCCCCGCTGGCAGCGTTACGGGCACGGAGGTTTTCGTGCACGATGTCGAAGAGCTGCTTGAACTCGAACGACGCACGGCGGGAGAGTACCGCAACGAGCTCCTCGGTCACTAGATCGGGCACCCGGCGGGAAAATGCGTTTTTCTTAAGAATAGCCATAGACCACGAAACATAGCACGTCGCGTCGGAAAAGCAGCATATTTCTGCGCCGGCCGGGAGGTTAAGACTTGTCCAGAGGCAGTTGCACAGAGTTTTTCGAGGTCAAGCATATGCGACGCGCTACGGCGTGCTCCCTGGCGTTATCGCCGGGGAAGCTGAACTCGGTGAGACGGTTGGCGCGGGCGGCATTCTCCAACCGTGAAAAACGTCGCCATGTTTTTGAAAAATTTGCGACCCCGCGTAGCCGGTGAGGGCGAGGACGACAGCCTGGCCGAGCGTAATTGAGCCGACCGATTCGGAACGATAGCCGCCATCGACATACCATTGCGAAGCCACCACCGGGCCGAGATGCTTTGTCACAACTTCCGCAGGGGGCAATTTGTTTACGTCGAGTCGCTCCGAAGCGTCCGGCATAAAAGCGGCGCTGATCTGCAGTAGCGGCCGCAGGGTCGCGTCCAACCGGGCATAGAGCGCGCTCAAATCCAGCCAGGCGAACATTTGTTGCGGCTCGGGAACCAGCCGAGATGCCTCCCGAAAACGTGCCACGGAAGCAAGTCCGTGGGCATTCGCCGGCGGAGAAACTGTGCGTTCGACAGCCGCAGCATCCAGACCGACCGCGAGTTGTTTGTCCGAAACGGCCGCCACCATTCGCATCAATACAACCCCGCTGGCTGGAGCAGTGAAAATGTCGGCCTCGCCCCGCCTTGTGTGCTGCCAGCCGGAGCTGCCCGCGAGCGCGGCGGCCACTTTCCTGGCGCGCGCCGGATCGCGCACCCCGAGTGTGGCGACGACGCTCGGCATGCGCGAGGCCGCCGGCCATTCCGCCAGCATCGACAATTCATCGCCGAAACCCGCCTGCCAGTCCTCCAGCGACACGCCCGCGGTTGTGAGAGGGGAACTCGGCGCGGCTGCTAAACCGGCCATCTGCTCGCGCAGGTTCACAAGCGCTGCGAGGTAAAAGAGCGTGTCCGGCGACGTCGCCTCCAATGTCTCGCGCTTTATTTTAGTGTCGAGCAACCGCGGCATGGCGGCAAAGCTGACGTCACGCAGCTTGCTCTGGTCAAAGACGATCGCGTGCGAAATGCTCTGCATTCGCTCGATCAATGTCTTTTCAGCGGCTGAAACCGGACGCCCGTTTTGCGCGCGCAGTGCAACGAGCTTTTGCGCGAGCTGCTGTGGCTGGAGATAAAACAGCACGGCGCAACCGGCTGGCATTTGCTTCATAGCCGCGCGGAAGTTTTCCTGCGCCGCGAGCGTGCCGCCTTTTGCGCGGCCATCCACGCGATCGAGCAGGGATTTGAGATCGTCGAGGTTCATCGCCGCGAAGAAACGGTGATCAACGACCGCGGAAGCGATTAGAAAGCGGGGAGCGCTGAAAATTTCGATTGCATGGTTGCCGTGATTAGTGGCACTTCGCTGCGCCCCGGCTGCCACCCAGGTCGCCTTCCAGCGATCGAGCACGCTGCGGGCTTCGGCTTCACTGCACCGGAATTCGAATCCGCCGATCAACCGCAGGGAGTCGAAGCTGGTCGTGGCTAGGAAGGCATCGCGGATGCGGAGCGAAGCCGCATCCTGCCACGCGCCCTTGAGGGCGGCGTTTTTTGCCAATGGCGCTTTGGGTTTCCGCAGAAACTCCTGCACTGCAGGCTCGTGGTAGAGTTGATAAAGGTCCGTTCTCTGCCAGGCGTCGCGGTTCGCCTCGAGATCCGGAATATGAATCAGTACGGCAGTATCCGCCGGCAACAGCGCCGCCACGCCTGCGGTCGCAGCCAGCTGCTTGTGCCGCAGCATCAGCACGATGATTACCGCCGCCGCAAGCGCAATCAGCAGAAGCACGAGACTCAGTCTTTTCATTGGTGTGGAGTTTAAAGGGAGGAAACCGGTCCGGCGACCTTATTTGGGCTGCGTGCCACCTACGCCCTCGGGTGAAACCTGCGGTGCACCGCCTTTAGTCTTTGCTGGTCCACGTGCGTGTAAACTTGGGTTGTCGAGATATCGGAATGGCCGAGCATTTCCTGAATGATTCGCAGGTCCGCTCCGTTGCCGAGCAAATGCGTGGCAAAGCTGTGCCGCAGCAGGTGCGGGTAAATATTCGTCTCCAAACCTGATCTCGCGGCCGCTCTCTTCACGATTTGCCAGATGCGCACGGTCGTCAGCTTGGTGCCGCGCAGCGAGAGAAAAATCTCGTTCCCACTTCGCCGCGAAATTAATTTCGGCCGCTCCGCTGAGAGGTAAGCGGCGAGCGCCTCGCATGCCTTTCTTCCCACCGGCACGATGCGCATCTTCTTGCCTTTGCCCATCACCCGCAGTGTTCGCTCCTCCGCGTCGAAGTTTTCCAGCCGCGCGCCGGCCAGTTCGGAAATGCGCAGGCCGCTTGCGTACAGCAGCTCGATCATGGCCCGGTCGCGCAACCCCAATGGCGCTGACGCGTCCGCCGCCTCGAGTAATTGCTCGACCTGCATCTCGTTAAGTGTTTCAGGCAAATAGCGCTCGATTCGCGGCTGCGACAACGTTTCAGTCGGGTCGCGCCGCACCAGCTTCTTCGCGAGCAAAAACCGGAAAAAGATTTTCAATGCCACCACGATGAGCTTGATGGACGAAGCAGCGAGGCCAGCGCGTTTGCATTGCGCCAGGTAGTCCGTGATGTGATCGATCGATACCTCGCGCGCCCTGGTGACCTGGCGCCGATTGCACCATTGTGCAAACTCGCTGAGCGATCGTTGCGTCGAAAGTTGATAGTTCGGGGAAAGCCCGCGCTCGACCGCGAGGTATCCGATAAAGGCGTCTATCTCTTCTTCCACGCGCGAAATTGAGGCGGAATGTTTCCCCTCGCAATTCTGCTGAACGAATTCTTTTCTTCCGCGTCCAACGTTCGAGAACATTGACAAAGAGACATCGCGTGATCGATCATTTCTAAAGCATGAGCTTGGATTTAAATACGGTCTTAAGGGATTGGCCGCACGAGCCGGGGATGATTAAGGTCCGGAAAGTGGCGGGGTTGGATGGCCGCGAGAAGTTGCAACTGCGCATTGATCTTGGTGTGCTTCAGATGGAGCTGATTGGGCGGCCTGACGGTCAGCGTCCGCACGGGTGTGAATCGCTTCTGGCTTATCATCAAAACCGCGCGGAAATGGCGGAAGCTTCCGGGGACACTTATCAGCTCAGCGCCGAGGAATGCTCCGAGCTGCAACAGGAAGCCATCCAGTATTACCATCGCTACGTCAGTCTCTTTCAGTTAAACGAATTTGCCGGCGTTGTCCGCGATACACAGCGCAACCTCGACCTCTTCACCTTTGTGGATGAGCACACCGAGCGCGACGAGGTGATCTGGAATTTCCAGCAGTTCCGCCCGTATGTCCTGATGATGAATACGCGGGCCAGAGCTTCCATTCTTCTGAACGACTCGAAGTTCCGGGAGGCGATCAGGGAGATTGAGCGGGGCCGCGATGCCATCGTCGATTTTTTTCAGCAATCCAACTTCCCCGAGCTTGCGAGCAAGAGCAGTGAAATCGCATTCTTAGAAGAATGGCTCGAAGAAGTAACCGCAAAACGCCCGCGCACGAAGCTCGAAATTATGGAGCGCGAGATGGAGACAGCAATCGCGAAAGAGCTGTACGAACGCGCAGCTGAACTCCGCGACGCGATCAAGCAACTCAAAGCGACAGGCCAGGCGGTCGAGCGATAAGTGGAGCACCGGCGTCGTGTTCTGTGCGCCCGGCAGGCGGGAACATGTCCACAATGTTCGCAAAGAACTGATTTTCGGCTTTTCAGTTTTGCAGCGTTTTAGTATCGTAAATGGGTGCGCCTTCTCTGCGAGCTATTCCTGGCGGCTCTGCTCATCTGGTTTGGGTGGGATAAATCGTTTCACGCCTCGGTAGATCAGTGGCGCGGAATTAAGTCGCCGCCTCCCGTGACTGCTGCCCAGAGCCAATCAGCGGCAGCAGGTGCGGTGGCGCAGTCGGCCCCGCGCCAGCCGTTTGTTGGTTATCGTCGCCCTCAGCCGGCTGCGACGCCATCTGGCCAATGGATGTGGGATCCTACCCATCGTGGAATACTCGACCGGCCAGCGCACGATGCCAAGGAGGCCTCTCAGGATTACAAGGATGCCGCCTCACGCACCTACTGGATCGATGGCGCGGGAGTGAAGCACTTTAACAACGCCACCCCGCCCCCGGCGGCAGCCCCCTCGCCCTAAGGCAGGCGATCGTGCGGCAACGCCTCGCGCCTAGGAAGGTCTGCTGCTTTTCTTCTCCGCAGTTGTCTCACGCATTGTGCTGCGCCACGGTCAAAGCCACGCGAGCGATACTTGCCGGCATGGTTGCGGCTTGCTGACAGAACTGCGACATCGCCAAAGTGGTGCTAACGATTAACAGCATATAGATCAGGGTTTCGAATCTGCCGCGTTGTTTCTCCTCCGAACGCATGAGGAGCGCATAGGTCGATTCGAATGCTGGTGTAGGAGAAATGGTATTCATAGCTTGTGCCTTATCTGTTTGTGGGATGCAGCAGGCCAGCCGTTCGGATTCAATATTTTTTAAATCTTGAGCTGGGGGCTAAAGCAATCCGCCAGCAACGCCGCGCGCAGAGACAAGTTGCAGCGAGCGAATGGGACCATGAAAATCAAGATTTATGAAGGAGAAGAGTGGAGACTTTCAGAGCCATGTCACGCGACGCAAATTTGTCGGCTTGGGAATTGGAGGCGCTGCGGCGCTCCTGGCGAGCCCATCGATCATACTCGGTGAAGCAGCGAGGGAAAGTTCCGAGGGTAATTTGATGTTCAAAATCGGCGGGGATCTTTCGGTGAATCGGCTCGGGTTTGGAGCGATGCGCATCACCGGAGAGGGAATCTGGGGTTGGCCCAAGGATAGGAAAGAAGCGCGCGAAGTTCTTAAGCGCGCAGTCGCTCTGGGGGTGAACCTGATCGACACCGCAGACGCCTACGGGCCAGAGACAAGCGAGCTTCTGATCGCCGAAGCGCTGTATCCGTATCCGAAGGGCTTGGTCATCGCCACGAAGGGCGGTCTGACGCGGCCCGGTCCGGGACGATGGGTGCCGAATGGCCACCCTGACTATCTAAAGCGATGTGTCGATGGCAGTCTGAAACGGCTGCGGCTCGAGCGCATTGAGCTTTACCAATTGCACCGCGTCGATCCGAGCGTGCCGATGGAGGACTCGTTGCAGGCGCTTAATGAGATGCGCGACTCTGGAAAGATCCGGCATCTTGGGCTTTCGGAAGTGGGACCTGAGGAGATCGAGCGCGCGCGCAAGATTGTGCCAATCGCCACTGTGCAAAACCGCTACAATATTGCTGATCGCAAATGGGATGACGCGCTCAAGTATTGCCAGCAACATGGCCTCGGCTTCATGCCGTGGTCACCGGTCGGCGGCGGCCGCTCGTTGAGCGACGATGCGCTGGCGCGGGTCGCCAAAGAACAAAAAGCCAGCGTTTACCAAGTCGCGATCGCCTGGCTGTTGCGGCGGTCGCCAGTGATGCTGCCAATTCCCGGCACATCATCAGTCGCGCATCTTGAGGAGAATATGGCCGCCGCGAAACTGAGGCTAACCGACGCGCAGATGCAGGCATTGGACAGCTCAGCGTAGCCTTTCGCGGTGGAACATTGGGCGGCCGAGGCGGCTTGCACAGCCGTTGCCTGGAGTTATTTTTCTGCGTGCCAAAAGAGGAACAGATCGTCACCGAAGGGACAGTCACTCAGGTGTTACCAGGCACCATGTTCCGAGTCGATTTGCCGGGGCAGCGCAATGTGCTGGCGCATATCTCGGGCAAAATGCGCAAGCATTTCATTCGCATCGTGCCCGGTGACAAAGTATCGGTTGAACTTTCGCCCTACGATCTGACCAAGGCGCGCATTATCTTTCGCGAGCAATAGCATCGGGCCTTGCCTTTGCGCAGAGATTTTCGCCAGCGCAAGCGCAGAGCGGCTGGCATTTTCGTTTAATTCTCGGAGGGATTGCGCGGCGGAGGGTCGCGCGGATATTTCCGGGAACAAAGAACAGGAGAACGACAATGGCTGATGAAACAATGAATCAAGGCGGATCAACAACTGGAATGGCAGGCTCGACCGGCACGGCGGGGACAACTCCGAGCGGCTCGCAGAACAAGCTCGAGAGCAGCAGAACGCACGCCCGGCGCGCGGCTGAAGACCTGAAGTCGGCTGCGAGCTCGATGGCGGGAGATTATCGCGACAAGGCCACGCAGGCATGGGACGACGCCAAGGTGCGCGTGCGGACGCTCCAGGAAGATGGCGAGGACTATGTGCGCGAGAATCCGATGAAGGCGGTGGCGACCGCGCTGGGCATCGGTTTCGTGCTCGGTTTGATCTTCCGGCGTTAAGGCGCCATGGCTCGCGCGGGCGCGAGGTCGTTTAATCCGGCGGGTCACGCCGGGTTGATCGACAATGCGATTGGTTTTGTCAGCGCGCTGTTTGCGTACGTCGAGACGCGGGCGGCGCTGCTGGCGGTGGAATCCAAGTCGATGCTTTTGCAGCTCGGCCTGGTCGTCGCCTTCGGCGTCGGCGCGATCATCGCGCTCGTGTTTGGCTATATTTTCGTGCTGGCAAGCATCGTCGTGGGCATTGCGCACGCAGCGGGCATTTCGTGGACCTGGGTGGCATTGGGCGCTGGGTTGCTGCACATCGTGCTAGCCGTGGTGTGCGTATTTCTGGCAAAGAGTAAACTGCGCGGCCGGCTTTATGCGGAAACGCGCATGGAATTGAAGAGAGACCAACAATGGCTGAAATCCCTCGGAAAGACCGCGCCGCAATAAAGAGCGACATTGCGCTTTCGCGTGACCGAATGGGCCGCGAGCTGAGCGGGTTGCGCTATGAGCTCGATTTCCCGCGTAAGTTCAAGAATTCTTTTCGGCATTCGCCGGCAGTGTGGATGAGTGCGCTGGCGGTTTTAGGCATTCTCATCGCGGTCGCGCCGGCGCGACGAAAGAAGGTCTACCTCAAGCCAAAGCCGCTCTTCGGCAAAAACGACAAAACCGGCGAAGGTGTGGCTCAGGCCGGCCTGGCCGTCGCCGGCGCCAAATTGCTCGGTGATATCGCCAAGCCATTCCTGATCAAGTTTATCACCCGCAAGTTTGGCGGGTTTGCCGGCAACCCAAGGAAGACCTGATCGGAGCGCAGAGTGGGGGCGGCACAGGCGTCCCGGCGATGGTAACGAGCGCGTTCTGGCGCTGTGACGAGCTATAGCGGCGCTTTTCCGGTTTACGCCAGCGCGCGGCATGAGCGATGATGGGCGCTGCCCATGAGCGCTCATTTGCTACGTCATGTGGATGATTATCTCGCAGTCGGCCAGGCTGCGGGCGCGTCCGACGTTCACCTCGGAGTCAATGCGCCGCCGATCTGGCGTTTGCACGGGACCCTCCGGCCGATCTGGCCGGACGCGGACAAGCTCACACACGAACAGACGGAGGGATTGGCGGATGCGTTTTTGAATGAAACACAGCGGACAATCCTGGAAGAGCGCGGCGACGCGGACTTCGCCTACGCCAACAGCAACGGCCGATATCGCGCGAGCGTGGCGCGGCACCGTCTTGGCACCGATCTCGTCTTTCGTATCATCAATACGCAGGTGCGCACCATGGACGAGCTGGGTCTGCCGCAGCATCTCAAGCTGCTGACCCGCTATCACAACGGACTCATCCTTGTCACCGGCTCGGTCGGGAGCGGCAAATCCACCACCCTGGCCGCGCTCGTGGAACAGATTAACCGGGAACGACGCGAGCACATCATCACGCTGGAGGACCCGATCGAGTACGTGTTCACACCGAAGAACTGCCACATCACCCAACGCGAAGTGCACACCCACACCCGCTCCTTCAGCGCGGCTCTGCGCAGCGCTCTCCGCGAGGACCCCGATGTCATCATGGTGGGGGAAATGCGCGATCTCGAAACGATTTCTCTCGCCATCACCGCCTCCGAGACCGGTCACCTTGTTCTGGGAACTTTGCACACTGGCACCGCCGCGCGCACACTCGACCGGTTGCTCGATGTCTTCCCGCCCGATCAGCAGGACCAGATTCGGATCATGGTGAGCGAATCGTTGCGCGGTGTCATTAGTCAGCAATTAATTCCGCGCGCGGATGGAACGGGGCGCGTGCTGGCACTCGAAACGCTGACAAACACGCCAGCCGTTTCCAATGTTATTCGCGAATCGAAAACATTCATGCTGCCGGGAATCATCCAGACCGGGCGCAAACAGGGGATGCAGTCGATGGACGACGCGCTGATCGAGCTTTACGACAAAGGCCTCATCTCAGCGGGAGAAACGCTCGCTCGCGCTGACCAGAAGCAAATCGTGCGACAGCATCTTCAAAAAAGATGAAGGCGGAAGGATGAAAAATCTCAGTCATCCCGCACGATGTAGAAAGATGGCGCGGCGGCGCCTTCAAGGGAATTCTCATGCGATCGCTCGAGCTCGCTTCGCGTCGATCACGAATTTTCCTTCATCCTTCATCCTTCCTCGTTCCTTTTGACATGGCTTATCTCGATCAGTTCTTGCAGGCAATCGTGGCGGAAGGCGCGTCCGATTTGCACATTGGCGAAGGGCAGCCGCCGAAAATGCGCCGGCATGGCGATGTCATGCCGATGCGGGTGGAACCGGTCTCGCGGGAGGAAGTCGTGTTGATGCTGAGTGAATTGCCCGGACCGCAAAACTGGCAACTGTTTGAGGAACGGGGCGATCTCGATTTCGCCTACGAGATGGACCGCGCCTCGCGTTTTCGGTGCAACTATCTCAAGCAGACAAATGGATACGGCGCAGTCTTCCGTTTAATCCCAACAAAGATCGCGACCCTGGAGCAGCTGGGCATTCCGCCGGTGGTGCGCGAGTTTGCGCATTTACGCGGCGGTCTTGTTTTGGTCACGGGACCGACCGGCTCGGGAAAATCGACCACGCTGGCGGCGCTGGTGGATTACATCAATGTGCACTTCGCGCGCCATATCGTGACCATCGAAGAGCCAATCGAGTTCGTGCATGAAAATAAGGCCAGCATCATCACCCAACGAGAAGTGCCGGCAAACTCGCGCTCGTTCCCCGATGCCCTAAAAGCGGCGCTGCGCGAGGACTCAGACATCGTGCTGCTGGGCGAGATGCGCGATCTGGAGACGATCTCGCTCGCTCTCACGGCGGCGGAGACGGGTCTGCTTGTCTTCGGAACCCTTCACACCAACAACGCGCGCAAGACCGTCGATCGCATGATCGACGCCTTTCCCGCCGCGAGGCAGCCGCAGGCCCGTGCGATGCTGGCAAACTCGCTTCGCGGTGTTCTCGCGCAATTGCTCCTGAAAAAAGCAGACGGCGCCGGGCGACTGGCAGTGAATGAGATCCTCATCGCGAACGCGGCGGTGGCGGCGATTATTCGCGAAGGCGCCACTCAGAAATTGCAGGATGTCATTGTCTCCGGGCGGTCACAGGGGATGCAATTCATGGATGAAGCCATTTTCGCGCTGCTGCAAAAAGGATTGGTCTCGCCGCATGAGGCCTTCATGAAGGCGATCGATAAGAATCGCTTTAAGCCGTATCTGCCGGCGGAAGAAGCGGCCCTGGGCAATGCGGCGGGCTCAGTCCCCGGGGATGAGCAACGGCCACGCGGAGATTTCGTGAAACGGCTCGCGCGAGCTCGTTAGCTCGTCACGATTTTTGCGAAAGCTTCGACGATGTTCTCGGTGTCGATGCGGACTGCGACATCTTTTCCGAAGAAGAAGATCATGCGAAGATTTCCGGGCGCGCCGAACTGTCGCGGTTCGCTAAACACGTATTCCGCTCCATTCGAAAGCCGGACGCCAAACGGGTGGACGGTTGACGTTCGACGACTTGTCTAATGTCACTCACCTTCACAGCCCTACTCTAGCAGTTGCGGATAAATTGACACTCAAAAACGGGAGTGGTACCGTCGCGGCGATTTTAATTTCGAAGCGGAGTTCGCGTCGTTCCCATGTTACTTAATAGTCAGGTGCTCGTGCTTAATCGCCTCTGGCAGGCGGTCAATATCTGCTCGGCCCGCCGTGCTTTTGCGCTCCTTTACGCGGGACATGCGCAAGTCGTTGCAACTGACGCCGACAACAACTTTTTCACGCACGATTTCTCAAGCTGGCGCGATTTTTCCGCGCAGGAGCCGGAAGCGGAAATGGTCACAACTATTTCCTTCAAGGTGCGGGTGCCGCGCGTGATCGTGCTTTTGCTATTCGATCGCCTGCCGAAGAAGGAAGTAAAGTTTACCCGGCATAATGTCTTCGAGCGCGACAAAAATACCTGCCAATATTGCGGCAAAGTTTTCGATCGCAGCGATCTTAATCTGGACCATGTGCTGCCGCGCGATAAAGGCGGGCTGACGACATGGGAGAACGTCGTCTGCTCGTGCATCGGGTGTAACATGCGCAAAGGTAATCGCCTGCCGCAGGAGGCGAGAATGACGCTTATTCGCAAGCCAAAGCGGCCGAAATGGCGGCCTTTTGTCCAGGTGACGTTCAGCAGTCAACAGCACGAAAGCTGGAAGCATTTCGTGGATCTGGCCTACTGGAACGTCGAGCTGAGCGACTGATTCCCGGCAGGGCCAATTAGCGCAGCGCGTTCAGGATCGGGTGCGGATAAATTCCAAACACAAAAATTCCCGCGATCATGCTGATCAGGGCAACGCGGGTGAGAGGAGAGACAGGGATGGCAGCGCTTGATGCCGGAGGGTCCCAGTACATGGCGCGCACCACTTTGAAGTAGTAGTAGAAGCCGGCTGCGACAGTGACGAGGCCGATGATTACTAACGAGAACTGACGAGCAGCGACCGCGGCATCGAAGACGAGAAACTTACCGAAGAAGCCCGCGGTGAACGGGATCCCGGCGAGCGATGCCATCGCCACCAGCATGCCGAACGCAAGAAAGGGCGAGCGCTGGGACAATCCGGCAAAGTCCTCGATGTCAGTCCCGCCATGCTGCTCGACGAGGACAAGGATGGCGAAGCTAAGCAGCGTCATGAGCAGATAAGCAACGAGATAGAATGCCAGCGCGCGCCCGGAGAATGAGACAACAGCGACCAGGAGATAGCCGGCGTGAGCAATACTCGAGTAGGCGAGGAGACGTTTGAGATTCATCTGCGGAAGCGCGGCCAGGTTTCCGTAGAGCAGTGTGAGGATGGCGATGACGACAAACAGCGTTTGCATTTTTCGCAGCATGAGAAATGGCTCGAGCACGCGTAAGAGAACAACGAAACCGGCGGCTTTGGAGCCGACTGAGAGATAGGCGGTAATCGGTGTCGGCGCGCCCTGGTAAACGTCTGCGACCCAAATCTGAAATGGTGCCGCCGCAATCTTAAAACCGAGCGCGATCATAATGAGGACCCCACCGAAAAGCGCGGCCGTTTTTTCCAGATCAGGCCGGGCGAAAACGGCCACGATTTTGGTGAGGTTCGTTTCGCCAGTAGCGCCGAAAACCCAGGCAATGCCGTAAACAAGGAAACCGGTGGAGAGCGCGCTTAGAACGAGATATTTCACACCCGCTTCCAGGGTCAGCGGATTGCGGCGGGTAAAACTCACGAGGACGTAGAATGAAATCGTGACCAGTTCGAGCGAAACGAAAATGAGGACGAAATCGATGGCGGAGGACATCCACATCAAACCCGCGCAGGTGAATAATGGAAGGGCGAAGAATTCGCCAACACCCGCCTGCGGAGTGGCGCCTTCGATGCCGGCGCGCAGGACCGGAATATAATCGATCATCATGACCAGGACGAGAGCGGTCGCGGCAAGAGCGATGCGCTTGAACAGGAGCGCAAGAGGATCGGCGGAATAAAAGTTCCAAAGCGGGGCTGAGGCAGTGGCTGTTTGCGGAGCGGTAAAAAAGGTTGCGCCGAAAATCACAAGCACGCCGATCAATGCGGCATAACCGAGAAAGCGGCGCTCGAAGTTGATCAAAAAGGATTCTACCAAGAGCAGGAGCACGCCGATCGTGACCGGGGCGGCTTCGAGGTATGGCGCCGGGATCATCGCGCGAGATAAGTGCGAAAGGCCGGGGTGATTTTGTTAATGATGGTCTGCGGAGAGAATCCGACGAAAAGCGAGCTGGCTACCAGCAATGCAATGGGGAAGCGCAGGCCAAAACTCAAATCGCCCATGGCATTGCTGGCGCCGAGTACCGGCTCCGGCGAGCTGCCAAAGAAAACACGCCGATACGCGCGCAAGAGGTAGACCGCGGACATGACCACGCCCCAAAGCGCAAGCAGCGTCGCCCATTGAAAAAAGTGGAAATGTTGAAGGTCGAAGCCGTTGCGGAAGGCGCCGAAGACGATCATGATTTCAGCGGCAAAATTGGCGAATCCAGGCAAACCAATGGCCGCAAACGTGCCGAGGCCGAAGGCAAAGGAGGCGATCGGTAGTTGTTTAGCCAATCCACCGAGCGCATTCAATTCCAGCGATGGAATGCGGCTGCGCAATTCCCCCGTGATGGCGAAGAGCAGAGCGATGGAAATGCCATGTCCGAACATGAGCAGGGCAGCGCCGGTAGCGCCAAGGAGGTTGGCGCTCGCGATGCCAAGAAAGATGTAGCCCATGTGCATGACGCTGGAGTAGCCCAACATCCAATCGAGCCGGCGCTGCGCGATGGTGACAAAGCCGATGTAGATAATATTGGCGAGCAGGAGCGCAAGAAGAAGGTTGGACCATTGCCGGGCGGCGTCCGGAAGCATCGGCTGGGCAAGTCGGAGCAGGCCGTAAAGGCCAAACTTTTTCAGGACTCCGGCGTGCAACATGGCAGCGGGCGCGGGCGCGGACGCGTACGCTTCCGGCGCCCAGGTATGAAAAGGCACAAGCGAAATGAGCGTGCCGAAACCAAGCAACAGCAGCAAGTAAATGGGGGACTGCGCCTCGGGTGAAATCTGGCCGGCCGCGGCCTGGAGCATGCGGATGTCGAGCGTGCGCGCGCCAGGCGGCAAGGCGCGGTAGAGCATGATCAATCCGATCAACAAGATGAAACTGCCAAGTGCGAGATAGATCGTCACTTTCCATGCGGCTGCTTGCCGATTGCCGCTCCCCCAGATCCCGATCAAGAGAAAGGTGGGAATGAGTGCGAGCTCGTGAAAGCCGTAGAAGAAAAACAGATTGAGCGACGCGAAGGCGCCGATGCCGCCCGCGCCCATCAGAAGCAAGCAGCTATAGAACGCATTTTCGTAACGCTCAATTTTCCCAGTGAACCAGATGGCTGCCAGCAGCACGATGGCAGCGAGCAAAATCATGATGAGACTGAGACCATCGGCCCCGATGGAAAAGTCCAGGTGCAGCTCGGTGGAGATAGGGAATGAAGCGACGTAGCGAAATCCCCGCTCATTCGGGCCGAAGCCGAGAAACATCAGCCCGCTCAGGACGAGGGTGAGTGCGGCTGCGGTCAGCGCGACCAGCCGCGCAGGCCCGCCCAGCATAATGACCGCGGCGGCGAGAAGAGGCGCGATAATTACCAACAGGAGCATCATCGGAAAATAGCGAAGTAGATGGCTCCGATAATACCGAGTCCGAAGATGAAGGCGTA
>JBKPQR010000012.1:0-6774 GCA_046734175.1 Verrucomicrobiota bacterium | reverse complement strand
GAAAAAACTCGCAGCCCCGAGGTAACTTCGCTACAAGCGAGGGATGGCCAGTTTCAACAAAGTCATCCTCGTCGGAAACCTCACTCGCGACCCCGAAATCCGATACACGCCCAAAGGGAGCGCCGTGTGCGATCTCGGCCTGGCAGTGAACCGCGTTTACAGCACCGAGTCCGGTGAGAAACGTGAAGAAGTCACCTTCATCGATGTCGTCCTTTGGGCCCGCTTGGCGGAAATCGCGGGCGAGTATCTAAAAAAAGGCCGGCCGGTGCTGATCGAAGGCCGGTTGCAACTGGACAGCTGGGATGACAAACAGAGCGGGCAGAAGCGATCCAAACTCCGAGTCATCGGAGAAACGATGCAGCTCTTAGGAAGCCGCCCGAGCGGCGCAGGTGGCGACGAAACCGATCAAACGCGGCCCACAAGCAGGCCCGCCCCGCCGCCGCAATCTCCCGCTCCGGCCGAACCGGACGACGACGAGATTCCGTTTTGAGAGTCGGGAAAAAGCGCTTGGTGGAGGCGTCTCCGTGATCTACAGTCAAAGGTAATGGAATCTACGTATTCGGTAACCGAAGCGCAGGCGGCCCTTCCCGCTCTGCTCAAGCGTGCCCAGCGAGAAATGATCGTTATCGCGCGACGCGACAAGCCGGTGGCATTTCTCGTTTCCGCCGAGCGCATGGCGGCGATTGCCGAGACACTCGAGATCATGGCTGATGCGGCTGCCATGCGCGCGATCGGTAAGGCCAAACAAGGGAAAGGAAAATACCTCCCGTTAAGCGCTCTGGGTGAAGATTGAGCTCGAGCGTCAAGTTGTTAATTTTGTCCGGGCCCTCGCTCCAGAACCACGCCGATTGCTGCGCGCAGCTCTGCGCCGGCTTGGCGACGAAGCTGGAGACATTCGCTCGCTCGAGGGAAATCTAACTGGTTTTTATCGCCTGCGGGTTGGCCGTTACCGCATTGTTTTCCATTATCTGCTGCGTGGTCGTGTGCGCGTGCTGCGCTGCGTGTATGCTGGAGAACGGGATTTGATCTATGAGGTCTTCGCCCATCATCTCCACTCACTAATCCGGCGATGAGCCCGACGGAAGCATCCATTGCGCTCAACATGCTGCGGCTGATGGGGCCGGTGCGGTTGCGAAAGTTGCTCGAAGTTTTTGGGTCACCGGAAAATGTGCTGGCGGCGAAACGCGATCAATTTCGCGCAATAGACGGCATCGGGCGCGACGTCGCCGAAGAGATCATCAATTGGGAATCAAAAGTCGATTTGCCGGCGGAACTGAAGCGCATTGGCGAATTTGGCGCTCGAGTTATCACGGCTGAATCGGCCGAGTATCCGCGGCCGCTGCGCGAAATTCATGCCCCGCCCATCGTGCTCTATGTCTGGGGTGAGATCACCGAGCGAGACCATCACGCCATCGGCATCATCGGCGCGCGGCGGACGACGCATTACGGGAGCGAATCGGCCAAGAAGCTGGCTTATCAACTGGCCTACGCCGGCCTGACGATAGTGAGCGGGTTGGCGCGCGGGATCGACACGGCCGCACATCAAGGCGCGCTTGCGGCTAAAGGCCGCACCATTGCCGTGATTGGCTCGGGTCTCGGCAAACTTTATCCGCCCGAAAATGCCGCTCTGGCGAAGAAGATTCGCAGCGGCAACGGCGCTGTTGTTTCTGAGTTCTCGATGGATGTTGAGCCGGACCGGCAAACGTTTCCGATGCGCAACCGAATCATCAGCGGATGGAGTCAGGGCATTCTGGTCGTAGAAGCAGGGTTGAACAGCGGAGCGCTGATCACTGCATCGCAAGCGATCGAGCAGGGGCGCTCCGTTTATGCCGTGCCGGGACACATCAACGCGCCCAGCGCGATGGGATCAAACCGGCTCATCCAACAAGGCGCCAAGCTTGTGATGGATGCGTCGGACATTTTGGATGATCTACAAATTCTGCTGCCGGAATCACAACCGATCGCCGCCGCGTCACGGCCATTGCCAGAACTTTCCGCCTCGGAGCGCACTGTTTACGACGCCATAGAATCGAGCGAAACGGCCATCGACGCCATCGCCGCAAAGTGCAATTTGCCAAGCGCGGCCATCTCTTCCACCCTGCTCCGCCTTGAGCTGAAGCGGCTCGTTAAGCAATTGCCGGGAAAATATTTCGTTAAACTGGCCTGATTCGCGCGGGACGTGCTTCCGTGTACACTCCGACGCTCGAATTATGTCCAAAGCTCTGATCATCGCGGAGAAGCCAAGCGTCGCCCGCGACCTTGCCCGAGTTCTGGGCAAGTTCGGCAGCGACAAGGATTGTTTCGAGAACGACCGCTACATCATTTCCTCGGCCATCGGACACATCGTGGAGATGGTGCCGCCGGAAGGCGCGGAAGTAAAGCGGGGCAAGTGGAACATCCAGAACCTGCCAGTGTTGCCCGATCATTTCGATCTGGTGCCGATCGAAAAGCACAAGGCGCGGCTCAATCTGCTCAAGCGGCTGATGAAACGGCCGGACGTGAGCGAGATCATCGACGCCTGCGATGCCGGGCGCGAGGGTGAATTGATTTTCCGAAACATCGTTCGCTGGGCCGGAAACAAAAAGCCGACGCGGCGGCTCTGGCTGCAATCGATGACGCCGGATTCGATCCGAGCCGGATTCGAACGTTTGCGCTCGGAGGAAGAGATGCAACCGCTGGCGGATGCCGCGCGCTCGCGGGCGGAAAGCGACTGGCTCGTCGGGATAAACGCCACGCGGGCGCTGACCTCCTTTAATTCGCGCACTGGAGGTTTCCAATTGACCGCGGCCGGCCGGGTGCAAACGCCGACGCTGACGATCCTGGCCCGGCGCGAGGAAAAGATCCGTTCCTTTAAACCGCGACCGTATTTCGAAGTGCACGGTGAATTTGGAGTGGAGGGGGGAAGTTATCGCGGACGTTGGTTCGATGAGCGCTTCAACAAAGGCGAGGATGAAGACGCGCGAGCAGAACGGATTTGGGAGAGAAAGCGCGCGGAAGAGATCGAAAGAAAATGCTCGGGCAAGATCGGGCAGATCACCGAGGAGAAGAAGCCGACGACGCAGGCCTCACCCCTGCTCTACGATCTTACGACTTTGCAACGGGAGGCGAATGGCCGCTTCGGCTTAAGCGCGCGGCGCACCCTGCAACTGGCGCAGGCGCTTTATGAAAAGCACAAGGTGCTGACCTACCCGCGGACGGACTCCCGTTATTTGCCGGAAGATAACCTGGCCCAGGTGCGCAAAGTGATGGGCAGCTTCAGGGATTCTTCGCTGGCATCGCATGCGGAGAAAGCGCTGCGGAATGAATGGATCAAACCGACCAAGCGCGTTTTCAACAACGCCAGGGTGAGCGATCACCACGCCATTATCCCCACCGGCACATCGGTCGGGCATCTGGATGAATGGGAACGCAAGATTTACGACATGGTGGCGCGACGCACCATCGCGATTTTTTACCCGCCGGCGCAGTTTGAAATTACCACGCGGATCACCCGGGTGGAAGGCGAGCCGTTTAAGACGGAAGGGAAAATCATCGTCGATCCGGGCTGGCTCGCGGTTTACGGAAAGGAAGCCGCCGGCGCAGACGAGCAAGCGGTGGTGCCGATTTCGGCCAATGAATCGGCCAAAGTGCTGGCAATCGAGATCAAGGAGAACGAAACGAAGCCGCCGGCACGCTTTACCGAAGCCACCCTGCTCTCGGCCATGGAAGGCGCGGGCAAATTGCTGGAAGATGAAGAGCTGCGCGAAGCCATGCGCGAACGCGGACTGGGCACGCCGGCGACGCGCGCGCAGGTGATCGAAGGTTTGCTCACCGACGGCTACATCGAACGCAAGGGCAAGGAGCTCATCGTCACGGCGAAGGGACTTTCGCTCATCACGCTTTTGCGGAACCTGCACACGGACGTGCTTTGCAAGCCGGAGCTGACGGCGGAATGGGAATTTCGCCTGCGGGAAATGGCGCACGGGAAACTGGATCGACGGCATTTCATGGAAGATGTCCGCGGCTTAACCAAGGAGATCGTGGAGAAGGTGCGCAACTTCAGCGGCGAAACCATCGAGGGCGAATATGTGACCATCGATGCGACCTGTCCGAACTGCGGCCGCGGTCCGATCAAGGAAGATTACAAGACATTCCGGTGCCAGAATTGTGATTGGCTTTTGTGGAAGACGATGGCTTCGCGGCAATTCGAGCCAGAAGAAGTGAACGAGCTTTTGAGCAAGCGGCGCATCGGTCCGCTGCACGGGTTTCGCAGCAAAATGGGCCGGCCGTTCGAGGCGGTGGTGACGTTGGGCGAGGAACTGAAGCCGCAATTCGAGTTTAACGGGAACGGGTTCGAGGAAAAAATCGATAAGCAAAAGCACGAGGCGCTCGGTCTTTGCCCCGTTTGCCAGAAGGGCCAGGTCTATGTCCTGGAACGGGCCTACATTTGCGAAAACGCGATCGCGGAGCCCAAGACGTGCACGTTCCGCATGGGAAAGGTGATTTTGCAGCGCGACATTCCCAAGGAACAGGCGCAAAAACTGGTCGCCACGGGAAAAACAGATTTGCTGCCGCGATTTATCTCGAAGAAAGGCCGGGCGTTTTCTGCTTATCTAAAACTGGAGAACGGCAAGGTTGGTTTCGAATTTCAAATCAAGCCAGCGCCGCCAAAGAGAGCGTCGAAACGCCCGGCGCGCGCGAGCGTCTAGCGCCGGAAGCCCGTCCCAAAAGCGGAGACATTTGCTGCGTTGCGACCGCAGAAGTCGTACGAGCCGATCGTGCCAATGGCATGAGAAATCAGCATAAAGCGTGGCCACGGACGAGGCTGGCGTCACTCCCGCTGCGCGGTCACAGTCTTCTCGGCTGATTGCTCTTCATACACCGCCGCCGCCGCGGGGCCCATCGATTCCCGGTTACTATGAATGCGCCCGCGAGCTTCGCTTTTCGAGAGCTTTTCCCTCTTTTCAAGCAAACCTTCAACGAGTGGCTCGAGGACAAGGCGCCCCAGCTCGGGGCCGCTCTGGCTTACTACACCGTGTTCTCACTGGCACCGCTTATTCTTGTATTGCTCGCTGTCGTCGGCGTGCTGTTTCGCCATGATCCTTCGGGCGCCTGGACGCGGTTGACGGAGCAGATGAGTTATTTTCTCGATCGCAGCGCCGTCGATGTCGTGCAGCAGATCGCGCAAAAAGCATCACAGCCGAACAAGAGTTTCTGGGCTACCGTGATCGGAATTGCGCTGGCCCTGTTCGGCGCAAGCGGCGTTTTCGGCCAGTTACAGGACGCGCTCAACACCGTCTGGGGCGTCAAGGCCAAGCCGGGGCTTGGCCTCAAAGGATTTTTGCGCGCGCGATTTTTGTCCTTCACCATGGTCGCGGGCGTTTGCTTTTTGCTGCTGGTGTCACTCGTGCTCGAAGGATTGTTGAAAAGCTTCAGCCAATACGTGCAGACCCGTGTGCCCGGTGGTCTGGCGCTTGCCACCACGGTTTATGTTGTGTTCGACGTCATCGTCGTGATTCTGCTTTTCGCGATGATCTTCAAATATCTGCCCGATGTGAAAGTGCGCTGGCATGATGTCTGGATCGGCTCGGTCATGACCGCGATCCTGTTCGTGATCGGGAAATGGGCGCTCGGAATTTACCTCGGCAGCGGCGCTGCCGCCTCTGCCTATGGCGCGGCCAGTTCGCTCATCACGCTGCTCTTGTGGATTTATTACTCATCGCAAATCCTGCTCTTCGGGGCCGAGTTTACGCAGGTCTTTGCCCGGAAGTATGGCCCGGAAGTGGTGCCCGATGATTACGCGGTTTGCATTGAACGGAAGGAAATCGAGCAACCGAAAGACTGAGGCACGGCCCTCAGGGCCAGGGTGGTGACTAGGCGTTCTTCCAGCCGTTGCCGTCGCGCCCGTGGCGCGACATGGCGTAGGCGGGCGCGAGTTCGGCTGGCTCCTGTTCCTCTTCCGTTTCCGCGAGCGAGCCTTCGTGATGTTCCCTCGCGATGAGCATGTAAAGCGATGGCACGATGAATAACGTGAAGATGGTGCCGATCGTCATGCCACCGACGAGAACAAGACCGATGGAATTTCGCGCCGCCGCACCCGCGCCCGTCACGAGGGTGAGTGGAAAGTGACCGGCCACGGTGGCGACACTGGTCATCATGATCGGACGCAAACGAATGCGGGCTGCTTCCGCCACTGCGGCCAGTTTGTTCCGCCCCTGTCGTTGCAGTTCGTTGGCAAATTGCACAATGAGAATTCCATTTTTGGAAACCAGGCCGACAAGGGTGACCAGACCGACCTGCGAATAGATGTTGAACGAAGTCGTCCACGGGTCGGTGAAAAATTTTCCGAACGGCATTTTTAGGAACATGAAGAGACCGGCGCCGAAAAGGGCAAGCGGGACTGAGCCGAGCAGAATGATCAAGGGATCGCGGAAGCTATTGAACTGCGCGGCCAAAACCAAAAAGATCAGGACGATAGCCAATCCGAAGACCATGCCGAATTTGCTGCCCTCGATCCGCAACTGGCGCGAGCCACCGGTGTAATCGATAACGTAGCCGGCCGGCAGCACCTTATGCGCCTCCTCCTCGAGGAACTTCAATGCGCTATCGACTGACCCGGCCGGCACGCCACTGATGGTGACCGCGTTGAGCTGCTGCATGCGGTTAAGCGAGCGCGCCACCGTCGTCCGTTTGAGCGATGCGATCGTGCTCAACGGAATGAGCTGATTGTTCGGCCCGGTGACCCAAATGTTTTTCAGTTGCTCCGGATTGAGTCGATCGACGCGCTTGATTTGC
>JBKPQR010000011.1:0-17829 GCA_046734175.1 Verrucomicrobiota bacterium | reverse complement strand
CGTGATGCTGAGGAGCCGCGTTTGCGAAAGCTCCGGTCTGGTCAGGATCGCCTTCTGTAGCTCGGCAAACCGGTTCGAAATCAGCGGACAAAAGTTCGGCATTGGACATCGCGTGAAGATAAAGGTAAGGAGGAGCGGTTTGCCCCGAAACTTCTCGGCCGAAAAACGATCGCCGTTTTGGTCGGTCAGTTGAAACTGCGGCAAAGGATCGCCTTCGCGCAGGCGACGAGCCGACGCCGTCAGAGCCGGAGTCGCCGGAGTGGGAATATGCAGGGCGCTCTCGGAGATTTTCTTGATACGATTGATCGACCATTTGTCTCCTTCGACTTGGAGCCGGAACGAGATGGCGTCTCCTAATTGCAGCGGCGCGACTTCATTCTTATTGCTAACGATGAACGGCATAGTCATTGAAGGCATAAGACCCGGGATGTCTTGGTGCTGCACTTCGACGGTGCTGTAATCAGGCGCGATGTTCCGCACAAAGCCGCGCACTTCATAGATCTGCGGCGGCGGCTGGTGCGAACGCGAGCAGGCCGTCAGCGCGAGGACGAGCACAAGACTGCGACAAAGACGCGAGTGCATCGCGCAATAACGCATTTGAAATCGGCTGCCACTTTGACCTGCATCAAGGCGCCGATGTGAGAACGAACCAAGTTTCACGATATGAGTAAACGACATACCTGCATTCTGCTCGCGCTCGGCGCGGCGGCACTTCTCTATCCCGCATGTTCTCGCGCCCCGGAAGCGCCGCCGAAAGAAGTGACCGTCCAGGCCGATGACAAGATGCGCTTCGACGTCACCGCTTTCGATGCCAAGCCGGGGCAGAAAGTCTCCGTCACCCTCAAGAACATCGGGACCACGCCGAAGTTCTCCATGGGACATAATTTCGTCATGCTCGATAAGGGAGTGAATACCGGCAACGTGCAGACATGGCTGGACAAAGCTTCCATGGAAGCGTCGCACGACTACGTCCCGCCCGATGACAAGCAGGTGCTGGCGCATACGAAGCTACTCGGACCTGGCGAGAGCGACACGGTGACGTTCACCGCGCCCTTTGTCCCTGGCGACTATCTCTACCTCTGCTCGTTCCCCGGTCACTATTCCCAGGGAACAAAGGGGTTCATGACAGTGAAATAGGAGCAATGGCATGAAGAAATTTTTTCTATTAACTCTCGCGCTGGCAGCTGTTCTCCCCGGTTGCGGCCAGCAAAGCAGCAGCACGAACAAGGGCGATCGCACCGCCAACGCGCTGGCCAGCTATGTCGCGCCCGGCGAGAAGGATGAATATTATCTCTTTTATTCCGGTGGACATTCCGGGCAGGTATTTGTCGCCGGCATTCCCTCGCTCCGTCACATTAGTACCATTCCAGTCTTCGCCCCTTATCCGGCCACTGGCTACGGCTTTGATGAGGAAACGAAAAAAATGCTGGGCGATTTCACCTGGGGCGATGTGCATCATCCGGCCTTGTCGCAGACCAATTCCAAATACGATGGGCGCTGGCTTTTCGTAAATGACAACGCCAACAACCGGATTGCGCGGATCGACCTGAAGGATTTCAAAACGCATCAAATCCTCGGGCCCATTCCAAATTCGATCGGCAACCACGGCTCGTCATTCATCACCGAGAACAGCGAATACATTTTGTGCGCGACGCGCTTCTCCGTGCCATTGCCAAAGGGTCGCGTGGCGGATCCCAACGATTACGCGAAAGAATTCAACGGCATGGTCAGCGGGATCAAGGTCGATCCGCAAACCGGTGAGATGAAGGTGGGGTGGCAAATCCTGACACCGCCATTTGACTGGGACCTCGGCTCAACCGGCAAAGGCCCGAGCAGCGGCTGGGCTTTCTGGACGAGCTACAACAGTGACATGGCGCACGATCTTCTCGAAGTGAACTCGACCCAGAAAGACCGCGATTTCGCCGCGGTGGTGAACTGGCGCGCGGCTGAGAAAGCAGTCGCTGATGGCAAAGCGACGATGATGGACAACGTGCCGGTGATCGATCCGGCAAAGGCGCCAGGGATCATTTACTTCGTGCCGATCGGCAAATCTCCGCACGGCATGGATGTGACGCCTGATGGCAAATGGGTAGTAGCCGGCGGGAAGCTACAGCCGGCGGCGACAGTGTTGAATTTCGAAAAGGTGCAGGCTGCCATCAACAACAAAACTTTCGACGGCGATTTCCGCGGTGTGCCGATTTTAAAATACGAGGCCGTGGTGGAGGGCGAAGTGCCGGTGGGGCTGGGGCCGCTGCATACGCAATACGACGGCAAAGGTTTCGCTTACACCTCAATGTTCATCGACTCGAATATCACCAAATGGAAGTTGCCGCCGTGGACCGATGAGGAGCGAAAGGATCTGAACAAGGTCGTGCTGGATAAAATGCCGACGCATTTCAGCACCGGCCATCTGGTCGTGGCCGGAAGCGACACCGCCAACCCTTATGGCAAATGGTGCGTGGCCATGAACAAGCTTTCCGCCGGGCGCCACGTCAATGTCGGGCCTTCGCAGCCGGAATCGAGCCAGCTCATCGATATCACCGGCGATAAGATGAAGATGGTGGCCGAGGCCTACACCGAGCCGGAGCCGCATTTCGCCCAGATTCTAAAGGTGAGCGACGTGCAGCCGGAGGAAGTTTATCCAAAAACAGAGAACAAGGACCCGGATGCGGTCTGGGAAAAAGCGCAGACCGGCGTCACGCGCAACGGCAATCAGGTGGTGGCGAAAGTCCTCGCCATCCGGAGCCGTTACAATCCCGATCGCATCGATGCGCAGGTGGGCGACGACCTCACCGTGCACGTGACCAATGTCGAACAGACGCGCGACATGATCCACGGCTTCGGCTTGATCGAGCAGAACATCAACATGGTGATGGACCCGGGTGAAACCCGCACCTTTCACATTAAGCTGACGAAGCCGGGCGTCTTTCCCTTTTACTGCACGAATTTCTGCTCCGCCTTGCATCAGGAAATGCAGGGCTACCTTGTGGTCTGGAACAAGGACCAGCCGCTGCCTGCATCGGCGCAATCCAGCGGCGGAAACGCGGCCGCTCCGACGGTGGATACGAGCGCGACGAGCAATGCTCCTCCCGTTGCGGCGACAGAAAACCCGGAGAGCACGCCGCCGGTTCCTGCTGCAAGCCCGAGCGCCAGTCCCCAGCCTTAGACGCGATTTGCACGCGCTGGCGTGCGCCTGATATGGATAATCTGTTGCGCCGCGAGTTCCGGTTCCTCCACAAACCGCTCAATCTTACCTCGCGCCTTCTGTTGCTCGCCGCCGCCGCCGCCATCGCCGCCGCGCTTTTTTTTCCGCTTTGGAAAATGCACCTCGTCGCGCCGCAATATTCCGATGGTCTCGATCTCTACATTTTCCCTTACAAAATTCAGGGCGGCGGCTTGAACGGGCAGCACCTGGTCGAGATCAATGGCCTCAACCATTACATCGGCATGAAGCCGATCGAGCAGGCTGACTTCCTCGAGATGCGATGGATGCCATTCGTTTTCGGACTGATTATCCTGCTCATTTTGCGCTCCGTCGTCTTTGGCGAGATGAGCAATGTCGTTGATCTCTTTGCGCTATATTCCTACTTCGGGACGTTCTCCATCGCGTCGTTCTGGTATCGGCTTTACACCTACGGGCACAACCTCGACCCGCACGCGCCGGTCAGGATCAAACCATTCACGCCACTGCTCATCGGAGTGAAACAGATCGCGAATTTCCGCGAAGCCAGTTTTCCGATGGCGGGCGCGTATCTGCTTTGCCTTTCGGTGCTGCTCATCGTGCTGGCGGGCTGGTTTTCGCGAAAGGAGACGTTTGCGTGAGCGGTGATGTTTCGGGTAGGGTGGGCGTCTCGCCCGCCGGTTTTCGCGTCTCGCGAAAACAGTCTTTAGAAGTTAGCGAATGCGAGGACGCATTCGCCGGCGGGCGAGACGTCCACCCTACCTGGGCCGCGGCCACCGCGCTCACGTGGATGCTGGCAGTCGTTAATGTAGGAGCCTCGACGCTCCAGGAGCGAATCGATTCGGCCGCGCCGGGCGAGGTGATCCGCGTCGAAACGCGAGTTTATGCCGGCCCCATCATCATCAACAAACCTCTCACTCTCGTCGGTGGTGCCGGTGCGGAAATTCGCGGCAATGGTTCCGGCAGCGTTGTCACCATCGCCGCCGACGATGTCACAATTGAGGGTTTTCGGATCACCCGCTCCGGCTTGCGATTATCAGATGACGACGCGGCTGTCTTCGTCACCGGCAACCGCGCCACAATTCAGCGCAACATCATCGCCGATTCGCTGCACGGAATTTACTTGAAGAAGGTTGCCGGCGCACAGGTTCTGGACAATCGCATCCAAGGCAAAACAACACTGTCGGCTTCGGCCGAGCCGGTGGAGCAGGGGATCGGGACGAGCACCGAGAATTGCGACACCACGCTGGTCTCAAACCGGCGCGGCAACGGCATTCACCAATGGAATTGCGAAGGAAACCTGCTTCGCGGCAACGACATCAGCGAGACCCGGGACGGCATTTACTTCTCTTTCACCAATCACTCGCGCGCGGAGAACAACCTGATTCATCGTGTCCGTTACGGGCTGCACTACATGTATTCCGACGAAAACGTGCTCGCCAACAACACCTTCACCGAGAACGCCGCGGGCGCCGCCATCATGTTCTCGAAGCAACTGGTCTTGCGCGGCAATCATTTCGTGAACAACCGCGGGCATCGCGCTTACGGACTCATCTTTCAATCGTCGGATGCGAGCCGGATCGAGCAAAACGAGATCACCAACAATGCGGTCGGGCTGTCGTTCAATCAGTGCAATGACAACAGTGTGATCGGCAATCGCGTGACGCAAAATTACATCGGGCTGCGCGTCGGTTCCAACTCGGCCGGAAATTGCTTCACGCAAAATGTATTCGCGCACAATGTGCATCCGGTTGAGACCGGGGGGTCCGATGTTTCGGAGACGCAGTGGGCGCTGAATGGAATCGGGAATTTTTGGGGTGACGCATTGCAACTGGACCTCAACGGCGATGGCATCAGCGACGTGCCGCACCGCGAGCTGGATTTACTCAGCGCGCTCCGCCGCGATTTCCCGGCCGTTGCGTTTCTTTCCGGCAGTCCTGCTCTAAAACTGTTGCGTTTTGCAAACGAACGCGCGGCGCTCCCTGGCGCGAACTTCATTGAAGATCACGCACCGTTGACCGCGCAGTTTTGGAAATTGCGCGCACAACGCGAGGCAAATTCTCCGGCGCACTGAAGCCATGAAAGCGCAAATTTTAGCGGCGGTCTATGACCGCCGGCCATGTGTGGAACGATGATCGAAATCGAAAATCTAAGAAAAAGCTACGGGCGCAAACCAGTGCTGCGCAGCTTGTTCATGCGCGCCAATCGGGGAGAGATCACGTTGCTGGTCGGCCCGAATGGCGCCGGTAAAACAACCACCACGAAAATTCTTGCCGGTCTCGTTCGTCCCGATGGCGGATGTGCGCGTGTGAATCACTTCGACGTCGTCGCGCACCGGCGAGCCGCGCAGGGGGCGCTCGCCTACCTTCCGCAGAGCCCGAGCTTTCATCCCCGCTTCACTTGCATGGAACTTCTGCGCTTTTACGCACGGGTCCGCGGTGTCTCCTTAGCACGCTGCCAGATCATGCTTGAGCAAAATGGACTGGGCGATGTCGCCCGGGTGCGCAGCGGCGCGCTCTCGGGTGGAACAAAACAACGGCTCGGCCTCGCTCTCCTTCTGCTCGCAGATGCGCCGGTGCTTTTGCTCGACGAGCCTGGTCTGAACCTCGATCCCGGCTGGCGCAGCCGCTTGCAGCACACCTTGCAAAGGGAAGCCGAAAGAGGCAAGACGGTGCTCGTCACCACCCATCTCATCTCCGAGTGGAACGGGGTCGCCCATCGCTGTCTTCTGTGCCGCGACGGAAGGATTGAACGTGAACTCGATCCCACTGCTCTGCCGTACGATTTCGAATTGCCCGGTGACTGCGTGGGCGACATGGCCGAAACCGGAGTCAGATGAACACGCGAGCTTCGAGTGCGCAGGCCAACCCTTTCGCGGCCGTGCTCAGTCGCGAGCTGCGCGACGCATTTATCAATCGTTACTTCCAGGTCTTCGCCGTGCTCGCGGCGCTTGCGGGATTCGCCGCCACTCTCTTCAGCGAAGAAGTGAACGCAGCCGCTTTCTTCATCACGCAAATGTCCCTTTATATCGTCAGCCTCTTCGCGGTGCTCAGCGGAGCCAGCAGCGCCCAGGCGGAGCGCGAAGAATGGCCGCTGATGCTTTCGCAACCCGTCCGGCGTCCGGCCTACGTGCTCGGCAAGTTCGCCGCTTATTTTGGTGTGTTTCTCCTGGTTCTCATCTTCATGTTTGTCCCCCCGCTCTGGTCTGGAGCGAATGCGAAACAGCTCTGCGCCCTCTATGGCCAGACCGTGCTGCTGGCCGCGAGCTGTGTCGCGCTAGGGCTGGCCGCGGGCTTTCTCTCGCGCGATCGCGCCCGGGCCATCATCGCGAGTATTAGCGCGTGGCTCTTGCTTCTTGCCGGGCTCGATGCGCTCGCGCTCCTGGGTGCGCGCTGGGCATTGGTGCAGCGCATGCCGGATTTGTGGGTGTTACTCCTGATGCTGAATCCATTCGACGCCTTCAGAATTCAGGCGCTCTTTGGATTGGAACAGGTGCCGGCCGAAGCTGCGAACAAAACAGCTTTGGCCGCATGGTGGATTGCACATGCCCGCCTCTGGTTCGCGCTCATCACATTGTCGTGGTGCACGGGGTTGATCGCGCTCGCAGGTTTGCGGCTCAATCGCTGGGAGGAATAATGCGCCGGTTCCGAGTACTGGATGTGCGGCCGATTCTTTTGCGCGGCTCGGAACCGTACGCCGATATTCGTGCTCAAATCGATCTGCTCGCGGGTGACGAAGGTCTCTCCGTCATCGCGCCATTTCTCCCTTCGCCGTTGATCGAGAAACTTGGGAGCGAAGGCTTCCGCTCACGCGTGGAACGTCAGGCCGATGGCTCCTGGGTGACGCATTTCTGGCGGGACGACTAGCTCTTGGCCGAAGGCGGGCACGAAGCCCGAAAATCGAACCGACATCAACGGGCACGACGGCCGCCGGAAAAACGCAGCAGTAATTTTCGCGCGACGCCTCCATTGCTTCTCGTTAGCTTCAGCCTGTGCCGCTCGATGCCAGCACGTTCAAGCTCGCCGTCCTGGAGAACACTCTGCGCAGCTGCCAGCTCTTTGCCGGACTGCCTGCGCCCGACATCAGAGCGGTATCCTCATTCGTGGTGCTGAAGCATCTCGATAGAGGTGATTATCTTTTCCGTGAGGGAGATCGCGCTTCCGGGTTTTATATCGTGCAGAAAGGCGCGATCAACGTCCATCGGGTAAGCGATGCCGGCAAAGAACAGGTGATCCATGTTTTCCGGCCGGTGGAATCTTTTGCTGAGGCGACGCTAGCCAGCGATGGCGGTTATCCTGCCGACGCGAGGGCGATCGAACCTTCCACAGTGCTGCTCGTTCCCAAAGCGGACTTTATCGAGCTGCTGCGCAAAGTTCCCGGTCTGGCCTTGCGCATGCTTGGCGCAATGAGCCAGCATCTGCGCGTGCTGGTAGGCCTGCTTGACGACCTCACCCTCAAGGACATGGAGACGCGCCTGGCCAGCTGGTTGATGAAACGCTGCCCCCGCCCGCTCACGGCCCGCCCTGTCACGGTGCAGCTCGATCGCACCAAACGCGTGCTTGCATCGGAGATGGGCACGACGAGCGAAACACTTTCCCGCACACTGGCGAAATTTCGCGATCAGAAGCTGCTGCGCGTGACTGGAAATAGCATCACCATCTTACAGCCGCTGGAACTGGAAAAGACGCTCCGTCGCCATATCGAGCAAAGATAGATGGCCGGCGGCGTTCATCACCGCCCGCCTCGCATCGCTTCGAGCAACTGGGTGCGCGCAGATTGCAAACGCCGAATCATGACCACGCTCATGCGTTTGAACAGCTCGAACCCGAGCGCCGGATCTTTCTCACAATACTCGCGCAGCACCGTGCCGTAGAAAAAAATCGCCGAGGTCGGCTCGGCCGCGCGCGCGTCGAAGTGCCAGATGTAGGGTGGGAACAGCCACGACCAGCCCAGAAGGTCACCAGCAGTGACATGGTCGATGGTCACCGGCTCTCGGCCTTCCACATTTGACTGAAGCGCGACTCTGCCGCTTTCGATGAGGTAAAATCGATTGGCTATTTCGCCCGCGCGAAAAATCAACTGACCGGTATCGAAATGAGTGAGCATGGCGCAGTCGGTAAGGAGTGCGATATGATGCTGACTCAGCCCGATGAGAAACGGGTGCGCGGCCACAGCCGGCTGCAACTGGGAACGATCAGCGTTCATAGGGTCTCACATTACGAGAGATGATCGGGGAACCAAGCGCATCGAGCATCCGTGCGAAATGACGCAGATCAATGACTCTGGAAAAAAACTTTGGAGCGGAAAAGCCGTGCATTGTTCTTCAGAAACAATGTCCGCACTTCTTTGGAGTAAAGCTTTCCATCTCTTTGCGGATGAAACTCGAGCAGGAGCGTGCCGCCGGGCGCGAGTTGATTTGCGCGCACGTCGTCGATGAAAAATTGCCAGTCGTGCGGGGACCACAACTGCCAATCGCCATCGGGCGCTCGCTCGAGACGATGGAAGCAGGTGAGATAACTGGTGATGAGATCGAATTTTCTTTCCGGAGTAGGCAAGCGCTGCCCCGGCCCAATGCGCTGAACGATCCGCTGCACATGGAGGAGACGGAGCGTTTCCCGAAAAATCGGCTCGACATCGATATCAATGCCGACACCGCTGTGGCCGAGCTTGCCCGCCACGTACAGAAAAAAACCGGGACCGCAACCGAGATCGAGAATGTGACGGCAGAGCGGCCGGTCGAGCGACAGATCTTGTGCGCGCTCTACGTTACGCTCAATCCAGAACTTGGTGTCACCGAAACGGTGGACTCTTTTCTCCCCGGGTGGAAAGCGGCGACGAAGTTCCTCCCATGAGGGATCGCTCTCCAGCTCGCTCCAAAGTTTGCCCGCATCGACCGGATGCAAGACCCGACGCAGATGCTCACAGGTGCTGAGAAAGATATCGAACTCGAATAGCTTTTCGATTTTGCGAGCGAAGTTCATTAATGGCGACGTGCTTCCAGACTAACACGAAAAGGGGATGCCGCGCTTGTCGGGCGACGGCCTGCTTGCCTCTTTAGAATATGGAAACAGTGTTGCCGACGGTCACAAGTTCTTTGATTCTGGCTGCATCCCAGTTCGCCGTCCGGATACATCCGTGGCTGGCCGCCCGCCCAATCGTCTCGGGATTGTTAGTGCCGTGGATGCCCACGTGCGGCTTGTTCAAGCCCATCCAAAGAATGCCTACCGGATTATTCGGCCCAGCCGGCAAATTGTAGTAGTTGCCGCTGACCAGCCCATGCTGGAGAACACCTTCATCGTGGCGAAACACCGGCAGGGTCGCGATCCCCAAAATCTTCCATACCCCGATCGGCGCCGGCAGCTTGGTTGATCCGGGCGTGATCGGAAACTCAGCCACGAGCTGATTGCTGTCGTAGATCAACAAAAAGCGCTCCTTCGTGTCGACGTAAACAATGCGATTAACCAAGGCGGGATTTGGTTGGGCAAAGCCGTCCTTTAAGTCCTCTATCTTGAACGGTAAAACGTTCGGCACCTTCACCGTATCGCCCGGCTTGAGCTCGTCGAGGTTCATCGGCCGATTGAGCTTGCGCAGATAATCTTCTGCCGAGTGATAACGCTCCGCCACCAGCTCGAGAAAGGAGCCGTACTTCAGTCCTTTGAGTTTCGCCTGCTCGCTTGGCTTGTTCGAGACCGGGCCGATGAAGTCCTGCGCTTCCGGCGGGATGGTAAAGGATGTGAATGGGTCCGGGACTTGGTCGAGCAGCCATTCATCTACGGTCCCGCGCAGCGGCATCAGGTGCGCGCGCTTGTAGGCCAGGAGCGCCTTGCGAAAGAACTCGCCCATCCGGCCGTCAATTTTTCCGGGCCCGAAATCATTATTATCGAGAAAAATTTGGAGCCGCGTTGCAGTGACCTCATCATAGTTAGGCAGAGCGACCAGGGCTCGCGGCGGCGCCTTGAGCGCTTTTGGCGGAGCTGGCATCAGCGGGAGAACCTTCGGCGAAGCCGCTGCTGCGGACATCGCCCAGATCCAATAGAGAGCAACTGACGGCCTCATACAGTCGCAAGTAATCCACCGGCTGATGTCTGTGCGCAAATCCGGCCGCCCTGAGCGGCAGAACATAATTAATGCCGGCCCGACACGCAGAAGGAATTCAGCCGGTGCCGCCGGAACTCTTCGCGTAGCCTTCCGGGCAATGCCTCCACCCCCACTCAGGCGTCGGAATCGTTAATGAAGTTAGATTGAGCATAAGGTCTTCGTACATAGTCTCTTCCATACGATTACCAAAGCTTGGTGCCAATGCTGTCGGATTGTCTTACGTTTATCGTTATTCCTGCAGCGGAAGTGCTGCGCGGACTTTGTCAGATAACTGACACAGTAACAGAGCCTTACATTAGCGACTCGGACTGTGGCATGCCGATTGCTAACTAAGCGCTTGTTAAAATGGTTTAAAGGGAAAATTATGAAATTATCAAAAACAATATTAGCAATGATCGCGGCAGTTGCCGCTATCGGGTTCTCCTCCCAGCAGGCTCAAGCGACGCCCATTACTGGACTGTTGAACATTGCCGGCACGGCGACGTTCAATACGAGCCATCTTGGGAACGCCACTGAGGTTACCAGCTTCACTAACGTAACGGTGCAAGGCGGAAGCACCGGCTCCTTTGCGAGCATTCCGGTAGGAACTTCGGTCATGATGCCTTCCTACATTTTCATCCCTTCCACTGGCACTCCGGCTTTGTGGAGCGTGGGCGGATTTACGTTCGACCTTCAGACATCCACCGTTGAGGTCCGGAACAATACATCGCTGACAATCAGTGGCACGGGCACAATCTTCGGTCCTGGTGGGTTTGACCCGACGCCGGGAGTCTGGGCGTTCACGTCGCAAGCTCCGGGTGGGATCGGCGGCGGAACATTCAGCTTCTCTGCGGGCACTACTGGCGCAGCGGTGCCGGATAGCGGGATGACGGTCGCACTTCTTGGCGCCGGTTTGGTCGGCATCGCCGGCTTCCGGGCGAAGTTCGCGAAATCCTAAGTTTCTTCTGCACTAACAACAACCGGGCAGGGGTAAAAACTCCTGCCCGGTTTTGCCGTACCTGCGCATTCAAAAATTTCCAGTCCCGCAACTAACTCTCCGGCATTGGGTTGATATAGCGAACGGCCTTTACATCTACAAGCCCATCGGTTTCCGATATTACCTTAACTACGTAACTCTCCTCGTTTTCAAAATGAAACAAACCATTGCAAAACTAGCTCTGGCCTTTTTGGCACTTTTTGGATCATTCACTCTGGCCCAGGCCGCGCCCGGGGACCTTTACGCGGGCGGACTCAACTCCCACAACATTTACATTTTCAATCTCGTGACCGGCGCGAGAACGACGTTTGTTTCGCGCAGCGATCTTAGTATTGGCCCTATCGCCTTTGATCGGCAGGGCAATCTCTTTGCAGTTAACGGGTCTTCGATTCTTAAAATCACGCCCGCCGGAACGATTACAACCTTCGCCACTGGTGTCCTGACGAATGACCTGGCCTTTGATAAAAGTGGTAACCTATTCGTGCTCGACGCCACGACGAAATCAGTGCTCGAATACGCACCTAACGGAACGATGACAACCTTCGCCGGGCCGCTGGCCAGCGCCCCGCTCGCTCTCGCATTCGCTCCTAATGGCGATCTCTATGTATCGTTGAATGGCGCCGGCACGGCCGGCAGCGGGTCCATCGTGAAGTTTGCCCCCAACGGCACCATGACGCCCTTTGCCTCAGGGCTCTATTTACCGGAAGGCCTCGCGGTTGATGCCGCTGGCAACGTTTATGAATCCGACCTCGGCACCAACAACGTCTTCAAGTTCACGCCCTCCGGAGGCGCCCCCGTCTCATTCCCAGCCGGCGCCGGGGTGAATCAGCCTCGTTCTCTTGCCTTCGATCGTTTCGGCAACCTTTATGTTTACGAGAACGGTGCTCAGCAGCTCATAAAAATAACTCCAGCCGGAGTCATAAGCAACTTTGGTCCCAGCAGCTTCGTTGGCGGGCTGGCGATCGCCCCGCCAGTCAAAGCGGATTTTAATTCTGATGGTTTCGCCGATTACTTGCTCTTCAACGCCACTACGCGTCAGGTAGCTGCCTGGTTTTTAAACAATAACGTTTTTAGCGGGGGAGCGTTCGCACCCTCATTGCCGGCCGGCTGGTCACTAGCTTACACAGCCGACATGAATCTCGATACCAAGCCGGATTACGTCCTTTTCAACGCTACTACTCATCAAACAGCGATTTGGTACCTCAATGGCACTGCCTTTATTAGTGGTGTGTTCGGGCCGACACTTCCGGCCGGGTGGAGCATAGCCGCCGTCGCCGACATGAACAATGACGGGCGCCCGGATTATGTCCTCTTTTCCGCTGCTACCCATCAGACGGCGGTTTGGTTTCTTACCGGCACCACTTTTACGAGTGGGGTCTTCGGGCCAACACTCCCCGCCGGATGGAACTTAGTGGACGTCAACGATTTCAATGCCGATGCGCAATATGATTTTCTGCTTTTTGCACCCAGCACAGGCCAGACTGCGCTTTGGTATCTAAATAACGCGAGCTTCAGCAACGGCTCCTTCGGGCCCAGGCTCCCGCTAGGCTGGATCGTGACAGGTACCGCAGATTTTAATCGCGACGGAAACCCTGATTATGTTTTGTCTTATCCCAACACTCGCCAAACGGCCGTCTGGTATTTGAATGGTTCTACCCTAATAGGCGGTGCGTTTGGCCCGACCCCGCCAGCCGGCTGGTCGCTGGTTTTCCCATAAACTGACGCAACTTCCCAAGCCGTTGCGGAATTATGATTATACTCGGCGGCAGCAGGCACTTGCGGTAAGGCTAAGATAGGCACGGTCTTTCCGGCGCACAGGATATCTCATCAAGAGGTGCGTCGGCCAACTGACTTGAAAATTTTGTGCGCCGCGATACCGATGTGCCGTGCATGTTTGTCAACCCGATGCTGCCCGAACAGATTTAACCTGGTTCTGCTTACGCGCGCAGCCGAAGCGGGAGCACCTCGCAGCGACGGGTTTGCGCAAGCGTTTTAGCATTGTCTGCTTCGCCCCGCGCCTTCGCTCGCGTAAACTTACGCGACGCGGGCCCGTCTGGTTCGTTGAAGCGATGTTTCCCGGCTATTTCTTCGCCCAGTTTGACTACGTCAACGAGCGCCGGCGCATCGAGCATTCTCCCGGGGTCACAGGGATTGTTCAATTCGGTGATCGTTTGGCCACTATTGACGCCCTTACCATACACAATCTGCAGCAGCGGGTGGAAGCTGACGAAGTGATCACGATTGACCCGGAGTTGAAGGTTGGGCAGGAAGTCCAGATTGCCCGTGGACCTCTGCAAGGTCTTGAGGCATTAGTAACTCAGCTTTTGCCAGCCTCGGAACGCGTGCGCGTGCTGCTGGAATTTCTGGGGCGCTCCTTGCAAATGGATGTCTCCAAGGAAACGCTTATCCACACCCGTTCTGCGGCCATCTTGTAGCAGAAACGCGACGACCGGCCTCGGCCTTGCCTCGCCCGGTCTATGGCGCTACTTGCGGGATGGGCAGACGCGTGCTCGGGCGCTGCTGAACCCGGTCGGGCGAGCGCACGATTCTCAAACCATTGGCAGTTTCGTAAGCTTCCGGGGCCCGGCCAATAAGCAGCGCGAGAGTCGCCACGGAACCGACGCTGAATACACCTGAGAGGAGGAACAACATAATCGCGTTCTTAATGAGCAATATCGATGCCCCAAAGGCTCCGTTTCGAGATTTTTATCGGGTCCCGCGGAGCGCGAAAAGCTCCGTCCTCAGGGGCGTGTCGGCTCTGTGTCCTGAGCATCCGATACTTTTAGACCGCGCCGCTCCAGCAGAGGCTCGATGTAGGGATCGCGGCCGGTGAAATCGCGAAATAACTGCATGGCGTCTGCACTGCCGCCGCGTGAAAGCAGCGTTTTGCGGAAATGGTCGCCATTCTCGCGCTTAAGGCCGCCATGCTGTTTAAACCAGTCCACACTGTCGGCATCCAGCACCTCACTCCAGAGATAAGAGTAGTATCCAGCCGAGTAGCCTGCGCTAAATGCGTGTGCAAAATATGTTGAGCGATATCGCGGCGGCACGGGCGCAAAGGCCACGCCTGCTCGTTTCAGCGCCGCAATTTCAAAAGCGAGCGCATCGACGGGGATCTCGCGTGGGCTGAGCTGGTGCCACGCTTGATCAAGCAGCGATGCGGAGAGGTATTCCGTTGTCTTGTAGCCCTGATTGAATTTTTCTGCCGCCAGCACTTTCTCGAGCAGCTCCTTCCGGATCGGTTCGCCCGTCTGGAAATGCTTCGCGTAGTTCGCGAGTACGCTCGGCCATGTCGCCCACATCTCGTTGACCTGCGACGGATACTCCACAAAATCGCGCGGCACACTTGTTCCGCTGAAGCGCGGATACTTCACGTTTGAGAACATGCCGTGCAAGGCATGCCCGAATTCATGGAAAGCCGTGCGGACTTCATCATACGTCAGCAAAGTAGGTGCACCTGGTGGTGGCTTCGGAATGTTCAAATGATTAGCTACAACCGGCTTCATCATAAAGAGCGCGTCCTGCGAAATATATTCGTTCATCCAGGCCCCGCCGCGTTTGGATGGCCGAGCGTAGTAATCACCGATGAAAATTGCCAGCGGCTGACCGTCAGCATCAAACACCTCGAAGACTCGAACATCGGGGTGGTAAACAGGAAGATCGTGCCGTTCTTTGAAGGTTAAGCCATAAAGCTGGCCGGCTGCATAGAAGACGCCATCGAGAAGGACGTGATTTAACTCAAAGTAGGGGCGCAGTTGCGATTCATCAAAAGCATAGCGCGCTTTGCGCACCTTTTCCGCGTACAGGTCCCAATCGCACGCTGCCAGCTGGAATCCGCCGTGCTCCTGATCAATTACACGCTGAAGATCGGCAGCTTCTCGCCGGGCATTGCTTACAGCCGGTGGAGTAAGGTCCGCCAGGAGCTTATTCACAGTAGGAACATCCCGGGCTGTTTGATCTTCCAGCTGATAAGCGGCATGGCTCGGATAACCCAGAAGCTTCGCCCGTTGCGCCCGCAGCGTGGCAATCCTGATGACGACTCCCTTGTTATCAAACGGCCCATCCTTGCTATTACGCGACAGCGAGGCTTGCATGATCCGTTCGCGCAGAGCGCGATTTTTCAACGACCCCAGCACTGGCTGCCCGGTCGTGTTCTGTAGCCGGATGAGGTATTTGCCTTCTCTATGTTCTTCCTTGGCCGCGGCTGCGGCTGCCGCTATTTGATCTTCTGACAAGCCATCGAGCTCGGCCCGATTCTCCACCAGAACCGACGAAGCGTTCTTCTCCTTGAGCATGTTTTGCTCGAAATTCGTTTGCAAGCTTGCGAGCTCGGCATTCAGCTTTTTTAATTTCTCCTTTGCTTCGGTAGTTAACTTCGCCCCAGCGCGAACGAAGTCCTTATAATATCGCTCAAGGAGATAGTTCGACTCGGCATCCAATTGCAGCGTCTCGCGACGATCGTAGAGCGTTTGCAGGCGGGCGAATAGTTTAGCATCGAGGTGAATGGCATCGAGATGAGCCGAAAGTTTAGGAGCAAGGTCGCTTTGGATCTTTTGCAGAGTGGGATTGGTATCGGCGGCGTTCAGGTTTGAGAAAATGCGTTGCGCACCTTGCAACAAGCGACCGGAGCGCTCCAGCGCCACCACCGTGTTTTCAAACGTCGGCTTCCCAGGATTGCTGGCGATTGCACCGGTTTCTCGCAGCTGCTCTTTCATTCCAGCATCGATGGCTGGAACGAAGTGTTCCTCCCTGATGCGGTCAAAGGGGGGATAGTGAAAGGGTAATTCGCTCTCGCTCAAAAGCGAATTTGGCTCCGCCGTTGGTGAAGGAGCTTGTTGGGCGATAAGTGGGTCAATCTGAAGCATGAGCAGAATCGTCGCAGGAAGACAAATGCTGATTCCGTGTGCCATCGGTTATGGCCTGGCGTTCATTGGCATCATGCGGTCCTGGCTCCAGCGGTAGGATTCGAACCTACGACCAATCGGTTAACAGCCGACCGCTCTACCACTGAGCTACGCTGGATAGTCTTGATTGAGAAGATGTTATAGCAAAGGCATTACCTGAGCAAATGTCAGATGTGATAACTGGAATCTGATTACTGCAACGCTATTCCGGTGTCATCCGGTTTGTCCCGACCTCAGGGGCAACTCTAAAGCCAATCGTTCAAGCGCGATATCGTTCCACCTCATCGGGGGGTTACTTTGCGCAGGTGCGGGTTCACGGCAAGTCGTTTCCACTACATACCACCGATCGCAACATTACAGAGCGGAACCTGCGCGACTTTAGAACTCCGGGCCATTCGGAGCGAATGGCTAGCTAATGATTCGGACCACTTTAATCCAGGGAAACAGCCACAAGTTGCCAGCCCAAGGAAACAGGACTACGCAAAGCGTAGTCTTCAGTCGGCATGGCACGTACGCCGAGGTCGGAAGTTGCTCGTAGATTAACCTGCGGCGGGCCTGCCCCACCGTTACTTTAGCTGATACGCTTCCAACTGCGCTGTGCCGCTTCCGCCATTTTTGCCCTGCACAACGGCGGTGTAAGTGCCTGCTGTTAGCTGGACGATCATGGCCGGTTCGCGCGAATTCGCGGGCGCATAGCCGGTCGATAGTAATTCAGCAGATTCAGGAACTGTGTGCCAATTATCGCAGCTGCGCAGCAGCGTGCCATTACTGTCGTAAATAGAAAGCACTGGATTAGAGAGGGTGCCGGAGACTCCGTAGTTAGTGAGAGTAGGTCCAAGGGCGCGCAGCACGAAACGCGAGTTGCAACTGGCTGCTATTCTCAGACCTGCGACTACCGGATTGTCTACGGTCAGTACTTGGGCCCGTGCGTTCATGTTCACTAAACTGGAAGTGCTATTTTGAGAGAAATCGTAGATTTCAGCGAGAGCTGTTCCTTGATTGAGATTCTTACCGTCAACTACCACCGTATAATTGCCGACCGGCAGAGTGATCGCAATCGCCGCCTCAGTGTCGGCCGCAGGCTGCAAAACATGGTAGCTCCCGCCCGCTGCGAAGGCAGATTGCTGGGTGTCGCGCCAATTGTCGTTAGAGGCAATAACGCGACCGGAGGAATTAAGGATACGCAACTCTGGATCGCTCAAAGGTGCAGCTACACCAGCCTGAGTGAGGCTGGGGCCGAGCGCCCGCACTACGACCGTTTTGTAACCCGTCCCTCTAATAGTGAAACCGGTGGAGGGGGAGGTAGCGCCAGCGCCAACATATATCTTCGCAGAAACACTGCTAAGCGCAGTCCCGCTGGTTCCACTGGGAGTAGCTGTTGGAGAGGGCGAGGCGGTAGCCGTCGGAGCAGGTGTTGGAGTAGGAGTTGCGATCGGTGTAGGAGTGGGTGTTGTCGTCGGGGTAGGGCTCGGTACTGGCGTAGCTGTTGGCGCAGGCGTGGGAGTGGGAGTGGAAACCGGAGTTGGTGTGGGTGTGGCCGTAGGCAGCGGAGTTAGAGTAGGTGAGGGTGACGGAGGAGGAGTGGGCGTAGCCGTCGGGACCGGTGTAGGTGTAGGTGTAGGTGTTTGAATCGGAATTGCCGTCGGCGTCGGACTGGGCGTGGGAGATGG
>JBKPQR010000010.1:0-5414 GCA_046734175.1 Verrucomicrobiota bacterium | reverse complement strand
CTCACCGGCTGGACGGCGGCGAGCGTCAAAGTGCGAGCGTTTCGCGCGCGACAGAAACTGCGGCGGCAAATCGGAGGATTGCTGTGAGCTCGCGCGGTGAAATTTTGCGGCGGTTGCTGGGCGCGGCCTCTCAGGTGGAAGTGCCATTGCAAATGCCATTCGGCTTCGATAGTCGCGTGCTGGCGCGGGTGCGCGAGGTGCCGGCGAATGGCGCGGCCTTAATTGGCATTTTCGCGCGCCGCGTCACAGCGCTAGCCATCGGCGTGATGGCGCTGGCCGTCGCGGCTTTCTACGGCGCTGCCGTCTCCGCCACGAATTCCGAAGTAACGAACGAATACGGTATCGTTGACAACGCCATCGAAAACAATCTCGGGGAATGAACAGATCGCTGCGCTGGAAATTGATCCTCGCCTTCGTCGCGGTCTTTCTCGCGGGTGCGGCGACTGGTTTCCTGGTCGCAGGCCATTTCGGGCCGGCCATTTTTTTTTATCGTCTGCATTCCCGATCCATCGCGGAACACATGAAACAGCATCTGCGCAGCGAGCTAAAGCTCACGCCGGAACAGGTCAATCAAATCTCCCCCATTGTTGATCGCGCGACATCGCGCCTCGAAGCCAAGCGTGAAGAAACGGGTCGTGAAGTGCGAGCCATCTTTGATCAAATGCACGCGCAGATCACTCCGCTTCTCACCGCCGAGCAGCGAACCCGTTTGGAGCAGATGGAGCAGCGCCACCGTCAGATGATGCGGGGCCATAGATTTCATCCACCACTGCCGCCGCCGGATTAAACGGCCCGTTTGTGGGCGCTGACACAAGCGCCTCGTGAAACAGCTCAGGTAATTTGATGTGGGTCAAGCTGAGTCACAGAGCTTTATTTCACCAGCGCTCTTCGCCGGCGTAATATGCCGAAGCAGCGATGATCAACGAAGAACTCTTCACTCTCGGGATCGAGGAAGAGTTCCAGATCGTTGATCCAGTGACGCGCGAGCTGCGCTCACACATTCAACAGATTCTCGATGATGGGAAGATGATGTTGAAGGAGCGGCTCAAGGCCGAGATGCATCAATCGGTGGTGGAACTCGGCACCGAGATTTGCCGTGATAGCGCGCACGCGCGCGAGCAGGTCTTGCAATTACGCAGTGGCCTGGCTGCGCTGGCCGCGCGCGCGGGCCTCAAGATCGCCTCCGCTGGGACACACCCGTTCTCACATTGGATGGACCAGCCTATCACGGCGGACGAACGCTACGCCACCATCGTCAAAGACATGCAGCAGATCGCGCGCGCCAACCTCATCTTCGGGTTGCACGTTCATGTGGGAATTCCCGACCGCGAGGAAGGCATCGATGTCATGAACCAGGCGCGCTATTTCCTGCCCCACATCTATGCGCTCTCGGTCAATTCGCCCTTCTGGCTCGGAGTGAACACCGGATTAAAAGCCTACAGGCAAATGATCTTTGAGCGCTTTCCGCGCACCGGGATCCCGGACCCATTCGAAAGCTTGTCCGAGTATGAAGATTACCTTGAGATGCTGGTGACGACGAACTGCATCGACAACGCGAAGAAGATTTGGTGGGACATCCGGCTGCATCCTTTCTTCAACACGCTGGAGTTTCGCATTTGCGACGCGCAATCCCGGGTGGACGACACCATCGCGCTGGCGGCCGTGATGCAGGCGGTGGTGTTCAAGCTGCACAAGCTGCGCCGGCAAAACGTCACATTTCGCATGTACCGGCGCCGACTGATCGATGAGAATCGCTGGCGCGCCTCGCGTTACGGCATCGATGGAAAGCTTATCGATTTTGGGCGCAAATGCGAGATGGACGAGCGCGAGCTATTACACGAGATGCTCGAGTTCATCGCGCCGGAAGTAGAGGAACTCGGCAGCCAGCGCGAGATCTCGCACGTGGAACGAATCATTCCCGAAGGCACCGGCGCCGACCGGCAATTAAGGATTTACGAACAGACGCACGACATCAAGGCAGTAGTTGATCACATTATTGCGGAAACCTACGAAGGTTTGAGCCTGTAGAGAAGACGTCGAGAGCGATCTTGCTGGCCGCGCTAACGAAGCACCGTGAATGGCCGGATCTTCATGCGAGGAGTTGCAGGCTTAAAGTGCGATAACAGCTAGTCCTCGACCGCGCCTTGCATTGTTTTAGGCAAGACTTTTGCCGCCCAAACGCTGAGCGCAGCAAGCCACAGGATCGCCGCCGCAAGCAGGTGAAGAGTGCGCGCTGGCGGGGCCATATCGGCGCTCAGGCGCGACAGCATGGCAAGAAAAAGCAGCACGTTCGCGATGATCAAAAATGGGAGACGTCCGCCAAACAAATGCGCGTTGCCGCTGTGGCCGAAGACAACCCGCGACGCGACGGTGAAAACGACAGAGCTGAACCCGGTGATGAAGAGCAGATGCAGCGCCCCAACCCGCCAGTCGGGAAAGAGCGCCATCAGGACAAAGCCGATGGCGAGAAAGAGCAAGCCAAAGCGCATGCAGTTGGCCAGAAATGTCTGGCCGCGCAGTGGGAGTCGAGTGGCGAGATATAGGAAAACGACGCTCGCGCGAATTGCCGGACCCATTCTGACCAGACCGTAAATATCAAGCAATTCCGAGCCGATGATGACTAGGCCTGCGAAGATGGCGAAGATGGCTTGCCGTTTCCATGCCGGCGGAAGCTCGCGTGATTCCGGCAGCTCAGGCCCGGGCAGTTCGAGCAGTTTGCGAATAAAAAATGGCGCGACGCCCATCATCGGCAGAAGGACGAAGGTCTGGTTAAGCAATGCCGTGCCAAACCGATAGAGGAAGGAGTATTGAGCAGCTTCGCTCGCGCTCACGAGAGCGGCCCCGATGATGCCGGTGAGCAAGCCGAGGGCGACCAGGGCGAAGTTTGGCGGCGGGGAATCACGCCGTTGCACAAAACGGCGTGCCAGCAGCACAGCAAAAATAAGTAGCCCCAGGGTGAAGCAGCTGTCGCCGGCCTGGTGGGCGCCGCCGGTATGCAATCCCGCAGCGAGCAACTGCAGCGTGAGCACCAGCATGACCGCGTAAAAAGAAAAACGCGGCGCGGACGTGATGCGCGGTCCTGCCGTCCCGAGAAAGCCAAACATGAAGGAAGCCATGAATCCTTCGATCATCAGGCGCGCATGCGCGATGCCCGGATAAGTAATGATTGCCCCGGAATAGTAGAGCAGCCAGAGCGACACACCCACTGCTCCAAGCAATGAACCGATAGGAAAGAAAATGCGGAACGGTTCTTCCGCGAACAAACCAATTCTTGCGGCCGAAGCTCGGGTCCCTTCCTTACGATTTAGCAACATTCGCGCGGGTTCGCATCTTGTGTTCCGCACAGCATGCAAATTATGGTCAAGAAATCACCTGCAAGGAGCTGACTCATGAAAAGCGCTGCAACGCAGAAAAAGATCAATCCCGAAACGTCATCGGCAGCCTGGCTCATCGTGGCGGCGGCTGCGGTGCGAACTGGGTTCGGCATTCTCATGGCCATCGATGCCTATCTAAAATGGCAGCCGGGATTCGCCGCGCATTACCTTGGGTACCTCCAGAACGCTGCCAACGGACAGCCGTACTGGGTGCAGCCGTGGTTCCATTTCTGGTTGCGCCTGGTGACCGTGCACACCGCCTTTTTCATTACGGCCACGCGACTCATTGAAACCGCGGTCGCCCTCGGACTGCTGCTTGGTCTGGCGCGGCGTTTCACCTACTTCGCTGGAGCACTCTTCAGTTTGCTCATTTGGTCAACCGCGGAAGGCTTCGGCGGGCGGTCCTTACACTGCCGGGGCCACGAACGTCGGCCCGGCGCTGGTTTATGCCTTTGTCTTTGCCGCCGCGGCGCTGTTTGAACATTTTCTCGGCCGGAATCCCTACAGTCTCGATTACTACCTCGGCAATCGTTATCCGAAATGGGCGGCTCTGGTGGAGCACTCGCCGGCCCGTTCTGCACCGTCGCGACCAGCGTTGGATTGGGATCATCAGCTTGCCGCCATCGGCGCGATCATCACCGTCCTTGTCTTCGCGCTGGCCACGCTCGGCAGCACCCGCACGACCTTGCCGCCCACTCCGCAAAACGCCGCGGCTGCCGTCTCGCCTTTGAGCATCGCCTCGGGCGCTCCGCTTACTCATGTTTTCCCGCCCTTGCTGCCACCACTGATTGGTAATGGCGATAGCGTGGAGGTGAACCTGGTCGCGACTGATTCCGCCGTCGAGATTGCCAGCGGAGTGCAATATCAAGCGTGGACCTTTAATGGCAGCGTGCCGGGCCCGATTCTGCATGTGCGAGAAGGACAAACCCTCAACGTCACTTTCACTAACAACGGCACGATGCAGCATTCGATTGATTTTCACGCCGCTCAGGTTCCGCCCGATCTCGCTTACCGCTCGATCAATCCTGGTGAGAAGCTGCAATTTTCCTTCGTGGCGAAAACGCCAGGCGCATTTGTTTACCACTGCGGCACGCCCCCGGTGCTGCAACACATGGCCAATGGAATGTACGGCGCGATCGTTGTCGATCCAGCCGAGCCGTTGCCGCCGGCCGGCGTGAGCTATGTGCTCGTGCAAAGCGAATGGTACACGGCCCAGGTCGAAGGCGCGATGATGGCGGGCGATTACGAGAAAATGCTGAGCGTGAAACCCGACGAAGTCGTCTTCAACGGAACCGCTTTCCAATACAACGATCATCCACTGACGGCAAAAGTCGGGCAGCGCGTTCGGCTCTATGTCATCGATGCGGGGCCAAATCTCCCCAGCGCCTTCGACATTATCTGTGGGATGTTCGCCGCCGTTTATCCCGATGCTGACCCGAAACACGCGCTGACCGGTGTTTCTACTTATCCTATCGCGCAGGGCCAGGGTGTGATTTTCGATGCTGTCATAGCGCAAGCGGGTAAGTATCCGATTGTCGATCACAACATGCGAGATATGACAATTGGCGCCGCCGGCGTGCTCCAGGTTGTGCCCTGAGGTGTCGCGCTCACGGCTCGCCGGCTGCCGCTTGCAACTTTTCGTATTTGTTACTTTAACGCCTCCAGCACTTCAGCGGTGGACCAGCCGTTACCCCGCCAGATTTTTTTGATATTGCCCTCGGGGTTGATGAGAGCTGTTGCCAGCCCGTGCGAAATCGTGCCGCCTTCCGGCTGCACGTAAACGGAGAAGGCGCGCGTGAGCTTTTCGATCTCCGTCTGCTCGCCCGTGGCAAAGGTCCAGATGGCAAAGTCGGCCGGAAGGTTTTTCGCGTAGTTTTTCAAAACCGCCGGACCATCGTATGCCGGATCAAGCGTGATGCTGAGGAGCCGCGTTTGCGAAAGCTCCGGTCTGGTCAGGATCGCCTTCTGTAGCTCGGCAAACCGGTTCGAAATCAGCGGACAAAAGTTCGGCATTGGACATCGCGTGAAGATAAAGGTAAG
>JBKPQR010000009.1:0-12687 GCA_046734175.1 Verrucomicrobiota bacterium | reverse complement strand
GCGATCAAGCTCGATCCCAACTTCGCGCTTGCGCACGCGCGACTCGCTTCCACTTGCGCGCAGATCTTTCACTATTACGAACCCGTCGAAGCGCGAAAAACAAAAGCGCGCGCTGAAGCGGAAATCGCGCTCAGTTTGCAGCCAAACCTTGCCGAAGGGCACATCGCCCTCGGTCAATGCTTTTACTGGATCGATGGCGATTATGAGCGGGCTCTCGCTGAATTTGCTACCGTGCAGGAACTGCTGCCAAACGATGCCAGCGTCGCGAGGCTGGTTGCCGCCATCCGGCGGCGACAAGGGCGCTGGCCACAGTCGCTCGAAGCGTTTGAGAGAGCTCAAAAGCTCGACCCGCAGAATCCGAACGTGGTGCGCAATCTTCTCTTTACCCAAACTGCCATGCGGCGGTGGCCGGAGGCGGCGATCGTGGCAGCGAGGCTGCGCGCGATGGCGCCCGATTCCACGGTGGCGAAAATGCAATCGGGCTATGTCGATTTCATGTGGAAAGGCGACACCGCCACTCTCAACAACTTGCTCGCCCAAATTCCCCCTGGTGTTGATCCCGATGGGGAAGTCACAACCTGTCGCTGGGACGCCGCTATGCTGGATCGCGATTTCGACCGTGCCGCCACGGTGCTCGCGCAATCGCCTCGAAGAGTCCTCTCTTACATGAACGGCGGATTGCAGCCGAAGACTTTCTTTGCGGGATTGGTCGCGCTCGCGCGAAATGATCGCGCTGAAGCGGAAAAAAATCTCAATGCCGCCGCGGCTGATCTCGAAAAGGCAATGCGAGAGGCCCCCGATGCGGCCGAGCGTCACGCAACTCTCGGTTTGCTCTATGCCTTTATGGGAAGGCGAGACGATGCCATGCGCGAAGGCCGGCGCGCGGTCGAGCTGAAGCCGGAATCCAAAGATGCATACGACGGCGCCATCATGAATGCCTGCCTGGCCCTGATCTGCGCACGTTTGGGCGAGAAGGACCTGGCTGTTCCGTTGATCGCACGCCTGCTCCAAACGCCGGGCGCGGTGGATAGCGCCAACTACAGCATCACCGTCAATGATCTCAGGCGCCGCTGGGAGTGGGACCCGCTTCGAGACGATTCGCGCTTTCAAAAGTTACTCCAGTGAGCCGAGTGGCAAAAGGCAGATGAAGAGCTCTTCGCCTCGAATTAAAAGCGTTTCCTGGGGCCACATGGAAGTCGATGGCCTCGGCGCCGGTCGTGACTTCAAGCTTTATCCCGGCGGCGGTCGTGCCTGGGACTGGAAGGAAACAAACACTCACCATGCACCGGGAATTCAGCCCGCTGATGTGGAAGAGCTGCTGGCCAACGGCAGCTCCGTGGTCGTTCTCAGTCGCGGGATGCTACTCGCCTTGCAGACTGCTCCTGAAACAATCGAGCTTCTCAAGCGAACGGGAATACCATTTTACATCAAGGAGACCAAAGCGGCCGTGCGTTTTTATAACAGCTTGGTCGATAAAGAAGAGCGAGTCGGCGGATTATTCCACTCGACTTGCTAAGTATACTCGTTCGACAGAGTGCGGCTTCTGCCCTCCGCATGAGCTCCGACTCGTTTCTCTTAATTCTTCCGTTCGCCCTTATCTTCTTTCCACTCTTGTTCGTTCTGAAATAATTGCCGCATGAGCAACTCTACTCCGCAACCGCGCGACACCACCGGGAACCCCGCTCCCCTCGGGTTACTGGCCTTCGGCATGACCACCGTCCTGCTGAACCTTCACAATGCCGGCTTCTATCCGCTCAACAGCATGATCCTCGCAATGGGCCTCTGCTACGGTGGCGCTGCCCAGATCATCGCCGGAATTATGGAATGGAGGAAAGGGAACACTTTTGCCGCCACCGCCTTTCTCTCCTACGGCTTCTTCTGGCTTTCCCTTGTCACTCTTCTTATCCTGCCGAAACTCGGCCTCGCCACCGCATCGGACGAAACCGCCATGGGCGCCTACTTATTGCTTTGGGGATTGTTCACCTTGCTGATGTTCATCGGAACTCTGCGGCTCCATCTTGCCGGCCAGGTGATCTTCGGATCGCTCACACTTCTCTTCATCGCGCTCGCCATCGGCGAACTGGCGCCCGTCAGCCCCGGCTTCAAACATGCCACCGGTTACGAAGGAGTCTTCTGCGGCCTTTCTGCCATCTACGCGGGCATCGCTCAGGTTATCAACGAAGTGTTTAACAAAACCGTGCTGCCCCTCGGCCTGCGCCGCAGCTGATCTCCATAAGTAGAAGAAACACCAAAAACAAAGTCGTGGTCTCTGTTGTTCCCGAGGCTATCAGTTCGCCTCATCTTCGGCCTCTCTAGAGGAACGTCTATGCCCGGTTCCAACGACGATCTCCCAATCCGAAATCGGGCATGTCCTCTTCATGGCATTCCTCTGTTATTCCAGCTGCTGGTCGAGGAACAGAAGGAGCGAGTGAACCAGCTCACTGCGGCCGGCCGACTACGACCTGCGCGGCCGGTTACGCCCAACCGCCCGCCTTCTAGCGAGTCTTTGATTCGCCATCCGAGTTGGGCTGCGCATGCGAATTCTTTTATATGGAAGAGAGCACCAAAGATAAAATGCAGGGCGGAATGGATGAGGCCAAGGGCAAGATCAAAGAGGAAGCGGGTAAGCTGACCGGCAACGAAGATCTCCAGGCGCGCGGCACGGTGGAAAAGATCGGCGGCAAAGTGGAGAAAAAGGTCGGCGACGTAGAGAAAGTGCTGGAGGATTAGCCAGCATCCGAACTCGATAGCTTCTAACAAGTAGAGAGAGCGCCGGAGGAAATCTTCCGGCGCTTTTTTGCTGTATTCGGCCCGTGATTTGAGGGCGCATCACGGCGTCTGCGTTCAAACTCGTACAGCCTTGCTTTGTCATTCTGAGCTCAGTCGAGGAATCTCTTTGCTGCAATGCCGCGGGAATTGACACTTCGTGCGCAGCGCCGTTAGCATCGCCGGCCTATGAGAAAGACCATCCTGCTCAACATTATTACGTTACTCGCGGCGCCGATGCTCGCTCTCGCCACGGCCGGTGACGATGACACTATCATGAACCTGGAGAAGAAATCATGGGACACCTACAAGAACCGCCAGGCAGATGCCTTCAAGGCGTTGTGCGCGCCGAGTTATACCGGCGTTTATGACGTAGGAACGAAGGATTCAGGGAAGGAGATTGCGGACATGAACGACATCGAAATCCGCGGCGTGAGCTTCAGCGACATGCATGTAAGCCATCTGACCAAGAATGTAGCGATCGTTGTTTACAAAGCCGATGTGCAAGGCGCTTTCAAGGGCAAGGATTTCTCCGGCATGTACAATTGCTCGGCGGTGTGGACGGATAAAGACGGGAAATGGCTTTGCGCGCTTCACACTGAGGTGAAGGAGGCGAAACCGTAAACGAAATCAGGATCGCAACCCGCCTTAACTAAGGCCCGGCGGGACACGCACGGCCGATGTCGATGTTGCTTTAAACGGCAACATCGCCGTCGCCGAGGTGAAAGTGTTTTAGGACGAACGAGAGATAGCAGTCGTCCGTCTAGAAGTGTGGACGAAGCTTGTGTCGACGGTTAGCACTGACCCACTTTTCGTCGGGTGTCCTCATCGGCGTTTCGCGCTTGCCGGCGACTTGGGTGTAGCGAGTAAACTGTCGAGGTCGAGTGCACTTGTGCCCATCGCAAGCTGTCCGTCAGCGGTGCGTGGCCACTGCTTCTTTGGCCGATCCCAGTAAAGCTCCACCCCGTTCCCATCTGGGTCGCGCAGATAGATCGCCTCACTTACGCCGTGATCAGATGCTCCTTCCAAGGGAATGCCGGCGCGCAAAACGCGTTGCAGCGCATCAGCGAGTTCAGCGCGCGTCGGATAAAGGATCGCGAGATGATACAATCCTGTGGAACCCGGCGGTGGAGGTGCACCGCCAGCACTATCCCACGTATTCAGCCCTATGTGGTGATGATAACCTCCGGCGGAAAGGAATGCCGCTTGATTACCGTAACGCTGCGTTAGCTCGAATCCGAGTACGTCGCGGTAAAATCTCAGTGCGCGATCCAGATCAGAGACCTTCAGATGCACATGCCCGACGCGCACCTCAGGATGAATTTTGTCAGGCATCTAGCTCCTTTACATACCTCCTGAGCGGTTGGAGACAAATCTATCTTATTGTGATGGTGTTGTTGAATCACGCGCGGGGCCACGAGGAGAAAACCATGAAAGCGGTTCGGATCGTACGTTTTGGCAACGAAGAGGTATTGGAGCTGGCGGATGTGGAGCGGCCTAGGCCGGCGGCAGGTCAGGTTATGATCAAGGTAAAGGCAGCGGCGGTAAATCCAGTGGATTGGAAATCCGGGACGGGCTCGGCGAGCTCTTCGGTTTGAAACTGCCGTTCATCCTCGGCTGCGAGGTGGCCGGCACAGTTGAAGAGACTGGGGGGACGGATTTCGTCCGAGGAGAAGACGTCTACGGGTATCTCGGCGCCCACAGCGGTGGGTACGCGGAATATGTCGCCGCCCCGGCCAGTGAGTTCGTGCGCAAGCCTGGCAATGTTGATTTCGATACGGCGGCATCGGTTCCTGTGGGCGCGCTCACAGCGTGGCAGGGAATCTTCGATCACGGCAAGCTCGCCAGCGGCCAGGGCATCCTCATCACCGGAGCATCCGGCGCGGTTGGGTCGATGGCCGTGCAACTTGCCAAAACGAAAGCAACGCATGTCATCGGAACCGGCTCAGGCCGAAACGAAGAGTTTGTGCGCGAGCTTGGGGCGGATGAGTTCGTCGACTACAAGGCGGAGAGATTCGAAGAGAAGGTGCGTCACGTCGACGTCGTCTTCGACACCGTGGGCGGAGACACAGGAGCGCGCCTTCCAAACGTTGAAGCGCGGCGGCTACCTCGTGAGCACGGTCAATCCGCCGTCGCCAGAAAAGGCAAAGCAGTTCGGTGTCACGGCGGCAATGGTGGTCATGATGCCGAAGCTGGACCAGCTCGCGGAAATCAATCGTCTGCTGGAAAACGGGAAACTTAAAGTGCGTGTCGCGATGGTTCTGCCGGTTGCCGAAGCGAAAAAGGCCCATCAAATCTCCGCCACCGGCCGCGCCGACGGCAAAATCATTCTGCGGCCATAGAACGCTCCGGCTTCCGGCCATTCACAATCACGCGCGCCCCTTGGGTGGACAGCGCACGTGCCGCACGCCCAGCCGCCGATCGTCATGTTTACTTAACGGCAACGTCGCCGTCTCCCAGGTGAAGTTGGTGCAGGTGCAACAGAAAGGCTAGCGTCACGTTTAAAGTGTTCGACCAAGCTTTTATCAAAAACGAGGAGCGATCCCACATCGCTCCAAGCTCAATTTCGAGTGCCGGCGCTGACCCGCCTTGCAGAATACCGCCAATGTGTATGATTGGTTTTCGATGTGATCTGTCGTTGGACAGAAAGCACCGGGCAGCTAAAGGGTTGCTACGGCTTTACAACGCACTGCAGGACAATGCTACTCTTGCTGGGGAGCTCCTTCTGGTCTTCGACAGAGCCGTCGAGAGAAAGAAGCCGGTGTGGTTCAGCAAAGACTTGGTACCTTTTGAAAACAGGATTAACTATTCGATTGAAGAGTTCGCTCGGCACTATCACGAGTTTGTTGACGCCATTTACATCTTCGAGCCGCAACTTGCTCAGCTACTTCAAGACGTGCATGGCCTTAAATTTCAAGCATTGACAGCGTTCGGCGTCTTGCTGCGAAAAGCTCGTTTCGTGATCGAATTCGGCGGGCTGCACCCGTTTACACGGGTTCACTTCAGCACGTTTGATGATGCCATTGCAGACCTCCCTCTCGACAAGCTCATTGAAGGCGATTCGCAGTCTGGGCAGCATCAACGATTCGATATGCCACGCCACCCTTCGAATAAATTGGTTGAATCACAACGTGTCCTACTCATTGAAGACGAGTTCACGGCCTCTGATTTCGATAAGGTTTCTATCTGAGGGATCGTCTACGGGCTCAGGCCAAATTGATCGAAAGGACACTGCCTACTCTGCGAACCTTCATCGCCTCGAACTTCACCATTTCTGACGTGCTGGGCTATCGAACCTAACAGGCAATATGACATTCGGTTCTGTCGGCGTATGAGCGATTAACACGTGCGCAAGAGGAGACGGATAGAGGGCCGTTGGTGATTTTCGGTAAGTCGCGCGATCCCGAATACGGTGTATTGCGATACAATCCTCAAACCGGCCTCTCGCTTAGGGTCAAGATGCCTCGCAGCTTACGCGGGATTTCTAAAGCACACCCGTTCGCGTCGCCATACGCGCTCGGCGTGCCTGACACAGTGATCGGTGCCGACGAAAACGGGAGCCCGGTGAGCTTATTTGGCTGCCATAAGCCTGGCACAGAATCGAAGGGCGGGCTTTTTACAACCAGTGTTCGACCGATGGCCGCATTACTGGGTCACGAGTTCAAGACGTGGAACGCGACATATTTTCGTTATGCCTGCGTTACTTTTAACTTGCTACATAATTGGACAGGTCGTTCTCGCATAGTCTTGGAGGATGTTGAAAACCCAAAGCAAATCGAGACGCGAGTCTGTGTCGAAAAACCAGAGCCAATTTCAATTAAGGTTAACGGAGCTCTTACACTAGTTCTGTTCCCCACCGTCAGCATATCGCGCGGTTCAAGAGGAGTGCGGTGTAAAGAGAGTCATTGCCTAGAGTTCACCTTCACGTCGGAACAAAGAGTCGCAGACCTCATGCTGGATGTTTCCACAGTGCGTCGCCTCCTCACACTATTCACCGGTAGACCGGTGTTTTACGAGAGTGTCAAATTTACAATAAAGCCCCGTTCTTCGCCGTTGCTCGAACTTCTAAAAACGAACGAGGGTGTAACCGCGGCGCAACGGTCGCTAATCCATCAAAATATGCTAGTTAGTCTGCCGGACGTACAGGATTGCCTTCCAGATGTGATTCGCCGCTGGTTTATACTTCAGCCGCAGCTCAAGGACGTTCTTAATCTTTACTTCAGCACAATATTCAGTCCCAGCTTATATACTAACCATCAATTCCTGTTTTTAGCGCAGGCCATCGAAGTCTATCATCGAACTAATCCAAAATTCGAACACTGGGTTCAGCCCAAATTACAATTTCGGGAGCGTAAGAAGCGGATTATTGAAGCGATCCCGAACGAAGCCGCGTGGTTGAAAGAAAAACTGGCTTTTGCGAACGAGAAGACATACGCAGAGCGGTTACGAGAGGTCAGTTTAGAACACGAGGGGGTTATAGGTTCGTTCATTCCCGACCTACACAGGTTTGTCCGGGTTGTTAAGACGACACGGAATCATTTCACGCATTACTCGACACCGGACGATCGCATGGAGGATGTCGCAAAAGGAGTAGGTCTGATGGAACTGACGGACAAACTTCGAACTTTATTAGAGGTCTGCATCTTCAGCGATATTGGTATCTCGGGAGTACCTATTGAACGATTAATTGTGACACTCCGACGTAGGGAATATTTCTCGCTTTAGGGTCCACAAAGAACCGACTGAATCCTCACTTTTGAACACTCCGTCCGTTGCGCCGCTCCCCCCGAAAGTTCTGACCGGTTAGCCCGCGGCTTCGATCTCCTTCCACTCCTCGGGCGAGAGCTGAATCTTGGCGGCGGCCATGTTTTCTTCGAGATGGGCGATGTTGGCGGTTCCCGGGATGGGCAGCATGACTGGGGATTTCTGGAGTAACCAGGCGAGGGCGAGTTGCACCGGGTGGTAGTTAAGACGCTTGGCTTCCGCTTCTAACGATTTGTCGGATTTGCTCACCGCGCCTCGCCCGCTTCCGCCAATCGGCGCCCACGGCAGGAATCCCATCTTCTCTTTCTCGCAATAATCGAGCACGTCCTGCGAGTCGCGGTCGGTGAGGTTATAGCGGTTCTGCACGCTGACGATCGGCACAACTTTCTTCGCCCGCTCGATCTCCTTCACCGTGACGTTCGACAATCCGACGTGCCGGATTTTCCCGGCATCCTGCGCCTTCTTCAGCGCGCCCGCGGAATCTTCGATCGGCACTTTGCGATCGACGGTGTGCAATTGATAGAGGTCGATCCGCTCCAGCTTCAATCGCTTCAGACTGTTGTCGACGCACTGCGATAAGCGCTCGGGGCGACAGTCTGGAACCCAGCTCCCCGGACCAGGCCGAGTGAGTCCGCCCTTGGTCGCGATGACCAAACCCTTTGGATAAGGATGCACCGCTTCTGCAATCAGCAGCTCGCTCGTCTCCGGCCCGTAGGCGTCGGCCGTATCGATCAAAGTCACTCCGAGCTCTATGGCTCGCCGCAAAACCTTCTTCGCGTTCTCGCGATCCGGAGGCCAGCCCCAGATTCCCGGGCCCGTGATCCGCATGGCGCCGAAGCCGAGCCGGTTGACGGTAAGATCTCCACCGATCGAAAAGGTCTTATTCACGTTCGTGCTTGATCCCACTGCCGCCGTTACCAGCTTGGGTAAACGTCCCGCCAAAACGATCGCGCTGCCAGTCGTAGTCACGCCCAAAAATTTTCGCCGTGTCATGCCCGGAAATTAGGCCGTTGTCGATTTCCCTCAACCTGCCGGTTCAAGTCCGTAGGGTTCGGCCGCGGTCTATTGAAAAGAGACTGACCTAGATCGCCCGATATATGTCTCGCCGCTGACCGATGGCGAGTAGATGAATTGTCTCGCTCTGTTTCGAAGGCGTAGGTAATCCGGTAGGCTTCGGTGCGCGCCCGGAAACGAGTCGAGCCTTTCGGCGCGAGCGAGGCGACCCGCCTTCGCCAGAGCTACGGCGTGATTAGCAGTTGATTATTACTTTGGAGCTAGGGAATTAACGATTTGCTCGAAGCGTGGGTAGCCGCGCAGCGCGTCCCAATACGGCATAAGCTTTAGCTGACCATAGCTCATCGTGCCGTAGCCGGGTATTTGCAGTCCCTTTGCCAGCATCTCACAGGCGAGATCCTTTTCTCCCACCCAGGCGGCGGTCATGGCGAAGAACTCGATTATGTGCGCGCCGTTGATCGAGTCTTTTTCGAGCGGCAGCAACTCCATGGCCCGGCGGCCCTCGCGCAATGCCTCTTCCTTTCGTCCGAGAGCGGCGTCGATCAATGCCAGCACGCAAACTGCCGGCCCGTAATCCGGTTGTTGCGCAACAATCTTTTCCTGCGCAGTCCGAGCGCGACTGAAGGCGGCGCGCGCCGCTGCTTCATCCTTGCTCATTCGTGCGATCAGGCCTTTGCAAAAGTCGGGACTGAGCTGGATGGCGTCGTTGGCGAAGTTGTTGTCGCCGAGTGCAGCGACCGCGGCTTCGGCTGCACTGGCGTTACGTTCGGCCAGGGTGCTGATGAACCAGCTATCGGCAACTTTCTTGATCGCATCAGGATCTTTCGACCGAGTCTCTTCGATTGCTTGATGCAACGGGCGCGTGTCGGCTTTCCAGTCAAGCTCGAGTAGTGCGCGAGTCATTCTCGTCTCGACGTCATCTGGCTTGATCGCGAGCGCGCGATCGAGAACCGCGGCGACATCGGCATATCGTCGCAGATTGTAGTAGCTGAGCGCGATTTGCTGGAGGGTAAAAAAGTTGCGCGGGTCGAGCTCGATCGCGCGCTGCAAGTTTTTTACTCCTTCCTCATCTTGCCCGCGCCGGCGCGTGATGTAGCCCGTGAGTTCGAACACACGCGGATCGTTGGGCAACGATTTGCGCGCGAGTTCTAGTTCGGCTAGAGCTTTGTCGTAGTCGAGGTAGCCCCGGTAAAGAAGTTCGGCGCGGGCCAGATGGGCTTCGCCTGCATCCGGCTGCAAGCGAAAGGCTGCGTCAACCGCTGCTTGTGCTGCGGCCAGCCGCGCAGGCGTGTGATCGAAGCCGAGGAAATAAATGTTGTCATGGGCGAAGGCAAGCTGGCATTGCGCCAGAAAGAAAGAAGGATCGCGCGCCACCGCCTGATTGAGCAGGTCCACCGCCTGGCGCAGATTCTGGCCGCTGATCGCGCTGAAACTGGTGGAAAGAATGAGATTCCTGGCCCGGCTGTAGAGATCGAAGGCAGCAACATCCCGCGTCGGCGCCTTCTCGAGCGCGCTTTTCTCGTTAGGTGAAAGCTTGGCCTGGAGTTGATCTGCGATTGCTTTGGCGATTTCACTTTGGATGGCGAAGACGTCGTCAACCGGCCGATCGTAATTCTCCGCCCACTCGTGCGCGTCAGTATGTGCATTAATTAGCTGCGCATTCACTCGCACCTTGTTTCCAGCGCGCTGCACACTGCCTTCCAATATATGGGTGACGCCGAGTTGCTGAGCGATCTCGCGCAGATTACGGGGCTGCCCTGTTTTGTATTGCATGACCGAAGTGCGACTGATCACTTTGAGGTCTGCAACCTTGGCAAGCGCAGTCAAAATTTGATCCTGCACGCCGTCAGTAAAGAAGGCATTGTCGGGATCGCGGCTCATGTTATCGAAGGGAAGAACGGCGATGCTTTTCTCAGGAACCGCTGGCGCCGACGCACTCACACTCGCGCCGGGCTGTGGCGTTGCCGCTTCGCCTTTCTTCATCTGCTTCAGGATCGCGGGCGCGAACACAATCCCAAGCACCACGATGGTGAAGAGCATGCACCCAACAATGAGCAACGAGATGAAGAACGGCGAACGTTTTGGCCGTTCGGAGGCCGGCACGCGCCGCGCCAGCCGCCTGGCGCCTTTCAACTTCGCCGGCGGCTCAGGGTTCCCGACAACGTCGGCATAAAGGTTAACCACTGAAACAACTACGCCATGCTTCACTTCGAAGTCGCCCAGCTCGTGCAGGTACGGCTGCCAGCGGCGATATTGCGCGAGATCATCGGCCACGCGCTTTGAAAGCAAAATGTGACCGGCATCGCCGCAATCCATCACCCGCTGCGCGATGTTAATACCGGCCCCGGCGATGTTCTCGCGCTGGTTCACATCGGCCACGTGATGGACGGGGCCGCTGTGTATTCCCATTCGCACGGGCAGACTTGGTTGCGCTCGCAATGCCTGACTGATCTGCAAGGCGCATTCCACCGGGTCTTCTACTGAACCGGTAAACACCAGCGCCATGCCGTCGCCGGTGGGAAGATAAATAAGTTGACCTGCAGCTTCTGCCTGGCGCGCCGCCTCGGTGCCGCGAACAATCTGGTTCAGCTCGTGGAGCGCTTCGGATTGCTCGTCAATGAGAAGCTTCGAGTAGCCGACGATGTCCATGAAGAGGACATGGGCAATCTCCAGGCGGAGCTGCGTCTTAGCGTCGTCCGGCACCCCGTGATGTTAACGAATCACACCGGCGGCTCTACTCATTTTCTTTCGATACGCGGGAAAGCGTTGCTCGGTCACGCGGTCGTCTGACGCCCGATTCCCATCCCGGGAGTCGCGGTCAGTGAGATTGCATTGGTTCCGGACACTGACGATCGCCACAATTTTCTTCGCCATCGATCGGCTTAGCCGTCTGCCAGGAAACAATTCGCGTTTCACGCTGTCGTGAAATTCTGTGCACCGGATTTGAGCGTCGCTAGTAGGCCGCGGCCACTTGCGCTCCGCTGAGCCGTGGCTGAGCTTCTGCCGCGTTAGATGGCTATACAAGCGGCTAACTCCGAATTCGTTGCTGAAACGGGACGACAAATCGCCTCGCTCAGCGCCTTCTTAGGTGGCTTCGCGGCAACTTTCCTCGGCATCTTGCTACAATCGTCCGATTCCCGCCGTCACGTGGGCTGGGCTGCTGGTGCAGCCGCCGTCGCTTCGGCGTCATTCATTCTTGCCGTCATTTCCGGGACAGCATTGGCACTTGTCTTCCATCCCGGAGCGCCGCCTAATATGGCTAAACCAACGTTCCTACCACAGGTCCGCACCCTGATCTTTGTTACGTTTGGCTCCGGTATTTACTCGACCCTGCTTAGCTTAGGATTAAGCGGTTGGATTCGCTCACGTCAATTGGGTATGGTCACATCTGCGGCAGCCTTGATTTCTGCCTTAATTGTGTCGCTTTTTGTACGCTGGGAGTGAGAGCTTGTCCTCATCGATAAGAGTTTGCTATCTAACCAGGCGCTGCAGTCAACTACGAAGGTATCGCGAGCTAGGTGGCGCAGACGGAGTGGGTTCTTGTGATGTCCAGCCTTAGCTAGTGTGCCGCAGAGAGTTGCCACTTGTGTCCTCCTGAGCCGTGGCTGAGCGTGTGTCTTGATCTCGCGCTGCTCAAGCTGGCCACAGCTGTAACTGGCGTGGTTCCGTTTGGGTTGTACCAGGAGGCCGACGAGCAAGGGTAGGAGGTTCTGCTGCTTGGCCGTGGTGATTACGGGAATGGCCTCGATGGTGTAAAGGGCGTCGATCATCGATTGCGGCAGGCAACAAACCGGATCGACACCGTTGCTGAGGATTGGATTAGATTTCGCTTTGATCCACCCGCGGATTGTACTGCCCTGGAGGGTGTGAGTGGTGAAGGCGACAGCGGCGGCCCGGCCTTGATTCAGCGGCAGGGTGAATGGCTGGTTGCGGGTGTAAGTTCCTGGCAGGAGCATAGTCCGCGCCCGCTCGGGACCTATGGATGTATTGAACATTATGGGCGTGTGTCACAGTACAGCGCCTGGATTCGAGAAGCATGTGGTGGATAATGCCATCGCTGAAGGCCAAGCCATATGCAACTAACGGCCCCACAGCCCACGCCATGCTCGCCCGACCTGAAATGGAGCAAACCGCGACTTCTCA
>JBKPQR010000008.1:0-4277 GCA_046734175.1 Verrucomicrobiota bacterium | reverse complement strand
TGAGTATCTGCGTTATCTACAAAAGCGCGGCATTTCCTGCAACGTGGCATCGTTCGTCGGCGCCACGACGATTCGTGAATACGTCATCGGCCTCGAAGACAAACAGCCCACGCCGCAGCAGCTCGAGCAGATGCGCGAGCTGGTGCGCAAGGAAATGGAAGCGGGCGCGCTGGGCATCGGCACGTCGCTCATTTATCCGCCGGCCTTCTACGCGAAAACGGAGGAGCTGATTGAGTTATGCAAGGTGGCGGCGAATTACCACGGGAAATACATTTCGCACATGCGCAGCGAAGGGAACCAGCTGCTGCCCGCGCTCGAAGAATTGCTCCGCATCAGCCGCGAGGCCGGTCTCCCGGCGGAAATTTACCACATCAAAGCTGCCGGGCAAAAGAACTGGCCGAAAGAAGACGAACTTCTAACAAGAATCGAGCAAGCGCAGAAAGAAGGGCTGAAGATTACCGCGGACATGTACACTTACACAGCTGCCGGAACGGGCTTGGATGCGTGTCTGCCGCCGTGGACGGAAGACGGCGGTTATCCGGCGTTGTTCAAGCGGCTGCGCGATCCGGCCACGCGCGCCAAGATTGCGGCCGAAGTAAAAGTGGACAGTGATGCATGGGAAAATTTGTATCTTGCCGCGGGCTCGCCGGAGAAGATTCTGCTCGTCGGGTTCAAATCGGAAAAGCTCAAACCGTTGACCGGCAAATCGGTCGCGGACGTGGCCAGGATGCGCGGCAAAGATCCTGTCGAGACGATCATGGATCTGATCAGCGAAGACGAATCGCGCATCGATTCGGTCTACTTCCTCATGTCGGAAGAAAACGTGAAGAAAGAACTGGCCAGGCCATGGATTTCCTTCGGCTCGGATGAAGCTTCCCAGGCGCCGGAAGAGCCGTTTCTCAAAGCAAATCCACACCCGCGCGCCTACGGCAACTTCGCCCGCGTGCTCGGAAAATATTGCCGCGACGAAAAAGTCATCACCTTGCCCGAAGCCGTCCGGCGATTAAGCGCGCTGCCGGCCACGAATCTCGGTCTGGATCACCGCGGTTTTTTGAAGGAAGGAATGTTTGCCGACGTAGTGGTTTTCGATCCTGCCACGATCAGCGATCACGCCACCTTCGATAAGCCGCACCAGTACGTCACGGGAATGAAGCACGTCTTCGTTAACGGCGTGCCCGTTTTGAAAGAGGGCGAACACACCGGGGCCAAACCTGGCCGCGCCCTCTCGGGTCCGGGTAAAACGCTTCCCTGATTTGGGCGAGCTGGAATTTCGTCGTGCTCGATTTCAAAGCAGTTTTTTGTTAACGGTGCGCCCAATGAAGCTCTTATGCGGGATCTTTATTCTGCTCAGCGTTGCACTTGCCACGCCCGCCTGCAGTTCGCTTGATTCAGAGCTCGATACTTCAAGCCGAGCCAGGCAGCCTGTGCCCGGCGAAGTGAATCCCGATGCGCCTGATGCCTCGCAAAATTTGCGCACGTCACCCGGCGTAAACTTCTAGCATTTTTCCGAAGCGGGTTCGCCTTTGCATGCTGGTAAAGGGTGAGTGAACTGTGCCTGGCAAATGGGCAGCCGGCTCTTCTTCAGCAGCTTTGTTGCGCTTTGGCTCAATGCTTCAGCTGTCGCCGGCCAGTCCGCAGCGGGTCACGTGGTCCTCATTGTCTGGGATGGAATGCGGCCCGACTTCCTCACGGAACAATACGCGCCCACTCTGGACAAGCTCGCTCGGGCTAGCGTTCGCTTCCGCGATCACCATTCCGTTTATCCCACTGCCACTAATGTGAACGGCGCCGCGCTTGCCACCGGCTGTTATCCGCAGCGCAATGGGATTTCCGCCAATCTCGAATTGCGTCCCGCCATTCATCCGCGCCAGCCCATCGACACGGCGGAGCCGGAAGCAATCAAGCGCGGTGACGAGATCTCTGGCGGAAAATATGTTGCTCTGCCTACGTTTCCGGAGCGGCTGCGCCAGGCCGGAAAAACAGTCGCCCTCGCCGGCACCAAGTCGGTCGTCCAGCTGTTCGATCGCCACGATGACTGGATCATCGTGCCCATGCAGAGCCGGCCGATGACGATTTTCGCCGCTGCCCCCATGAAGCCCGCGCAACGCGAAGAGCTGACCAAAATGCTTGGCCCATTCCGCGACGATCTCAAGGCCAACGCGGCGCAGCGCAACGATTTCGCCACTCGCGCGCTCACAGCATATCTCTGGCGCGATGGCGTGCCGGATTTCTCTCTCCTGTGGCTGAGCGAGCCCGATCTCTCCGAGCATAACTTCGCGCCGGGCTCGCCGCAGGCGCTCGCCGCCATCAGATCTGTCGATGCTGATCTCGCCGCGGTGCTAAACGCTCTCGAGAAAAAGAGCGCGCTCGACGCCACCGACATATTTGTTGTCTCCGATCACGGCTTCTCGACGATTCGGCGCTCGGTTGATCTCCTCCCGCTGCTTAAGTCCGCCGGTTTTCGCGCCGCTACCACCTTCTCCGAACCGCCCAAGCCCGGCGATGTCGTCGTCGCGGGCAACGCCGGCACGGTTTTGTTTTACGTGCACCAACATCATCGCGAAACCACGCGCCGCCTCGTTGATTGGCTTGAGCGCAGCGATTTCGCTGAAGCGATTTTCGCCCGTGACAAAGCAGAGGGAACATTTCCGCTCGGCGCAATCCAGCTGGCGACGCCTGACCCGGCCGATCTCGTGGTGGCACTTCGCGCCTCAAGCGATACGAACGAGTTTGGCGCCACTGGAATGATCGATGCCGATTGGAACCGGCCCGCCGGCGAAGGAACGCACGCTACTTTGGGTTCGAGCGATGTGCATAACATCCTCGTTGCCGCTGGCCCGCACTTCCATCCTGGCGATGAGAACCAGCTTCCGAGCGGCAACATCGATATTGCTCCGACCGTGCTGGCGCTTCTCGGAGTGGAAGGCGGCGCCGAAATGGACGGACGAATCCTCACCCGGCCACAAACGGCGCAAAGTGTGGCAAGGAAACGGCTGGACGCCACACGTCCGCTTGATCACGGCGCGTGGAAGCAATCACTCATTGAGGTGAGCGTGGGCCGAGCCGTCTATTTCGAAAGAGCAGACACTCCGCCCGAGTGAATGCCAGGGACAGGACTCGAACCTGCACGCCTTTCGGTACCAGATCCTAAGTCTGGCGCGTCTGCCAATTCCGCCACCCTGGCCACGGGTTTTCAGATTGTAGATTTTAGATCGAATGGAGGCAATTCTGCTTCAGCTCACGCGCAGTTGAAACAGTCGCCGCTTGCCCCGCCGCTGCCGATTAACGCAGCGCCTTAACGCGCGACCGTCACGCGCAGGAACGTTGCCGGAATCGAGGTAGTATCGTTACTTCCGCTTTCGTTCTGCTTGTTGAACAAATCTTCCAGCTCTTTCTGCAGCTCAGCCGCGCGCCCCGCCTTTTCCGCCGCTTCGAACGCATTCATGGTGGGGCCGTAGTATCTCCTGAACTCATCCACGAACGCTGAGGGTGTGCCGGGATAGTTGAAGATAAAGGTGTCGCGCACAAAGGATATCTTCTCTGCTGGAACGCCCGCCGCGCCAAACCGCTCGGCCACCGTGCTCTCGATGCCCCACGTCATGGGACTGACAAAACCTTCCGGCTGCGGCGGCGTGTAGCTTGAGCTGATCTTTAGTATCTGCGCGACAAACGTTGGATCGTTAGGTATCCAGTTACCCATGACAATGCGGCCACTTGGTCGAGCCACGCGCACCATCTCCTTCGCTACCTCGAGCGGCTTGGGCGCAAACATCGCGCCGAAGATACTCATGACCAGATCAAACGTCTTATCGGCCAACTGCTCCAGATTGCAGGCGTCGCCTTCCTGAAATTTGCAATTGCTCAACCCCTGCTCCGCCGCCCGTCTGTTCCCAGCGTCGACAAGATTGCGCGCGATATCGACGCCGAGCACGTCCGCGCCGAGCTTCGCCGCGGGGATGGCCGTCGTGCCATCGCCGCATCCCAGGTCCAGCACCTTTAGTCCAGCGCTGATACCGAGTCGCTGCACCAGCGCCTCTCCGCTTTCGCGCATGGTCTCGGCGATGCGGGTGAAATCCCCTTTTTCCCAGAGGGCTTTGTTCGCATTCATCGGGAGGATGACGTTGCCGGTGGCTTGTGCATTTGCAAATATTATCGCGCCTGAGGAGGCAACTCAGACCGGGTTGCAATAGCCACCAGCATTGCTAAAGCGGCTTCATGGACGAGCCGGGGGAAGATCATCCGAGGATCATCGCCTTTCCGCCATTGCTCTGGCTGGT
>JBKPQR010000007.1:0-7916 GCA_046734175.1 Verrucomicrobiota bacterium | reverse complement strand
TAGCGGGTGAAGGGAATCGAACCCTCGTGTCCAGCTTGGGAAGCTGGCGTTCTGCCATTGAACTACACCCGCAAGGCAATTGCCGATTGTCGATTGCCGATTTTCGATTTGCAAGCAGTAGCTTGAACGCCTGCAGGCCGTAACCGGCTTCGCGCCGGTGCCGCTTGCAGGAATAGCACGAAGACCGCACGCTTGAGCGATGAACCCGGACCGGCTTTTCGATTATCTCGATGGCAGGTTGTCAGAAGAGGAGCGGCGCGCGCTGGAAGAAGAGTTGATGAGCAATGCCGAAGCGCGCCGGGAGTTCGATGTGGCCCGGCGCATCCATTCGGCCACACGCGGGGCGCGGGCGCCTGTCGAGGTGCTCGATGAACGCCGAGACGAGACGCCGCGGGGGAGACTTGGCGCCCGGCAGATTCTCCTCGCCACGCTCGTGCTGGTGGCGGTGAATGTTGGTCTCGGCTTGCTTTACATCGCGCAAAACGAATCAACAAACCCGAATCGCGCCCTGCTCGAAAAGCAAAATCGCGAACAGCTGCGGCAGGCATTAAATAACGCGGCAGAACGGAATTTGACGGCGCCATCGCTTGGCGTGGTCCAGTTCGCCGTGACCGCCGAGCCGGGCCGGGCCGGGAGTGTGGCGGAGGAAATTGTGCAACTGGCCACGCGTTTGAATGGAAAGGCGACTAAAGGCATTCCCGACGAAAAAGGGGTGCAGGTGCTGGTGGAAATGGCGGCGAAACGGGCCGGTGAGTTTCGCGCAGCCCTGGCCAATCTTGGCCGGATGAAAGATGCAAACGCGGACGTGACGATCCCGCCCACTACGAATGCGAATGAAAACGTTTCCCTCGTCGTCCAGGTTAGCGAAGCGAGATGATCGCGGTAACGTTCGCGCTGCCGGCGGAAAGCAGCGCGTTCGTGCGGCGGCTGAAGAACAGAAGACGGCAAGGCATGATCCGGCGCGGCCATCTGCAGGGTTGCGACGAGGAGCTTGGGATTATCCATACCGGAGTTGGTGCGGCCGAATGTGAGAGAAGGCTTCCTCGCTTACTCGAGAAGGAGCAACCTCGCCTGCTCATCAGCAGTGGGTTCTGCGGAGGAACGCTCGACGAACTTTCCCCCGGCACTGTTGTCATCGGAGAGAATTACTCAGACCGGGCACTGGCGCAAAAAGCGCAAGCGGCGTTGCCCCGCGCGCTCATGGGAAAAATCTTCTCAGCCGATGAAGTGATCGACCCGGCAAGGCAACGCTATGCCATCGGACGAGAGCACAACGCGATCGGCATCGATATGGAAACAGAAACGATTGCACGGATATGCAGGCAAAAAAATATCCCAATGCTGTCGCTGCGGGTGGCGAGCGATTCGCCAGCCGCGCCGTTCCCGGCTCCCCCACATCTCTTGTTTGATCTCGAAGTGCAACGGACAAAATTCTCGCGTCTTCTTCCCTATCTGGCGCGCAAGCCGGCGGCGGCATTCCGGCTGATGCAGTTTTCCCGTCAGATCGCATCGGCACGGGAAAAGGTGGCTCACGCGCTTTGCACTACGATAGCGGCGCTGTAGCGCCAAATGCGGAGCAGGCAATCCCGCGCGACAGCGATCATAGACCGCGCTACAGCTACGCTGGCTCGATATGAACGAGCACATCGGCGATGCGGCCATCAGTCGCGCGAATCGCATCCTTGACCTGGTGGGCGAGCTCGTGGCCTTCGCGCACAGAGACGGCGCCATTTACCTGCACGTGAAGATCGACGTAGTAATTGACTCCCATTTTGCGGACAAAACATTTGTCCAGATCGTAAACGCCAGGAACGGCCCGTGCCGCCTGCTGAATGCGAGTGACGATGTCTCCACTGGGCGCAGTGTCGAGAATCTCGGCCAGGGCAGGACCAAGCAGACGCGCGCCGGTGGTGGCAATGATGACGCAGGCAAACAAAGCTGCATAGGCGTCGGCCCGCTGCCATTCGGCGCCTCCGAGAAGCGCAATGGAAATGCCCAGGAAAGCCGCGACGGAGGTGATGGCATCGGCGCGATGATGCCACGCGTCTGTGACAATGGCGGTGCTGTCGAGCGAGCGTCCGGCGCGATTTACGAAACGGAAGAGCGTTTCCTTTATGATAATGACCCCGACCAGCACGACGAGCGTGAATGGGGCGGGTGCATGATGCGGCCGAAAAATTTCGCGCATGCTTTGCACAGCGAGCGCAGCCGCGGCTGCGAGCACACCGAGCGCGACGACAATAGCGGCGAGCGGCTCGGCTTTACCGTGGCCGTAGGGATGCGTGGCATCAGGCGGGCGCGCGGCAAAGCGCAAGCCACCCCAGATGACGATGGAGCCGGCGACATCGAGCGAAGATTCGATCCCATCGGCGATGAGGGCGTAGGCATTGCCAAAAATGCCGGCGGCGATCTTGGTCACGGCGAAAATGATGTTCACGGTCAATCCGACGAGGGCAAAGCGGGCGCCGCTTTGGAGATTGCCCGCGGTCATCTCGCCGCTACGATGACGAGTCATGGGAAGGCAAACGATTAACGCAGCCCGCTACGCCGCGCACGGAAATCCTATGGAGGTCTTGCGCGTCGAATCGCAGCCCTGGCCGCGTCCGGCCCGGGGCGAAGTGGTGGTGCAAATGCGAGCGGCGCCCATCAATCCCGCTGATCTCAATCAGATCGAAGGAAAATATCCGGTGCGTCCTCAGTTGCCCGCGACCCCGGGTTTTGAGGGCGCAGGGGTCGTGACTGAGCTGGGTGAAAACGTTAGCAACCTAACGATCGGCGCACTCGTGATTCTGCCGCACAACCTCGGCACATGGCGTGAGGCGGTCGCGGTCGAGGCCGGTGAGCTGGTGGCGGTGCCGCCTGAGATCGACCCGGTGCAGGCGGCGATGTTGAAGATCAATCCGCTGACAGCCTGGCGTCTGCTTCACGGTTACGTCAAGCTCGAGCACGACGAATGGGTCATCCAGAATGCGGCCAACTCCGCCGCCGGCCGCGCGGTTATCCAGATCGCGCATGAGCTGGGTCTCAAAACCGTGAACGTGGTGCGACGAGATGAATTAGTCGCGGAACTTCGCGCGGAAGGCGCGGATGTTGTCCTGCTCGACGGAGAAAAACTACGCGATGAGGTGCGCGAACAAACGGGCGGAGCAAAAATCCGGCTCGGACTCAATGCTGTCGGCGGCGAGAGCGCATTGCGTCTGGCGAATTGTCTCGCGCCTGGCGGCACCCTGGTCACGTTTGGGGCGATGAGCTTGCAGCCGCTGAAAATCCCGAGCGGATTGTTTATCTTCAAAGACCTGCGCTTCCGCGGCATCTGGATCAATAAATGGTACGACAACGCCACGCACGCGGAGCGGATGGCCGCGTTCGGCCCCGTTTTCGACATGGCCAGACGCGGCTTGCTCCAGACGAAAATTGAATCGCTTCATCCCCTCTCCGACTACAGAGCGGCTCTTGCGCGCGCGGCCGAAGGCAAGCGAGATGGCAAAATTGTCTTCGAGTTCCAGCAGTGATCGCGACTGTTGGGGCTCGTCGTAAGTGAAGGCAGAGCGTCCCAGCGAAACCGCGCTCCTCATTGCCGCGAGCCTCGTTCTGCTCAAGCATGATCCTGCATATTCGCGCGCTGTTCCCGATGGCGCAGCTGACTTCGCCGCCCGCGTGCTTCGCTTGCACTCCAGAGCAGGCCGGTGGTTTCTCAAAAACATTCAGCAACGGTGGCTTCACGCAGCCGCAAGGCTGATTCAGCGCATCACTGTTCCGGGAATTCTGCTGCATTATGCACTTCGGAAAAGATGCATCGCGCAGCTCGCGCGCGAGGCATTGCATTCCGGAGCGACACAGGTGGTCATCATCGGCGCTGGGTTCGATGCGCTCAGTTTGGAATTGCAGCGAGAGTTTCCCGATGCGCACCTTTGGGAGATTGATCATCCCGCAACACAGCGTGACAAAGCCGGCGCTTTTGCGAAAACGGAGCCGCGGCCGAAGTTCGTGCCGCTGGATTTGAGCGTCGCCGGCATTGAGGAGAGCAGATTGGTCACGGCCGGTTTTAGCCGAACCGAGCGCACTTTCTGGATCGCGGAAGGGTTGTTGATGTATTTGCGCGAGGAGATTGTGCGATCGCTCATGCGCACGCTTCACGGACTGAGCTCCGCGGGCAGCGCGTTCGCATTTACCTTTATGGAGAAGCAAAGCGATGGCTCTATCGGTTTCCCTCGGCAAAGCAAGCTCGTCGATTGGTGGCTGCGCCGGCGGGGCGAGCCTTTCCTTTGGGGCGCAACTCAGAACGGACTAACAGAGCTGGCGCGGCCGTGGCGGATCACTCGATTTTTTGATCACCATGATTTTCTCGCTCTCGAACCGACTTTGTCCAGCGAACCACTGGCTCGAGGTGAGTTGATTTGTCTGGCTGAGTTCTAGCACGCGCCCCAATGAATCCTTTCACGTCATGCTGACACGACGGCAATTCATCCGCACGGCCGCTGCGTTCGCCATGGCCGGTGACCTTCTCGGCAAGCCGGAAACCGGAGTCTGGCTCAACGATGTTCATTCTCAATTGAATCGCACACGCGTGCGCGAGCTGCTCCGGCCGCGCAATAGAGACGAACTACTCGACATCGTCAGGTCAGCTGCGCGAAGGAATTTGCCGATCTCGGTCTCGGGCTGCCGCCATTCCATGGGTGGACAGCAATTCGCCACCGACAGCATTTGTCTCGACAGCCGCTCGCTTGCCCGAGTCATTTCCTTCGATCGGGAACGCGGGCTGATTGAAGCGGAAGCGGGGATGCAATGGCCGCAACTCATTCGCGCCTACCTCGACGCCCAAGCTGGCAGCGAGACGGCGTGGGGCATCGCACAAAAGCAAACCGGCGCCGACACCTTCACTCTCGGCGGCAGCCTTTCATCAAATGTGCACGGGCGCGGCCTAAAAATGAAACCGCTGATTTCCAACGTGGAATCGTTCACGCTCATCAACGCTGAAGGGAAAAGCGTGCGCTGTTCGCGCGATGAAAACAGCGAGTTATTCAAACTCGCGATTGGTGGCTATGGCCTGTTTGGGCTGATCGGCAGCGTGACTCTCCGATTGGTTCTGCGGCAGAAGCTGCGACGGGTGGTGGAGATCATTCATGCCGACGAACTGGCGCAACGTTTTCAAGAACGCATCGCGGCGAACTTCCTCTATGGCGACTTCCAATTTTCCATTGACGAGAAATCTCCAGACTTCATGCGAGTCGGAGTGTTCTCCTGTTATGAGCCGTTGAGCGGCGGCGAGCCGGTGACGGCAGAGAGAAAACTTCGTAATGACGACTGGCTTGATTTGTTGCGCCTGGCTTACACCGATCGCGCCAAAGCCTTCGCTCGTTACGCCGAATACTACCGCTCGACCAATGGACAAACCTACTGGTCCGACACCAATCAGCTAAGCGCGTACTTGCCCGATTACGCGAAGAGATTGCGGCAGCAGATTGGCGGCGAAGAATCGAGTCTCATCATCACCGAAATTTATGTGACGCGTGCGAGCTTGTCTGATTTCATGACGCAAGCGGCCGAACTGCTGCGGGCGAACGGCACACTGGTCATTTATGGAACTGTGCGCGTGATCGAGAAGGACGATGAAAGCTTTCTCGCCTGGGCAAAGGAGCCATATGCTTGCGTTATTTTCAATCTGCTCACGCCGCACACGGAAGCGGGCATTAAGCTTTCGGCTAACTCCTTTCGCGGTCTCATCGATCTGGCCATCGCGCGTGGCGGCAGTTATTACCTGACGTATCATCGCTTCGCCGGGCGCGAACAAGTGACGGCCGGTTATCCGCAGTTCGAAAAATTTCTCGAAGTGAAGCGGCAGCACGATCCAGCGGAACGTTTCCAGAGCGACTGGTATCGGCACTATCGCGCGATGTTTTCCTGAAAAGTCATGGCGCGAGTCGTTGTCGTCGGCGCTGGCATCAATGGAGTAACGGCGGCGCTCGAGCTAACGAGACGTGGCCACAAAACGATCCTGGTTGACCCTGGACCGCTGCCGCATCCGCTCGCGGCCTCGACCGATATTAGTAAAGCGGTCCGTGCCGCCTATGGAGCGGATGAGGATTATACCGAGCTGGCGGAACGCTCATTGCCCATCTGGCGGAAATGGAACGTCGAGCTGGGCGCCGAGTTGTATCACGAAGTTGGATTCCTGTTCATGCGACAGCAGGAGATGCAGCCCGGCGATTTCGAGTACGAGAGCTTCCACTTGTTGCAGCGACGCGGCCATCTGGTTGAAAGAATTAGCAGGAAGAAATTGCGGGAACGCTTTCCCGCGTGGAATGCGAACCGGTTTTTCGATGGCTTCCTCGCTCGCGAAGCCGGATATGCCGAGAGCGGGCGCGTGGTTGCAGCGCTGCTCGAGCGCGCCAGTCCCGCCGGAGTCGAGCTGCGAGCGGGAAGCTTTCTTCGACTCGAGGAAGGTGATCGGGTCCGCGGCGTGGCGCTGGACTCCGGTGAGCGAATCAGCGCCGATGCCGTCGTGATGGCGGTTGGGGCGTGGACGCCTTTTGTGCTGCCGTTCACAGCCCACTCCTTCCGCGCCATTGGCCAGCCTCTGTTTCATCTAAAACCGAAACGGCCAGAGCTTTTCGCCCCGGAAGTGTTCCCGGTTTTCGGCGCCGATATCACTTCCACCGGCTACTACGGCTTTCCCCTCAATCGCGAAGGCGTGGTCAAGGTTGCAAACCACGGGCCTGGGCGCGAGATGTCGCCGGAGCCGGCGGAACGCCAAGTCACGCCGTCAGAAGAACAAGCCATGCGTGAGTTCCTGGCCTGGAGCTTTCCGGCCCTGGCTGATAGTCCCATCGTTCACACGCGAATATGCATGTACTGCGATACGCGCGACGGAAATTTCTGGATTGCGCCTGACCCGGCCCGTAAAGGACTGGTGATCGCGGCGGGCGATTGCGGACACGGATTCAAGTTCGCGCCGGTCCTGGGCGAAATCATCGCCGACGTTGTTGAAGAGAAAGAAAACAGATGGTCGCATAAGTTTCGCTGGCGACCGGAGCTGGATACGCGCGGTAAGAAAGAAGCGGCGCGCTTGCTTTGATATTCAACAAAGGAACAGCGCGCTGGGAGCCGCTATTGCGATAGAGAAGTGTGATGATTACTCGACTTGCCGAACCGGAGAAGACAAGCACAGATGAAGCTGAGATGAGCGATTCCCAGCTCCCGACCAATGCCGCGCTCATCGGGATTTTCAACGCGCTCCTGGCCCTTTTCCTTTTCTTCCGCGGCAGGTCGCCGGCCCGGCAGGAGCCAACGACCGGAGATCTGTTCCTGCTCGGTTTGGCAACGCAAAAAGCAAGTCGTGTGCTGACACGGGCGAAGGTCACGCATCCGTTGCGTGCGCCATTTACCGAAGTCGAAGGCTCGGCCGGCGCGGGTGAGCTGGATGAGAGACCTCGCGGCACCGGCCTGCGCAAGAGCATTGGCCAGTTGCTCACCTGCCCGTATTGCCTCGGGATGTGGATCGCTTCTGGATTCGTTTATGGCTTTGCTCTTCAGCCGCGCATGACCCGCATGGTTGCAAGCATCTTCGCTGTCAGCTCGATCGCGGATTTCACGCAGCAGTGTTACGTAAAAGCGAAGGAGCTTACCGAGTAGCAGTTGACCGCTGCTAGCAGTAGCTCACCAACTGGCAGTTACTGCAATGGGCGCTTAAGACCGGCTTGCAGTTGCGCGGACCGGATCGTCTCCGGCTTGACCCGGCGTAGCTCACTGGTGAGGCCGAACCGAGCCAGGAGCCAGATTGTCCACTTCGTCGGGTCCCACTGCCACGGTTTCACGCCGTTGCGATAGTCATGCTGAAATTCGTGGTGAAAATTGTGGTAACCTTCGCCAAAGGTGAACAGTGCCATGAGAAGCGAATCGCGCGCGCTGCATCGCGT
>JBKPQR010000006.1:0-32001 GCA_046734175.1 Verrucomicrobiota bacterium | reverse complement strand
GCCGAGGCCGGAAAGCAAGTAGCACAAGCTGAACGCGCCCGGCCCGAGCTGATTTTCCAGCGGCGGCCCCAGGATGAGGAGAGCAAACATGTTCACGAGAAGGTGGAGCGCGCCGAAATGAAGAAAGAGCGCGCTGAGCATGCGCCAGTATTGGTGGGTGTGGAATATTTCGTCGGTATCGAGCCAGCCGAGCCGCTCCAGAGTGAGTGGATTCGTCGCGCCGCCGAGGAAAAGCTCGGCCATGAAAACGGCGGCGTTCAAACTGAGGACGACGAGCACAGCCGGTTCAAAACCACGCCGGTCTCCGAATCAACTTCTTGTTGGTGAGGCCAAATTGTCCAATTCTCTTCCGTCGGGTTTCTGCAATTTTGGCTAAGTGAAAATTTCAATCACCAATTATCTGGATGTTGTTTCCTCCTGGTGTTTCTGGGCCGAGCCGACCTGGGCGGAACTAAAACGACGCTATTCCGGCGACGTCGCTTTCGATTGGAAAATCGCGCTCATGGACGCGGCCGGCCTGCCAGCCTCTCGCGCGCAAGAGGAATGGTTCTACCGTCGCAGTGGCATGATGAACCGCTCGCCTTTCATGCTGCGAAGCGACTGGTACGAGCCTGTCCTGCCGGAGTATCTCGCGCCCAATCTGGTAGCGGAAGCGGCGCGAGAACTCGGAGCGCGCGATGACCGCGTACGTCTTGCCCTGTCGAACGCCACTTTGCGGGAGGGAGCACCGCGTATTCGTGAATTGGAAGTAGCGGCGGAAATCGGCGCGAAAGTTTCAGGGATTGAGAAAAAGAAATTGCTCGAGCGCGCCGGTTCGCCCGAAGTGGAGAAGCGGGTGCGCGCGAGCACGGCGGAATGGAAGGCGATGGGCGTGACACAGCGGCCGACGTTTGTTGTCGGCACCGAAATCGGCGACCGCGCCATCTTTTCTGGCGTGATCCAGATTGAGCCTCTTGCGGCAACCGTCGATTCGATGCTGGCCGACGCCGAGTTCTACGCCGCGCATGCGGCGCATTTCGGTGAGCCGCCGCCGAAGTAAAGATTTCACCGCTGCCCAGGTGCCGAGATTTCATCCAATTGGGTCGCCGCAAAAACGTGAAATTCATTTGACTTCGGTGCGCTGTTTGCTGAGTAAGTTGCCTAGTTTCCATTTTGCGACTGAATAATCCTGATCCATATCTGCCCCTCGGTTCGCGCATGAGCGGACCTGCCGCCGTGCTCAGACCGGCGCTAAACTCGAGTGCTCTCGCTCTTGCCTGTAGGTGCTGATGCCAAGTGAAACGATGATGGCGCGGCGGCGCACTCCCGCCTCGTTCAAAGGAGCTTTCCTCTGCAACAGCAATTTCGTGTAAACGGCCGCATTCGCGCACGCGAGGTGCGCGTGATCATCGGCTCAACGGGGGAACAACTCGGCGTCATGAAGTTGTCCGACGCGCTGCGCCATGCCGACAGCCTCGGCCTGGATCTCGTCGAAGTCGCGCCCACAGCCAACCCGCCGGTGTGCAAGATCGTAGCCATCGGGAAATTTCGCTACGATCTTTCCAAACAGGAGAAGGACCGCCGCTCATCGGGAGCGCGGCTGAAGGAAATCAAGTTTCGAGTCAACATCGACGACCACGATTACCTGACGAAAATCCGGCACGGCGAAGAATTTCTCGACAAGGGCAACAAGGTGCGGGTGCAGCTGCAATTTCGCGGCCGGGAGATGGCGCATCAGGAATTCGGCATGCAACTGATGGAGAAGGTGAAGCAAGACCTCGCCGGGATGTCGCAGGTGGAGATGGAACCAAAACTGGCCGGGCGAAACATCACCATGACGTTATCACCGCTGCCGGCGAGTCGGCGGAAGCGTCGTTTCGCCCCGATTGCCCAACCGAGCGAGGAAGCTGCCAATGGCAGCGAAGCGCCAGCGGAAAGCTAAGACTTCGTCGCCGTGGGACGCGGCTGCCCCTGGTTAGATGGAGAGCCCGTGCCGGCTGGGCGTGGTGCGTTTGGGTTCGGGATGGGTGTGGAGGGCAGCGGCGGTGGAGTGGCCGGCCCGCGGAGCTTCGCTTCGAGAAAACGTTTTCGCTGAGTCGCGTCGGCATTCTGAGGGTCGAGCTGCAACACTTTGTCGACATCAGCCAGGGCCGCTTTAAAGTCGTCCTTGGTCTGAAGAATAAAGGCGCGGACCTGATAATATTTTGGCTCGTTGGGCTGCAGTTTGATTGCCTGCGAATAATCCTCCAGGGCTTTGTCGTAATCCTTCAACTGCATTTCGTTATACCCGCGCGCCTCGAAGATATCAGCGTCGTCGGATTTAAGTTTTAGAGCTTCAGAAAGATCGGCCACTGCTTCCTTGAATTTTTCTTCTGCGCGGTAAACCGTGGCGCGCTGCCGCAAAGCCGCCACGAGATTTGGCGCATAGCGCGATTCCAACTGCGCCGCCTTGCGAAATTCCGTGATGGCTTTGTCCCAGTTCTTCGCCTTGGAAGCTTCGATTCCTTCCTTTGTCGCGTTGGCTGCCTCCTGACTCCCCTGCCCCCGCAGCTCGGCTGCGCTCAAGGTCAGCGCGGCGAGCCCTAAACTAATGATTCTCATATAAGGCATGTGATTCTCCCTCTGAAATTTGGCGTAAACAAATGCGGTGAAATTTTCCGGACTGTCAACCGCTCTCTTGCTCACTCTTGGAATCGTTTTCCACCGCTGCGGTGGATTGCGCCGCGACCGTGCCACTTTCATCCACACGCACGATCCGCTTCGCTCGCCCGGTCTTTTCGTCAATTTCGACGAGGGCACCGCGCAGGCGCACTTCTCCGTCAGCCACCGGAAATTGCGCAGGCAGATTTGAAAGAAAACGCGTCACGATTGGTTCGACGGCCCGGCCAAGGATGGAATTCACCGGGCCGCACATGCCGGCATCGCACATAAATGCGGTGCCACCCGGGAAAATCTGTTCGTCGGCTGTTTGCACATGCGTGTGGGTGCCGAGCACGGCAGAAACTTTGCCGTCCAAAAAGCGTGCCAGCGCGATCTTTTCGCTCGTAGTTTCACCATGCACGTCAACGATGATGTTGGGCGTTTCGGCGCGCATGGCTTCGACCGTCGCGAGAACGCGAAAAGGGTTTTCCAGAATGGGGAGCATGAAGGTGCGGCATTGCACATTGATCACGCCCACCTTTGCCTTCGCGGTTTCGAGCACGACGCTGCCCTGACCGGGCGCGCCCTCAGGATAATTGATCGGCCGCAGCAGTCGCGGCTCGGTGTTAATAAAGCTCAATATATCTTTTTGGTCCCAGATGTGGTCACCGCTCGTCACCACCGAAACGCCCGCGCGCAACAGATCGATCGTGATTTTTCCGGTGATGCCCCGGCCCCCAGCCGCGTTCTCACCATTGGCGACGATAAAATCGAGCGCGTATTTTTCCTTCAGCGCGGGCAACTGGCGGATGACTGCTGTGCGACCCGGTTCGCCAACGATGTCGCCGAGAAAAAGCACCGTGAGCACCCGCGCATGGTATTCGTGCCCAGCAACGCGCGCAGCCAAAAACTTGCGCCAGCTCACCGGCGTCGAGCTTTGCAGGGTTCGCCCGTCCTGCCCGAGCGACAGCTAGTTGAGCAGTGTAAGGTGAGATCCATGTGCGATTGGCTTCGCATTCCACGCAATCTCATTTTCCCGCTGGCTTTCTGTGCACCGATTTCTCTACTAGCTGCGGACCTCAGTCCGCTAGCAGCGAAGCCGCGCTGGATCTTTCTCGAGCGGTATCAGGAAACGATCTCGCGTGACGATTTTACCCGCCTTCTGAATACTGTTTACGCCACGCGCGGCTATGGCGACCTCATCCTCATCGGCGATGAGTCGGCGCGTATCGTTGAAGACCGCGCCACAAATGAATTCTTCGAATTGCGCTTTGCCAAAGAGCAACCCCGCAAACCGCCCGTGCCATACTGGCGGCTGATCGACCAGCTGATGCCAGGGAAGAAACCGCTGGCCCATCTGAATGTCGCGCTCGATCCGGGACACCTCGGCGGTCGCTGGGCAAGAATGGAAGAGCGCTGGTTCCAGGTCGACGATCAAAAACCGGTAGAGGAAGGCGAGCTCACCTGGCGGGTTGCGAAAATTCTCGCAGCGAAACTACGAGCCCTGGGAGCGGAGGTTTCTTTCGTCCGGCGCAATGCCCGCCCTACGACGCCATTGCGGCCCGACGACTTCCGCGAGATCGCGCGCGCGCTGCTGGCAAAGAGCGGGGTCGCTGACCCGGCGGAAACTTATGAGAATGCCGAGGACGAAAGCAAAGAAAGATCGATCCAATGGCAGAGCGAACTGCTGTTCTATCGGCAAAGCGAAATTCGTTATCGAGCCAGGAGGGTTAACCAATTTCTGCAACCCGACATGGTGCTCTGTTTGCATTTCGATGCCGAAGCGTGGGGTGATCCGAAGAATCCGACATTAACCGATCGCAACCATTTTCACGTCCTCGTCAACGGGTCCTATCTACCGGATGAATTGGAGCACGACGACGTGCGTTATGAAATGCTGCGGCGTTTGCTTAGCCGCACCTTTGATGAAGAATTGCCGCTGGCGGATTCAATGGCCGCAACCTTCGCGCGCGAGACGAACCTGCCGCCCTACGAGTATACCACCGATACAGTGACGAAAGTGGGCGCAAGCGGCTATGTCTATGCACGAAACCTCCTGGCCACGCGCCTCTACCGTTGCCCTGTCATCTACTTCGAACCTTATGTCATGAACAGCAACGAAGCTTTCGCGCGAATCGAAGCCGGGGACTACGAAGGAACGCGCGAGATCAATGGCCAGCAACGGCCAAGCATCTTCCGCGAATACGCTCGAGCCGTGGCCGACGGTGTCGTGCAGTATTTGCAGCAACATCGAGATAACTCCTGCCGGACAAGTACGCGCTCGAGCACGTCGCCGTCATCGCGCAAGTAACCGAGCCAGGTTTTGGCTGAATAGTAAGTCCGCGGTTTTTAACTTGACCGCAAGTCCGGCCAACAGTCGCTGACAACATAACGCTGATCTTATTTCTCCGGTCGCGGGACGAAATTATAGGTGAACGGAGAAGTGCTGGGACAAAGCCGCGATTGCTTCTTCTATGTCCATCATCGTTACCTCCGACGACAAGTAGCCCTCTCCGATCCGCGGCGTAACAACAAAGCGAACTTCCCTTCCCCGAAACTTCTTGTCGCGGGCAATTGCCTCGGCGATTTTACGGGGCGCGATTCCATTCGGCAGTTGCGTGGGCAGGTCAAACCGCTTCAGCAGCGAGATGACCTCAGCGCATTGTCGCCGAGGAAAGCCCGCCCGCTTCATCGAAACATGACATGCGGCTACCATGCCGAGACTCACGCAGTCGCCGTGAGGAATTTGGAAATCGCTGGCGCACTCGATACCATGACCCACGGTGTGACCGAAGTTCAACACCGCGCGCGCTCCTGAAACATCGCGATCATCAGCCGAAATAATGGCGGCCTTGATGCGAATATTGCGGGCGATCAGAGCTGAGAGGCTGTCAGCTTGAGTGGCCGAGGAAACATTCGGCTCGTCATCGCGAGCAGAGTCGCCCGATGCGCCACCTCGAAAGGCGGATAATTGCGCGAACATTGCCGCGTCCCGGACAATGGCGTGCTTGATGATTTCCGCGAAACCTTGCCGCAACTCGCGCGCGGGCAGGGTTCGAAGCAATTCGGCATCGGCGATGACGACTGAAGGATGATGAATCGATCCAACGAGGTTTTTGCCGGTGGCCAGATTCACGCCCGTCTTTCCGCCAATCGCACTGTCCACCATCGCGAGGAGCGTCGTGGGAATCTGCACGTGCGGAATGCCGCGATGAAAAACCGCCGCGACAAACCCGGAGAGATCGCCCACTACTCCGCCACCCAGGCCAACAATCAACGAAGGCCCCGGCTGCGCCGATAACTCGCCGCAAATCCGCTCGACCTCCGGCAGCGATTTCGCCTTTTCGCCCGCGGAAACGGCGAGTGTGCTCACCTGAAATTCCGCTGCCTCAAAACTCGCCGCCACTTTATCCAGAAACGGCCGCGGCAAATTTGAATCAGTGATGATGACGGCTCGATGACCCGGCACAATTTCGCGAGTCAGCGCTCCGCTTTGCCCGATCAAACCGCGGCCCACGTGCGCGAAGTAGCGGAAACCCGCCCCGGAAATTTCGATTTTTTCCGAGTTCACTTGACAATTTCCCAGTGGAGTATGTCTAAGTTGCGCATGGCCGATCCGCTCGATCCGTTGCCGTCACCTTCACCTGCGCCACCCCCAGCCCCCGAGCCGCTGCCGCCCAATCCAAATCCATTGCCTGACAACCCCCCTCCCCACGTGGAGAATACAGACGTGAGCACGAACTCCACCGGTTTGCCGTCCAATGTTGCCGCTGCCCTCGCCTGTTTTCCGCTCATTGGCGGAATCATCTTCTATCTCCTGGAGAAACGCGACAGTTTCGTCCGTTTCTACGCCATGCAATCAATCATCTTCGGCGCGGTCTGGATTCTCTTTTCCTTTTTGTCCAACATTCTGACCTGGATTCTCGCCTCCATTCCGGGCGTCGGGGGCTTTTTCGCCATGTCCTGGAACTTCATCGCCGCCCTGGTGCATCTTGGGTTCTTCATCATCATGGTCATTGCGATGGTGAAGGCCTTCTCCGGCGCCAGATGGGACATTCCCTATGTCGGCCCGCATGCGCGCAAGCAAACTGGCGCCTAGGCTCAGCGCGCCGGGCGCTCATCACACGAGCAATCTCGCCACCACTCCTGTCAGCACCAGCTGCTGATCGAGCTGGGTTGTGACAAGTTGCAAGTTCGCCTGGAGACACGCTTCCAGCCCTTCCACGAGTTTAGCGGTGGTGAAACGATGCGCGTTCATCGCCGCAATCCCCAGAACATAGCCGTTGATTGTTCCATCTTTTTTTCGGGGCAGGTGCTCCGTCGCATCAGGCGGTAAGCGATTCAGGGTGGCGATGAACGCAAAAGGCGCATGGGGACGTGGCAATCGATGCCGTTCCATCAGGTCCTTGGCCAATAGGAGATTGCGAATTGTCGGCAAAAGTGTTGCCAGCAAAATGCCGATCGCAGTTTCACCCTGGTCGAGCAAATCGCGCACGAGCCTGAGCGCGCGGGTGGCGTCATGTTGCGCCAGCGCATTGCCAAGCTCAAAAATAATGGCCGCCCGTGAGACCGGCACCAGCTCTCGCACCTGCGCGGTAGTGATCGCGCCGGCATCCGGTCGATAAAGCGCAAGCTTCTCCAGCTCATTCTCCACCGCGCGCGAATCCCCGCCAGTGGAGAGCACGAACAGATCGAGGGCTTCGTCCTCGAAACTCAGTCCGACTTTTTTTGCTTCTTTGCGCACCATCTCGGCCGCGTTTTCCTCCCACCCGCTTCGATTCAGGTCCGGTTCATCGAAGACTTCGATCTCGGCCAGTTTCAGCAGCGTTTTGTAAAACGAGCGGCGCTTATCGGGATCAATGGCGCTGATGAGGAATGTCACGCCGTCACCGAGGCCATTTCGGAGCAGCCCAGCGAGGTCCTCCAGCGCCTCGAGAACCGTGCTTGACCTCCCTTTTATGTCATCGGCGAGAAAGGTCGCATTCTTCAGCCACACGAGTTTGCCTCCGAAAAACGGAAGAGTTTCCAAGGCGGCAATGGTCGAGCGAATCGCCTTCGCCGCGCTTTCCACGTTTTCCGCCGCGCCATCGACGATCTCCAGACCGAAGTCGCCGGTACCGCGAGGGGTGAGTTTTTTCGCCAGCTCAACTGCTTCGCGTTTCACCGCGCTCTCGTCTGAGCCGACGACGGCGTGAATTGCTGCGCGTTTGGTTTTGACTTTAACCATTAAGCGATTCTCGTCGATACTTCGCCCTGGCGGTATCTTTCAATGAACGTTGGCTGCCGAGAGAGCACTTTCTTCATCGTTGCCTGGTGAGCTTTTGAGAAGGCAGTATCTTGGGAAACGTCATCTTGTTCGTTTTGTGATTTTCTTTGGACTTGGCTCGATCAATGCAAAGCCGGGATGTGCGCGAGTAGTTGTCGTTTTTTAGACTCTTGAGCGGCGCCGCCCGTTGTTGCGCGTGTACTTCACCGGCCGGCGTCGCGGTTCGATTTTCGAAATACCAGTCCCGCTTTTGACTTCCATGATTTGATCGCGGAGCAACGCCGCACGTTCGAACTCGAGATTGGCTGAGGCACGCTGCATCTCATCCTCGAGCTCGCGCAGCAGCTCCGTGACGTTAAAGTCGCCCCCGGCTTCGTTAATTACCGAGGATGCGATCTCGCGTCCGCGCAGGATCGTGTGCAGACTTTCCTGCACGGCCCGGCGCACTGTTTGCGGAGTGATGCCATGCTTCTCGTTGTACTCCATTTGCTTTGCCCGCCGATACTCCGAGATCGAGATCAACGCCTGCATGCTATCCGTCACAATATCGGCAAAGAGCACAACTTCGCCATTTATGTGCCGCGCGGCGCGGCCTGCCGTCTGGATTAGTGACGTCTGGCTCCGCAAAAATCCCTCCTTATCCGCATCAAGAATGCAGACCAAGGAGACTTCAGGCAGGTCGAGACCTTCGCGCAACAGATTAATACCTACCAGAATATCGAAATTGGCTGCCCGCAGCCCCCGCAGAATCTCTACTCGCTCGATAGTATCGATATCGCTGTGCAAGTAGCGCACCTTCAATCCGACATCGCGCAAATAGTCAGCCAAATCTTCCGCCGTCCGTTTGGTTAAGGTAGTTACCAGGACACGTTCCTGTTGCTCTACTCGCTGGCGGCAAAGCTCGATCGTGTCATCGATCTGGTTCTTCAGCCCGCGAATCGTGATCTTGGGATCAAGCAATCCAGTGGGTCGGATAATCTGCTCTACTACCAGCGGCCTGCCTGGGGTGTGCACATCGAACTTCTCCGGCGACTCGTCCGTGCGCGAGAGAAGCACAGGCAACTTGCCTGTGCGGCCGGCAAATGCGGGTGTGGTGCGCGCCAGCTCGCCTGCGGAGCCCGGTAAGACAAACGGCACCAGCTCTTCTTCCCCAATGCGGGCGCGTTTGTGCGGTACGTACGCTCTATTTCCGACCACGCTATTCTGAATCTCAAACTCAGCCGGCGTCGCGCTGACGTAAACGATTTGGTTAGTCAGCTTCATGAACTCATCGAAATTCAGCGGGCGATTATCGAGCGCGCTGGGCAAGCGAAATCCATACTCCACCAGCACCGTCTTGCGGGAGCGATCGCCTTCATACATTCCGCCGATTTGCGGGATCGTTGCGTGCGACTCATCGATCACCAGGAGGAAATCTTTTGGAAAGAAATCGAGCAAGGTGAATGGGCGCGACCCGGGCGGCCTTCCGCTTAGATGACGCGAATAGTTCTCGATCCCATTACAGAATCCCATCTCCTGTAGCATCTCCAAGTCGTACTCCGTGCGCATTTTCAGCCGTTGCGCTTCGAGTAATTTTCCCTGCGATTCGAGCACCTTGATGCGGTCGTCCAGTTCCGCCCTAATGGTTGTGAGCGCCCGATTGAGCTTATCGGCCGGCGTGACGAACTGCTTGGCCGGAAAGAAGGTTATCACAGTCAATGCTTCATGCGCATGCCCCGTCAACGGATCGAAACGCGTGATAGCATCAATCTCATCGCCTAAGAATTCGATGCGCACAGCTTCCTCATCTGCGGTAGCGGGGTAAACCTCAACGACATCACCGCGCACGCGAAAGCGGCCGCGGGAAAAGTTCATGTCATTGCGCTCGTAAAGCATGTCAACCAGCCGTCCAAGCACAGCTTCACGCGAAGTATGCTGCCCGCGTTTCACCGTCAGCAACATCCGTTCGTAGTCTTCCGGCGAAGTAATGCCGTAGATACACGACACACTTGCGACTACGATAACATCGCGCCGGCTCAGCAATGCGCTGGTAGCTGAGAGCCGAAGCCGCTCGATTTCTTCATTAATTGAAGAATCTTTCTCGATGTAAGTATCAGACCTCGGGATATAGGCCTCGGGCTGGTAGTAGTCGAAGTAGCTTACGAAATACTCGACCGCGTTCTTTGGAAAGAACTGCTTGAACTCGGAGTAAAGCTGCGCCGCCAGCGTCTTATTATGCGAGATGACCAGAGTCGGCTTCTCAATCTCTCGCACCACATTGGCGACGGTGAAGGTTTTCCCGGAGCCCGTGACACCGAGAAGCGTCTGATGCCGGTTCCCCGCCTCGATCGACTTCGTCAGCTTGGCAATGGCCTGCCCCTGGTCACCGCGCGGCTTGTAATTAGATTCCAGCTGAAACGCCATCTATCAGACTAGCATCGGTGACAAGGTTTGGCTTGTGAAAGACAGAGAAAAGCCGGTCAAACGATCCGCCGGTTTCCTTCGGATCTCGTGACAAAATCAGAGGTTCCCCTCGTAGTCCATCACGGGCGCCGGAAGCCGTTACGCAGCAAAATTCCGTTCTGACTTCTTCTCCTTGGTTTATACTTTCCTCATGGTCGAAGGAAGAGACATCGCCGTTTGGACAGTATCGGCGGTGGTTGCCATTGGCGTGGGCTGGAGCCGATATGCCAAATGGAAAACACGCGACAAAATCGTGCGCGAATTCGCCGCCATGCATCCCGAGCAGCGAGAGAAAATGCTCAAGCGCTTGAACCCGAAGCTCGCGCTCGAAGTCCGTGAGCAATTAATGGAGCGCTTTCGCATCGCCACCTGACCTGTCGTCTTCGAATAGCCGGCAAGATTACGAATGGCAACACGATGCCGTTTTCTGCCAGATTGAAACTGCGCCCTCGGCATCCGGATCTTCCGCAAAACCTTGCCAATGCGGCAACGACTAACAGAACGCCTGCCAAACGTTGTCCCAGAACTAGAAAAATAATACCGCGGTTGTTCTCGCGTCATGTACAAGCGAATGGCAACGATGCTAATGCCTGCCCGACGCGGCCGCAGCGCATAACGCTGCGACCATCAGGTAAGGAGCAATCCTGCTCCGACTTTATGCTTTAGTCCTGCCCCTTCTCATTTTTCTCGGCATGCTCTTTCTTTTCGTCATGCCGGCTTAGCACCTTCCCTTTTGCATTGAATTCCACGCCGGTCTGCTTGCCGTTGTTTTCGATAACGGCTTCGTACTTCTTCCCCTCCTTCTCCCAGCGAACGATGTTGCCGCCTTTCGCTTCGCTTTCAGCGGCTTTCTGCACCGCGGCAGGAACATCAGAGCTGTTGATCTCTTGTTCCTCGTGTTCTTTTTCCTCCGCTTGCGCTGCAACGCTCAATGCCAAGCCTGCGCTGACTGCGACCGCTGTAATTAACTTGGTTGTTTTCATAATATCTTGATTTGACTCGTCTCATCCGTTTCGTGTTCGAAATCGATAGTGGATTGGCACTTCCCGGGGATGGAAGCGGGCTAACTCTGATTTGCGTGATCTCCCGAACGTGAAGTTCGGGGCGAGCAAAACTTCTTCATCGACCTGACGCGACGGAATGTCGTGCGCTTTGTCGGCTAATCTTGTCCGTGCATCGCTGCAGGTGCGGGTGCAAGACGAACTCACGGACGAAAGCCGGACGTAGGTTGGATCGGGCTCGAACACCGGCGGCACCACTCCGGCATTCCGAAGATGGGCAGGCACGACCCTTGAACCTAAAGCGGCGGGACGCGTTGGCATCCCGCCGCTCGACCCGTCCCTCGGGGCCGGCTTGATCATCCCACTTTTCAGAGTCGGTTGTCTATAAAAACCATACAAACCATCATTGGAGGAGTAGCTGTACTTGAGACTGTGCGCCGGGCCAGCAACAATGGCAGCGAGTTGCCGGCTTCGAGCTGCCAAACATCAAAATCAGTCACTTCGCAGAAGCCAACGATGTTCCTCTCATGCGCAATCGGGCAAAATCGGAGCATCATGACATTGGCGCTTGCCGCCACACGAGGGATGAAACGTAAGCATGCGAGGCTCACCGTTTTTCTCAATAGGTGAGATCGAAGCGCAACGCGATGCCGCGGGCTTTAAGAACAGTCCCTATCAATTGCGGGCGCTAACTCGGGGGCGTCGGCGAAACGCTGGAATCCGGGGTTGGCGTCGGGGTCGGCGTCGCGTCGGATTGGCTGTTGTCCTGCCCGAGCTCGTTGTCCCCAAACGCGGCGCGGCCCGTCCGCGCAAGATTTCCCTGCCGGCCACTGTTCGTCCCGAATGCCGTTTTGTGGTGGGCGCCGGTCTTCGGGACATGCGGACGCGGAGGATGCTTCGGTGATGCGATGACAAACGCAGCCGAAGAGAGTATCACCGCTACTGCTGTGCACGAAAATATGCCTTTTGTTTTCATGTTATATATCCCTCGGTATTTGCGGCGGCTCCCTCGGCGCCGCCCTACAAATTTCTAAGAGTTTTTCACGTGCGCGTCAACATTCGCAATAGGGACCAGAAAGGCACCCGGGGAAGTCTCATGACAAGACCGAGATGCTTTGCGCAGAGCGACTTTAAAATCATCGATGAGACCACTGATTACATCGTCGTGGATAAGCCAGCGCTCCTTCTGGTGCATCCAACTAAACCGAACGCCCCGGCCACGCTCTGGGAAGAGTTGCGCCAACTGCTCGCATTCGAAATCGTGAATGGCGCCCGCTTATCGATCATCAACCGGCTCGATCGCGAGACGAGCGGCATCGTTTTGGTCGCAAAGCAACCCGCTGCCGCGCGCGAGTTCGGGCTGCTCATGCAAACCCGGCGCATTCTCAAGGAATACATGGCGATCGTGCATGGCTGGCCGGAATGGGAGCAGACGGTAGTTAACGCGCCGCTAATTCGAGAGGGGGAAGTTGCGCCTTCAGCCATTTACCTCAAACAATGCATTCACCCCCACGGTGCTGAGGCTATAACCGAATTGGAAGTCGTTCGACGTTTCCGGCGGCGAACGCCGCGCGGTGAGCTGTTCAGTCTGATTAAAGCGCGACCGCTGACCGGACGCACTCACCAGATTCGAGTCCATCTCGCCTCTCTGGGGCACCGGCTGGTGGGCGACAAGATTTACGGCGCCGACGAGGGTTTTTACCTGCGTTTCATCGAGACAGGCTGGACGACTGAGCTCGCCCGCGAGCTGCTCATCGAACGTCACGCCCTGCATGCAACACGATTGCGTGTCGACGCCGAGCGCGATTGGCGGAGCGATCTGCCGGATGAGCTGGCGGCCTGGTCGTCATAGCACGTCCGTTGCAAAGAACCCCAGCCACCATATCGTCTGCCGCGCGATGAGACTTCAGCGGATTTCTATTATCCTCGCAACCGTCGCCATGGCGAGTCCGCTCTTCGCCGGCGACGAAGAGAATCAACAAACGACAGTGGTGGAGCAGCCAGCACGCTTCGATTTCGCGATCGAAAGCGCCTACATCCTCGGCATTTTCGGCAATCCGCATTCCTATGAAATCAACGCAAACTTCCTCACCGCACGAATCCGGTGGGGCGATTGGACGGCGCGAGAAGGGTTTTTGCGAGGCTACAACCAGCTCTATTTTAGCGCGGAAGTTGAGCCAATCATTCGAGGCGTGGAAAACCACTACTTCGGCATGAATGTGGGTTTGCGCTACAATTTCGGACGAATCGGCAGCCGCTTCACTCCTTACTTCTCCGGCGGTCTCGGCCTGGGTTTTATCGATAGCAATGCCGATAACTTCGGATCGCAGGGACAGGACTTCACTTTTAACATCCTGACCGCCGCGGGTATATCTTATAAGCTCAATGAGCGGCTAAGTGGCCAGATCGGCCTGCTCTATCAGCACTTGTCTAATGCCGGCCAGACTAATCCTAACCCGAGTTTGAACTTACTGGGACCGCAGGTCGGGTTCACCTACTCCTTTTAGCGCGATCTTATCAATCGACCGACCTGAGATGAACATTGCGCGTTTAGTAAATCGGCTTTTCTTCGGGACCTTTGTGGCCGTTATCTGAATTAGCTGGGATGATCATGACGGAAGAAAACGTTCTCGTCGTAAAACGAAGCCTCTTCGATGAGCTAGGCGCCTTTCAGGGATTGAGCTTTGAGCCGGAGCGTTATCTTGGCACGCTTCTATCTCGCGGGAACAACTTCTTCGTGCCCCGCGCCGCCGCCGAGCATGACCCCGGCTATAAGCAGATTATACCTTACGCCATTATTGCGCATGCCGGCCGCGTTCTGCACTACGTGCGCGGCAAGAAGGCGGGTGAGCAGCGGCTCGTCGCCAAAGGTTCAATCGGAATCGGCGGTCACATGAACGACATGGACGAATCGCTTTTTGCCTGGGATGAAGAAGCGTATCGCGCCGGAGTAGAACGCGAGGTCAATGAAGAGATTCGAATCCAGACTACCTACGATGACCGGGTTGTTGCCTTACTGAATGATGACAGCACAGAAGTGGGCCAGGTCCATCTCGGAGTAGTTCACCTCTTTCAACTGGACGAGCCGAAGGTCGAGAAACGCGAAGCTATGATCACGAACCTCGAGTTCCGCACGCGGGAGGAGCTTCTCGCTCGTCGTGATACTCTGGAGACATGGTCGCAGTTGTGTCTGGACGCGCTCGATCGGCTCCTGATATAAAAAGCGGCACCATGGTTGAAAAGTTGATTCGAGATTTCGTGATGTTCTGGACTACGATTGATCCGCCGGGGACGCTCGCCATCTTCGCCGGCCTGACCGCGGCGCTCTCGGTGAAAGAACGCCGCCAGGTGGCCTTGCGCGCGTCCATTTACGCCGCCGTCATTCTTATTCTCGCCGTGGTGATCGGACAAATTGTGCTCGATGCCATGGGCATCCGCGTTCTCTCCCTTAAGGTAGCCGGGGGCATCATTCTTTTTCTTTTTTCGCTGCAAATGCTCTTTGGTTCCGGCGATCACGCGAGTGCGTCATCTGAGAAACATCACGACCTGGCTGTCTTCCCCCTGGCCGTCCCTTCCATCGCTGGACCTGGGGCCATCATGGCTGTGATCCTCCGCACCGATAACGACGTTTACACCATACCCGAGCAGGCCCAGAGCGCCGCCGTCCTGCTATTCGTCCTCGCCCTCAACTACGTCCTTCTGCTTCTCTCCGGCGTGATTCTGCGCATTATCGGCCAGACCGGCGCATCCATTCTCGTCCGCGTCATGGGGATGATTCTGGCCGCGCTTTCGGTTGAAATTGTGATGAACGCACTTGGCATCGGTAGCTGGGCGGTGCCGTTGCACTAACAACCCGCAGTTTAGTCCGGCGGGCGTTCCCAAAGCACGCCGTAGTCTTGCACCAGCCAGATGCCGCTCGGCCGGGCCACACTGACAAAGAAGGTGCCATGCCGATCCGGGAACGTAAGTATCGCGTTGAAGACACCGCGTGGTGAAAAGAAGTAGTTCTCGAATTGGAGGTTACCAGTTATGTTATAGTTGCGCTCTGGAAGACCGAGCTTGGTCAAGGTATCGATAAACTGCTGATCCATTCCCGGAGGAACTACCAGGCGCCGATCTGCCGCCACCACTGAGTGCAGGAACTTCACATCGTGCTGAAAAGCGCAGCGCTCAATGACTTCGCGCGCGAACTCTTTCCCTTCCACTTCCGTTGTTCGCCTCATGGAATAAAGAAAGAAGAGGATGCCGCCGATAACTACGATGACGATGACGGCCAGGAGAATGGAACCGCTTACCGCGCGATGTCGCCTCGCTCCTTCCAGCTCGAAGCTCATCGATAACCGAACCCGATTCCTTTGATTACCTGGTTGTCCCGAATGAGCGCGCCATGTGATTGTTTGCCGGTGTAGGTGCCAAACCGGTTCCGCGAGTTGACCGTAAACTGCACCAGCCAGCCGCAGGAATGCTCGCCATCCTTGCCCATGTCAGCCGGTTTGGGATCGCCCTGCCACTCGATCTTGGCGCTATCAGCGTCAAGGAGCATGCCCTGTAGCCAATTCCAGACAATCTCTTTGTAATTCTTCGGGTACGGCCCGCAGAGCGCCGGGTCCACCGGAGAGGGAGCCTGCGCCAGCACGCTCAGCGAACAGAGAAACATGAAAACCACAATCAGCTTCACCATTGCAAAGAAACGCGAAACCAGATGAATGGTCGATGAAAAAAATTGCGTCTTTTCCCCACGGCTTCTGAGCTATGAGAGGTGCTCGGCTCCTCGTCGAAATCGCTGGCGCCACAGCTTACCGCTTTCGAAGTTGAAGCGAGGCAACGGAAGCGCATTCCAAAAGACGGCACGAGCTGCACCACTCATCTTCATGCACGACAAGAGAAGCATGACGTGATTATGCTTACGGTGGAAATGTTTCTACGGTGATAGTTATGGCCCGTCTCTCTCTTCTGCTAAGCACGATTGTTTTCGCCTGTGTTGCGTTTCCCACTCTTGCCGTCGCGCAGCACGACTTGTCCCCTGCTCCTACTCCAGCCACTACCCCCTCTGGCATTACCGATCCCGAGAAAGCCACTCGCGCCTGGCTTGACACCGTCCCGCCTGCCGAAAAAGCGAGGTCGGACGCTTACTTCGAGGGCGGTTACTGGCTTATTCTTTGGAATTTCCTTCTCAATGCCGGTGTCTGTCTCCTCTTGCTCCGCACCGGAATGTCAGCGCGTGTGCGCGACCTGGCCGCAGCTGTAACGCTCCTGCGGCCATTGCTGGCGGCGCTCTATGGTATCGCGTTCGCACTGATCACATGGACGCTCAGTCTGCCCCTCGCCTATTACGAAGGATTCATCCGGGAACATCATTACGGCATGTCCAATCAAACCTTCGGCGGCTGGTTCGGAGATCAGCTCAAAGGCTTGCTTGTTGCGCTCATTCTTCTGCCGATCTGTCTCGCCATCCTCTACTCCATCTTCGCGCGGACACGACGGAGCTGGTGGTTGTGGGGCGCAGTGGCCGGCATTGTTCTCAGCACTGCCCTAAGTCTGGCCGGGCCGGTCTTTATCGAGCCGCTCTTCAATAAATACACACCACTCACGGATCCGAAGGTGCGCGATCCTATTCTCGCACTCGCCCGAGCTAACGAGATCCCGGTAGAACAAGTCTTTGTAGTTGACCAGTCACGACAAACCAAACGCGTCAGCGCCAACGTGGCCGGTCTGGCCGGCACGACTCGGATCGCGCTTAACGATAACCTGCTTAAGCAATGCACCCTCCCGGAAATCCGCGAAGTCATGGCGCACGAGATGGGACATTACGTTTTGAATCATGGAGCCAAGCTCAATGTGATGCTCGGCATCTTCATCTTGCTCGGCTTTGCTCTCGCAAACTTCACCTTCAATCGTTTGACGGAAAAGTTCGGCACTAGCTGGCGCATCAGCGGCATAGCTGATCCTGCCAGTTTCCCCTTGCTCGTCCTGATCTTTACCACCTACTTCTTCCTTCTCACTCCGCTCGCCAATACAATCAGCCGCAACATCGAACGCGAGGCCGATGCTTTCGGGATCAACGCCGCCCGCGAGCCTGACGGGATGGCTCAGGTAGCTTTGAAGCTCGGCAAGTATCGCAAAATGGAACCTGCACGGCTGGAGGAATTCATTTTCTTCGATCATCCCAGCGGCCGTGACCGGATTCGCATGGCCATGGATTGGAAGTACAACCAGCGGTAATTGTAGGTGCGATTCAGTTAATCTTGACCATCTGGCACGTTCTGGCGCTTCGGGCGATAGCTTCGAGAATGCGCTGCGTCTTTAGCGCGTCGGCGAAGTCCGGTCCCGCCGGCTTTTTGGCGACGACCGCGCTGACGAAATCGGCAACGGTGTGGACGAAGGAGTGTTCGTAGCCGAGCAGGTGACCGGGCGGCCACCAGCTCTTCACGTAAGGATGGGTCGGTTCGGTGACGATGATGTCGCGAAAGCCGCGCGTTTGTTCCGGATCAGTCGCGTCATAGAAACGAAGGTGATTCAGGTTTTCAAGGTCGAAAACGAGTGAGCCGCGGCTGCCATTGATCTCGAAAGTAAGTGCATTTTTTCGGCCTTCGGCGAACCGCGTCGCTTCAAGATTTAAGATGGCGCCGCGGCGGAATGTCCCGACGACGGAGACGGCGTCATCGACATCGACTCGGCCAAAGCTGCGGCGGCCATTCTGGAGCGGACGCCGTTTGATGAAGGTCTGGCAAACCGCGGAGACATTGGCGATTTCACCTACGAGAAAACGCGCGAGATCGATGATGTGCGCGCCGATGTCGCCGAGCGCGCCGGAGCCGGCAATCTTTTTTTGCACGCGCCAGACCAGCGGAAAGTCAACATCGGCGATCCAGTCCTGAGCATAGCGGGCGCGGAAATGGTAGATGCGGTCACCGAGCGCGCCACGAACGATCATCGCTTTTGCCAGGGCGATGGCGGGAACCCGCCGGTAGTTGTGGCAAACCATGTTGACGACGCGAGCGCCTTTCACCGCCGCCACCATCTGCTCTGCTTCGCGCAGCTCCCGCGCGAGGGGTTTCTCACATAGGAGAGCTTTGCCCGCGCGGGCCGCAGCGATCGCGATTTGCGCATGCAAATCGTTAGTGGTGCAGATGTCCACTATATCGATGAGCGGATCGCGCACAGCGCTGCTCCAGTCTGTGCTGGCGCTTTCCCACGCGTACCGCCTCGCGGCATGGCGCGTGGCAGCGGGATCGCGTCCGCAAATCACAGCCATGCGAACATCTGCCGGGAGCTCGAAAAACCGGGGAGCCTGACGCCACGCGTTCGAGTGGGCGCGGCCCATGAATTTTGTTCCGATGAGTGCGACAGAAAGTGTGCGGCGGCGCGGCATGGCGAGCGTCATCCTGAGCGAAACGAAACGAAGTGGAAAGATGCCGTGGAAATTAGCGTAAAGAGTTCGCCGCGGGAGCGTTCGCGCTCGGCGACGGGCTGCTCATTCAAGCAAAAACACGCAGGCATGCGACCTCCAGCACGAGGGCTTCCTGCGCGGTGGTGTTGAGCTGGTCGCGCATTTCCTCGAGGTGGCGGATGCGTTTAAGCACATCGGTCGTCTTTAATTGCGCGGCGATTTTCGTGGTTGCCTTCTCGCATCCCGGAATGGCGCGACCATCCACATTGACGCACGCGCGCAGGACGTCAGCCCACCACAGAAACAACGTCTCGAGCAACCGGCTGCGGCGTTCTCGATAAACGCTCTCAGTGATTGCCTTGTAGTAATCTTCGCGCTCCGAGAGCCACGCCCCGTCCGTCGTCTGGCGGTAGCGCTGTTCTTCGCTCTGGAGCGCGGCGGCGTGCTCCTCTCTTATTTGTTCGCGCATCGAATCGAGCAGACGATGAATTCCCTGGCTGATCCGATATGCGCGCTCCACGCCCGCAGCATTTCCCTCGGCGGCGTGGCAAAGCAGGCGCAGCAGCTCCTTTTCTTGCGGCGAGCGTTCCGTCTCCGAAGGAATCTGCAGCGGCAGACTGAGGCAGCGTGAGACGATTGTCTCCGGCAATGCCTCGGGCAAAGTAGTAAGCAGAAGGAGTAATGAATTCTCGGGCGGTTCCTCGAGCGTTTTGAGAAAAGCGTTCGCCGCTTGTGATTGCATCCGGTCAGCATCGCGGATAATCGCAATCTTCTTTCGCCCGGCTTCGGCGCGCAGTTGAAGCGCACGCTCGAGCGAGCGGATTTGCTCGACGACGATGCGCCGAGAACGCGATGCCGGTTCGGTTATGAAAATCTCCGGTGCGCGCCCGCTGAGTACCTGTGCGGGGGTGCTCTCGTTGAGATGGGCGGCAAGTCCGGCCGCGACAGCAGACTTGCCGCTGCCCGCCGGTCCGGTAATCAAATAGGCGTGAGCGAGTCGCTGCTGTTGGTGCGCGCGCCGCAGATAGTCGAGTGCTTTGTCTGGAGAAAAGGCCACGGTGAAATTTCAGAGTGCAGGTTGTCGATTGCCGATTTGTTGGAAGCGCGTCGATAATGTGCGCCAGATTTCCTCTTCGATTTCGTTAATGGTCTTGCGCCCATCGATCAAGGCAATGCGTTGCGGTTCGCGCTGAGCGAGCTCGCGATACGCCTCGATGACCCGAAGATGGAATTCTTCCGGCTCCTCTTCCATGCGGTCGCGCACTTTACGAGGCCCGAGACGAGCGCGCGCGGTGGCGCGATCGATGTCGACGACAAAGGTCACGTCCGGAATGCAATCGGCAATGGCGAAATCATTCAGCAGTTTGACCAGGGCAGGATTGAGAGCGCGCGCTGCTCCCTGGTAAACTGTGGTCGAATCGCAGAAACGGTCGCAGATGACGAATGCGCCACGAGCCAACGCCGGCTGAATCTTTTCGCGCACGAGCTGGCTGCGACTCGCCTCGAACAACAATAGCTCTGTCTCGGGTTTCATCGCGCCATTCTCCTCCGAGTGCTGAAGCAAATGACGGATCGCCTCGCCGATGGCGGTGCCGCCAGGCTCGCGAAAAACAGAATTAGTAATCTCCAGACTTTGCAGCCGCGCCGCGAGCCGCTGCACTTGAGTCGATTTACCGCACCCCTCAGCGCCTTCGAACGTGATCAGCGGCATGGCGTGCGAGTTTGCGGCAACGTTCCAATCTTGTCGAATGCCTGTCGCGATTCTTTCTGTAGCGGCAGTCTCTGACCGCCGACGGAAGCTGCTACACTGCGCCGGCGCTCATAGAGCGCCGCTACAGGGCTGCCCGTTGCATGAACATTTTCGCCTTGTTCGTTTTACGGCATCGGCAGAAAATTCCCCATGACCGACGCGGTGACGGCAGATTTCTTACCGATGCTTTCGGCGGCCGTCGCCGCCCCGGCGCGCTGGTGCGTCATCTCGCTGCACGATGTCGCGCCTGAGACGCAGGCGCAATCAACGGAGATTCTTGAACAGCTCCGGACTCTTGGCATTCCCGTGACCTCGCTTCTTGTGGTGCCCGATTATCATCGGCGCGGCAAGGCAGTCGAAAATGCCCCTTTTGTTTCGTGGCTGCGTGAGCTGGAAGAGGCCGGACACGAGATCGTCATTCACGGCTATTTTCACGAGCGACCGCGAGGCAGTGATGAAGGCATTCGCGCGAAATTCCTCACCCGTGTTTACACCCAGGGCGAAGGCGAGTTTTTTGATCTGGATTACGATGAGGCGCTCAGGCGCATCACCATGGCACGCGATGAATTTCGCGGAGTTAACTTGTCGCCCATCGGTTTCGTCGCGCCGGCCTGGCTCCTCAGCCAGGAGGCGCAGGCGGCCGCAACCGACGCAGGCATGCAATACACCACGCGGCTCAACAGTGTCATCGATCTGCTAACGGGAGAACCGCAAAGCGCGCGTTCGCTTGTTTACAGCACGCGAACGGCGTGGCGGCAAACTGCCAGCCTGGCTTGGAACGCAGCGCTCGCCCGCGGAGCGGAAGCTCGCGAGCTGATGCGCCTGAGCATTCACCCGCCGGACTTCGCCGCGCCAAAAATCCAGGCGCAGATTACCACGATTGCGCAGCGATTCGCGCACACCCGCAAGCCCACGACCTACCGCGATTGGATTGCACAACAACGAAGCGCCACATGAGCCGTTGTGATCTGCATATTCACTCGAAGTTCAGCGCCCGTTCGGAAGACTGGCTTTTCCGCCGCTTCGATTTTCCCGACAGTTGCACCGAGCCGCTGGAGCTTTACGAGCAACTGCGGGCGCGCGGGATGGATTTTGTCACCATCACCGATCACGACACGATCGAGGGCTGTCTGGCGATTGCTGAGCAACCGCAGACTTTTATCAGCGAGCAGGTTACGACCTATTTTCCGCATGATACGTGCAAGATTCACCTGCTCGTCTGGGGAATCACCGAAGCGCAGCACGATGAGATTTGGCTCGGGCGCAGCAATGTCTTTGAGTTGCAACGCTACCTCGCTCAGCAGCAAATCGCCCACGCCGTGGCGCATCCTCTTTACAGCGTCAATGGCAAACTGACCGCAGCGCATCTTGAGCGCCTGATTCTGCTCTTCCGCCATTTTGAAACGATCAACGGCTTGCGCGACTCGCTCCTAAGCCATCTTGCCCGCAAGCTCCTGGGCGAGCTGACGCCGGCGAAGATTGACCAGTTCGCCAACCGGCACGATCTCGCGCCAACCCATCCTGAGCCGTGGAAGAAAGTGTTGGTGGGCGGCTCCGATGATCACGGGGGAATGTTTTTCGCCTCCGCCTTTACCGAAACTCCAGAAGCAAAAACGCCGGCGCAATTTCTCGAACACGTGCGCGCGGGCCGTTGTGAGCCGCGTGGACAGGCCGGCACGCCGCTCGCGCTCTCCCATGGATTCTACAATACGCTCTCTTCTTTTCTCCAACAGCGGTTCCATGAGAAACTGGGACCGGGCGGCGCATTGCTCGAACAAATGTTTTCGCGTTTTATGGAAGGACGCGACCCGACGCAATTCACCCTGCGCGAAAAGGCGACGTTCCTCGCGCAAGGCGTGCTTTCCGGAAAAATCTTCGAGCTGGCCAAGCCGGCTAATGTTTCATTGTGGAACGAGCTTTCCCGCTACTTCGCGCAACCCGAGGTGAAAGAAAAGATCGCGCACGAAGTCGATGCGGTGGAAGAGCCGGAGCGGCGGACGTTTCTCCTGGCCAACATTGCTTCCGAGCAGCTCGCCTTTCGCTTTTTTCAAAAATTCGTGCAGCAAGTGAGCGGAGGTAATCTGGTCGAAGGAATGCAGGCGCTAAGCGCGATCGCGCCGCTGCTCGTGCTGCTTTCACCCTACATTTACGCCTTTCACAGCCAGGCGCCTTCGCGCAAATGGCTGCGCCAGATCTTTCGCGAAATAACCGGCGCCATTCCGGAAGAGTTGCGCAACAACAAACGTGCCTGGTTCACCGATACGCTCGAAGACGTCAATGGCGTGGCCACTACCATTCGCAAGATGACCGCAGCCGCGCATGCCGCGGGGGCGGACCTGACCATCGTCACTTCGCGCAGTGCAATTCACATCAGCGATATCCCGATCAAGAACTTCGCGCCCATTGGAGAATTCGAATTGCCCGAATACGAACTGCAAAAGCTCAGCTTCCCGCCCATTCTGCGCATGCTCGATTACATCCAGCGCGAAGGATTCAGTGAAATCATCATCAGCACGCCGGGACCGATCGGGCTGACGGCGCTGCTTGCGGCCAAAATGCTGAACCTGCAAACGAGTGGAATTTATCACACCGATTTTCCGCAATACGTGCGCATCCTCACCGACGACAGTTTTCTCGAGAGCGTGGCCTGGCGTTTCATGCAGTGGTTCTATGGACAGCTCGATACGATTTTCGTGAACTCGGAAGAATATCGGCGCAGCTGGATCGCGCGCGGACTTAAGCCGGAGAAGTTAAAGATTTTGCCGCGCGGTCTCGACACCACGCTTTTCAAGCCGGAACGGCGCGACCTTGGGTTCTGGAGGAAGTTTGGCGAGCGCAACGGCGCCGTGCGGCTGCTTTATGTTGGCCGTATTTCCAAAGAGAAAGACCTCGATGTGCTGGCGCAGGCTTATCGTCGATTGCGCGGAGAAGGATTGCCTGTGCAACTGTATCTCGTCGGCGAAGGACCATATCTCCAGACCTTGACCGATGCGTTGCCGGAAGCTGTCTTCACCGGTTACCTGCGCGGCACAGACCTCGCCACCGCCTATGCCTCGGCGGACATCTTCGTCTTCCCAAGCACCACTGATACTTTCGGCAACGTTGTTATCGAAGCTCAGGCTTCCGGCGTTCCCGTCATCGTTTCCGACACCGGCGGGCCGAAGGAGTTAGTCGAAGAAAATGTGAACGGGATCATCACCAAATCGCATGATGCGGACGATCTGGCGCGCGCCATCCGCGAGCTGGTCACCGATAACAGCAAGCGCGCGCAAATGTCGCAGCAGGCGCGGCAGGCGGTGATCGATCGGAGCTGGCCGGAGGCGTTCCGGAAATTCTGGGCTGCGACCGAAGTGTGAGTGGTGAGTAATTCTGCAATGACACGTCCCGCCATCATGCTGCTCGCGGGTCTTTTAGCTGGTGGAGTCATCGGGTTCTCGTTAGGACGCACCGGCCATAGCCCGGTCGTTGCTGGCCACACCCCCTCAGGAAGCGAGGAGATACTTTCGGCAAAATCCAAATCAAGGAGTGGTTCTGCGCTTCGCATTGATGGAGAAGAAGCTCAAGTCTCGTTAGGTAACATTACCACCGTCCCGTTTCAGGAATTGTATGGCGTGCTTTCAGCGCTGCCGCCGGAAAAGCTGGATGAGCTCGCGGCGCAACTGCGCCAGTTGCCCAATGATAAACAGACTGCGGCCAAGATCGGCACGTTTTTTAATGCCTGGGCTCACATCGATCCCAAGGCGGCTTTGCGCGCCGCCATCGCCTTCAAATCGATGGATGCGAAAAATACTGCCATTGCCGCCGTCATCGAAAGCGCTGATGTCAATCAGGCGCAGGCGTTGGCGAAAGCAATCAAGGAATGGCCGGAGGGCACGGTGGGAAGCGGGCAGCGCAATAATTTTCTCGCCTCCGCCATGACGAAGTGGGCGCAAATCGCTCCCGCCGATGCCGCGAAGTTTTTTGACTCGATTCCCACAACTCGGCGTTTCCAGTATGCCGCATCGGCAATTGCGCAAAGCTGGGCCAGCGCCGATCCGCAAGCGGCACTGGCCTGGGCGCAATTACATGGCGACGGCGAAGCAGTAAATTATGTGGTGAACGGGGCTGTGACCGGATGGTGGTCGAAGGATCACGCCGCGGCTGAGGCCTATGCGCTGGCGCACTTGAACGACCCCTATGGGCGCCAACTGGCGAGCCACCTCGCGAACTACATTTACGGGCGCGATCCCGACCGGGCCAAACAATGGGTGAGCGAATTGCCCGATCCACAGGCCCGTCAACAAAGTGCCAGCATGCTCACGATGCAGATGGCATGGAGCGACCCCAAAGGCGCGAGTGAATGGGCATTAACGCTTCCGGCCGATGTGCGCGAGAATAGTTTGCGGCAAGCGGTGCACTACTGGGCCGGCAGCGATCTGGCGGCGGCGGGTGAATGGATCAATGGCCTCACAGGCACGGCGCGCGACATTGCCGCGAGCGCCTACACAACCAACATCGTCAAGAACAACCCTGCCGCGGCCGCGCAGTGGGCCATGACTATTTCGGATGCGAAACTTCGTGATAGCTCGCTCGATCGCATCGCGAGCGAATGGCTGCGCAAAGACGCGCCCGTCGCGACAGCCTGGATTCAAAGCAGCCCGTTGCCCAGCGATCAGAAGCAAAGGCTCCTCGCGCTCGCTCCGAAACGGTAGTTGGGCAGAACACGACTCCGTGAGTCGCGGCTGTTGGCAGGTTGTTGCTCGTTAACGCTTGTCTCATCGGGACTGAGTTGTTCACAATTTCCCTGTGTGCATTACACTGCTGCTTCGTGTCCCGCTGTTGTCACACGCCACGCCGCTGCCAGCTCCACAACGGGCCCATCTGAACTTCCCGAACCTCCAGCAGGTCGGCCTCTTCAAGCATCCCGTTACGAAACGTCTTATAAAGCGGCTTGGGCTAAAGCAGAGAGCCTACCCTCCTTCCTACTCCCACTTCAGCGTCATAGACGTGTTCTCTCGCACTCCCGCGCGAGCGCTACCTTTCCGGCATCACCCTTGCGTCTGCTCCGCAGTTCTAACTCTCCCCACCCAAGTTCCTTTAACCCCGCCCTCACCATCCTTTCAGCAATCTCCTCGTCCGTCCGATTGCGTTCGGCCGCACGATGGCTCGGTCCCGGTTCCTTCTCAAAGCGGTCAAGCAAGCGCGCCAGAAAATCCTCCGCCCCATAAATCCAGCCGCGGCGGATTGCCTCCTCATCATTTTTTCCCGCCTTCTCCAGCCGCATCGCTTCCAAGCGCCGGCTCAGCTCCAGACGAGAGCGCCGCGTCTCTTTCACAAAACCATGTTCGCCTAGCATCCGATCGCACCGCAGCCACTCTGGGCGCGACCTCCTCCTGCCCATATAGCTGGGATAGCTGCTCCAGCGATAACTCTGCAAAGGGTCCTCTGGCTTGATCATCTGCGCCCGCGCCGGATTTAAATGCACGTAATCACACACCGCCCGCAGGTAAAGCGGACTGCTCTCGCGATCGGGAATGGTGGCACGTCTCCCGCAATGACGGCTCAGGGCAAACGCGTTGCTTTTGGGCTAAGTGATAGAGGCGCGTCGTCGCTTGAAACCCTTATTTGCTCAACCTGAGCCGGTGCTCGTTAACGCTTGCTTCATCGGGATCGACTTGTTCACAATTTCCTCGTGCGCATTTCACTGCTATTTCTTGCATTGCTCCTGGCCCATGCCGCATTTGCGGATGAGCTGACACGCGCGGTGCAGGAGCAACTGCGGGCGCAAAAGCTCTACTCGGGGCCGGCTAATGGGGAAAAAAATGAGGCATTCACCACGGCGCTCAAAACTTATCAGCAGCAACATGGCTTACCGGCCACGGGACTGATCGACCGCGCGACGGCCAAGGCGCTTGATGATGAAAATGCACAAGCGGTGCGCGACGCGTCGGCGAGCGCTGCGCCAGTGCGTCCCTCGCCCTCTCCGGCGCCAACAGGGCCGCCATCTGACCTTCGTAAACCTCCAACCGCGCCGGCGCCTTCCACACGACCGCCGGCGAGCGTTTTGCCGGCGAAGACACCAGAGGCGAAGATCACCCCCGTTTCACCGGCAAAAACACCAGAGGCAAAGATTACCCCCGTCCCACCAGCAACAACGCCAACCCCATCGGTCGAAAGTTCCGCTGCGGCCCCATCCACTCCTACAGCCTCTCCTGTATCCGCTGTATCGCCGCAGCCACCAGCGCAGGACTCGCCGCAATTGGCGCCGCAGTTCAGTGTTGCGCGGGTCACGAAATTCCTCCGCGATTTTTTGCATGCCGGCGAAAGTAAAAGCGTCACCCCGCAACTACGCTACTTCTCGTTCCCGGTGGATTACTTTGAGCATGGCGCGGTTAACGAGCAATTCGTTCGCAGCGACACGCTTCGCTACATGCGGCGATGGCCGCGCCGGCGCTACACCTTGTTAGCCCCGGTTACACTGGCGCCGGTGGATGCGGATACGGTGGCAGCTGATTTCACCATTTCCTATACGGTGCAGAGCGGAAAACGGCGCGCGACCGGGCACTCCAGCAATCGGGTAACGTTGCGGGAGGTTGGCGGCAAGCTAAAGATCGTGGGGATTCAAGAAAGGTAAGCGCTCGCATAGGACATAGCTCAATCGCAGAGCAGCTAAAATTCCTGTTTTCGATTTTCCTGAGTGATCACGGCTAATCTTTGACGAACCAATGGTAGAGCGGCCCGTGGCGGTTAAGGAGCTCGCTTTTGTGCTGCGAGATGGCGAGATAGACATTGAGCGTCCACAGAGCAAGAGCCGCCGCCACACAAATGGTCAGCCGCCGCGCGGTGAAGGGGGCGAGCGCGCGAAGATTAACAATCTGCCGCCCGGTTGAAAGTTCGAGCGCGAACATTCCGGCCGCGCAAATGAGAGCCGCCAGAAATGGGATGCTCAGCCAATTGAAGTAAATGGCGCCGGCAACATCGCCACAGAGCAATAAGTGCAGCGCCCGGGTCATCCCGCATAAAAGACAAGGCAGACCCGTGACAGCTCCGCAGGAAGTGCGGAACGGCAGCCATGGACCAACGACGACCGGATCAGCAAAATGTACGGCGACGATCGAAACGACAGTGGCCGCAATGAAGATGGCGCGGCCGCGCATTCTGAATTCGGGCACAGCCTGGTTCGGGAAAGCTCTTGCTCCGTTCACGTTTGCGGCGGCGGCGGCGGCGGCGGTTCGTACGGTGAACGCGGTGGCGTTGCGGGCGGGACCTCCGTCGCAGGAGTTTGCAATGGGGGAATGACAGATTCCGCTGCCGGTGCTTGCAGCGCGGCCCAAACGTCAAACCTGTCTCCGAACTGACGGAGAAACAAAAGTGTGTAACCGAACAAAAGAATCTCAACCGGCAGCAGGATGACGGTGCCGATGTAGGGCAATGAGAAGAGGCACAAACCAACGCAACATGTGAGCAGACCGGCCATAAGCACAGCGATGGCGATGGCGACCGAGATCACGATGAGAAAGAGGATAAAGAGAATGACTTCCGCGGCATGGCTCGTGATCAGGGAAAGTGTCTGCTCAAATGCGGCCCAGGCGCTGCAACGCTGCCGGTACATCACCGGCACCATGAATTGTGAAATGACCCACCACGAAAGCGCCGCAATGATCAGCAGCACGATACAAAAAACCGAGCCGAGGTTAAAAGTGATACCTGCGCTTCGGCCATGGAGAAGCCCCGGCAGAATCAGCGGCAGAATGCCAAGACCGAACAATGCCAGCAACACCAGCGCCACGATGAGGGTGAAGACAAACAGGCTGTTGCCTTCTTTGCGATATTCGTGCCATGGCGCCACGATGGCGGCGCGATTGCGCACCACGCAATCGGTGAAAATGAAACGGCCACGCGCGCCGATCCAGGCGCACAAAACAACCAGGGCAATCCCTAGGGGCACCCCCACGAACATCAGTGGCGAGACCCAGCCCGGAATTTGACCGGAAAAATCGTCCGTCCATGTGCTGGGCGCGGCCCAGCGCGTATGCCGCCAGCTCGAAGGAAAATTGAAATTGAAGCGGCCGCTCCCGCCGAGGTGCGCAAGAAAGGCGGCAAAGCCGATGACAAGCCATTTTTCAATGTTGAATGGACGAAAGAGGATGCGCTTCGTCAGCTCCATGGCCTGCGACAGCGGCGCAATGATTTCGATCTTTGATGGGGTGCCGTTCATACGTGCATTTCAATATGTTCGCGCGAGAACAAGCAAACTTTTATGCGCAGCGCCTCGCTCCTGGGCGGAGCAGGGATGCTGACACCATAACTTTTGTTGATCTTCGGGAAATATTCCGTCGTTGTGTTATTGCGCAGTCGCGACATCTTCGCCGCCATCAGCGCATGCTCAATGACATAGACATTGCCGGAGGCCAGAGACACGCCGCTGCGCTAAACGCTGCGTCCCGGAGCGGTGAAGCGACACTGTGCACCACGGGCCCACCTCAACGAGTCGAGAAAGCAAGATGAGGCAAAGGCGCTATCCCATCGGCGCGGAGCTGATCGGGCGGAATCAAACGCATTTTCGCGTCTGGGCGCCCAAGGCGCGAAAAATCAGTCTTGTGATCTCCGGTTCGGAGCAGGACCAGGAAGAAGAGCTGGTGGCGGAAGGGAACGGTTACTTTTCCGGAGCGGCGAGCTGCGGCGCGGGAGCGCGCTACAAGTTCCGGATTGACGATGGCGATGTCTTTCCCGACCCGGCGTCACGCTTTCAGCCGGATGGGCCGCACGGCGCATCGTGCGTGGTCGATCCGGCTTCATTCGCCTGGAACGATGCAGAGTGGCGAGGAGTACGATTGCCGGGACAAATCCTCTACGAATTCCACGTTGGCACGTTCACTCCCGAAGGCACATGGCGGGCCGCGATGGAGAAGCTGGCCACACTCAAAGAGACCGGCATCACCGTGCTCGAGATGATGCCGATCGCGGATTTTCCCGGCCGCTTCGGCTGGGGCTACGATGGCGTGGATCTCTTTGCCCCGACTCGCCTTTACGGGACGCCGGATGATCTGCGCGCTTTCGTCGATCACGCGCATGCGCTCGGCCTCGGCGTGATACTCGATGTTGTTTACAATCACTTCGGACCGGACGGCAATTACCTCGGCCAGTATTCAGACGATTACCTGAATCGTGCTGGTGACAATGAATGGGGCGACGCCATCAATTTCGACGGGCCAAACTCTGCACCGGTGCGTGAGTTTTTCATCACCAATGGGCGCTATTGGATCGAGGAGTTTCATTTCGACGGTTTTCGTTTCGATGCCACGCAAAGCATACACGATCGTTCCACTGAATACATTGTAGGGGCCGTGGGTCGCGCAGCACGGCAGGCAGGAGGCGAGCGCTCGATTATCCTCATCGCGGAGAACGAAACCCAGGAAACGAAGCTCGTTAGACCGCACAACCAGGGCGGCGACGATCTGGACGCGCTGTGGAATGATGACTGGCACCACAGCGCCATGGTCGCGCTAACGGGGCGCAACGAAGCGTACCTGAGCGATTACCGGGGCAGTCCGCAGGAATTTATCTCCGCCGCGAAATACGGCTATATGTTTCAAGGGCAGTTTTACCAATGGCAGGAAGCGCCGCGCGGCTATCCCGGGCTGGATCTGCCGCCGCAGGTCTTCGTCACGTTTCTGGAGAACCACGACCAAGTCTCAAATTCTGCCACGGGCGATCGGGTGCGTGCGCTCACTTCGCCCGGCGCCTATCGCGCCATGACCGCGCTCCTCCTGCTGGGCCCATGGACTCCGCTCCTCTTTCAAGGTGAGGAGTTCGGCGCCCTGACTCCTTTCTGCTACTTTGCCGACGTCGGTGATGAAAAATTGAAGGAGGCGGTGCGCGCAGGCCGCTTTAAGTTTCTCGCGCAATTTCCTTCCGCTGCTTCCGAGGAAACGCAGCGGCTATTGCCGGCGCCGCATGACGCGCGCACATTCGAGCAGAGCAAGCTCGATTGGAATGAGCGGGAGCGAAACAGCGTCTGGGTAAGGCTTCATCGCGATCTCCTCAAGCTGCGACGCGAAGATTCCCGTTTCCGCCTTCAGATTCGCGGTGGTGTCGATGGCGCGGTCTTGAGCCGGGATTGCTTTGTTCTGCGATTCTTTGGCGAAGCAGACGATGATCGCTTGCTCGTGGTCAACCTCGGTTGCCGCTCTGAATTGCGGCCAGCATCAGAGCCGCTCCTTGCTCCGCCGCTGGAAAAGGAATGGGAACTCATCTGGACGAGCGATTCGCCGCAATACGGTGGACCGGGTCGTGTGGACATTGTACCGGACGCCGGGTGGCTCGTGCCCGCATATGCTGCCGTCGCCTTCCGGCCACGCCCGCGAACGAGGCCGCGCAAGAACCCAAAGAAGCGCTGAAGCATTCGCGCGCGCCTTGTGATCATTTTCACCAATCGCTCGTTACCCTGGGATAAGGCGAGTCATTCGCGTGATCTGCTGCTTTCTCGCGAATGGCTCGTCACTAATGGCCTCGGCGGCTTTGCTTCCGGCACACTTTCGGGCGCGATCACGCGGCGCTACCATGGGTTGCTCATTGCCGCTTTGCCTGCGCCGCATGGCCGCATGGTCATGTGGAGTCACGTCTCCGAGCACTTGCGTTTTGATGATGATGAAACCATCTCGCTCGGTGGCGAAGAACGCGCCGGCGGTCAGCTCGACCTGGGCGCTGCTGATTACCTGCACGAATTTCGCTTGGAAAATGGCCTTCCTGTCTGGACTTACCGAGTGCGCGATCTGGTGCTCGAGAAACGCGTGCTTCTCCTGCACGGCCAGAACACGGTCCATGTCATCTATCGCATTTTGAGCGGAGAACAGCGCCCGCGCCTCGACCTGCGACCGGCCTTCAGCTTTCGTCATTATGAATCCCCTGTGAACAAGAGCCGGCGCGGTCCTTATCGCATCACCGCCATCGATCACCGCTACGAGATCGCCGCCGCCCAAAGCGGCCTGCCGCCACTGCGGATGAAAGCGGCCGATTGCGAGGCAGAGTTTAACGTTTCACCGCAAAGCATTCACCAGGTCGTTTACCGTATCGAACAGAGCCGCGGTTATACCTACGAGGGCGATCTCTGGAGTCCTGGCTTTTTCCACATTGATCTTCGGGGACGCGACTCAGCTTCGCTCATCGGTTCGATGGAAAGCTGGGACATCATCGACGTGCTCACACCCGCAGCCGCGCTCATCGCTGAGGCAGAACGCCGTGCCAAGATGCTGGACGATGCGCTGCCGGAAGCGCGCCACGGCTTTGCGGCGGAGCTGGTCTTTGCCGGCGACCAATTCATCATCACTCCCGCAGGCCGCGCTGAAGAAGCTGCGCGCGCGCACGCCGCCGGCGATGAAGTGCGCACCATCATCGCTGGCTACCATTGGTTCACCGATTGGGGACGCGACACTATGATTTCGTTGGAAGGACTCGCGCTCGTGACTGGCCGTTGTCTCGAAGCGGGCTACATCCTGCGCACCTTCGCCCATTACGTCAGGGACGGGCTTATCCCAAATATGTTTCCGGACGG
>JBKPQR010000005.1:0-62196 GCA_046734175.1 Verrucomicrobiota bacterium | reverse complement strand
TCCAGCGGCCTGCGCACCCCTGCCTGCTTAGCACGTGCGTGCAAATCATCGTCGTGCTCACATCCTCATGCCTCCTTGTCATCGTGAGCGACGCGTACCGGAGTAGAAGGGTCTCCAGCTATTCCTCCGCCGGATACTGGTGACTTCGCGACCGATAACTGCGTCGTGCGCCAACTCACCGCCCCGATTCCTCACGGGGCGCGCGCCGCACAGCCAGCTTCTGCCTTCCGCGCTGCCGCCCTTTTGTCTTCCCTTTCCGCGCAAAACTCGCACCGCGGCACTCGCACATTCATAATCTGACTTGGGCGGGCCACGATTTTCTAGACGCAGCGCGCAACGATACTGTATGGCACACTGCGAAAGAAAAGATTCTGAAGCCGGGAGTATCTTGGACATTCGAACTACTCAGACACTTTGAAAGCACTCGCCAAACAGCAGCTAGCTCGCATCGGGTTGCCGGGATTCGATCAATGAGACCTAACCAAGCGCTGCAGCCAACCGCTGGCCGTTCCGATGTCTAGTTTTCAGATGACTTCAATAACTAACTCTGTAGCAAAGGTCGCTCTCGCCAGCGGTGGCTGAGCTTTGTCTCGTTAGGTCTTATGCACGCTCTTCCCCGTGTCGCCATCTTAGTCGCAGCAGGTGCTCTGTTCACATCCTGCGCTCAAGGCTTGCAGCACTACCGGATTGCAGGAACTGGACGGCGAGACATACCGAAGATAGAGGCAGTCATGGCTGCTGTGGCGGCTCAAGCGGGATTGTTCAGGGAGACTGACGACATGCGCGATCCTGCCGCTTTTGTAGCATACCAAAAGCCGCTACAGGTTTACATGAGTGGTGACGTACTCGCTGGCGAGATCATTATCACACTTCATTCAGGAGACTTTCGGGTCACTCCTGCATTCCGGCAGACGGACCGGTTGCTCCGGCGCGCTCTGGTGGAAAGGTTTCCTCGGCGAGTCACGGCCAGACCCGACGCTGACGTCGATTCTCCGAACATCACCCAGCTATGAGACCTAACCAGGCGCTGCAGCCAACGGCTCAGACGGCGTTGTTTTCTTCATGTCCAGCGCAGCTAGTGTGCCGATGGATGTTGCCACTTGCGCTGCCCTGAGCCGTGGCTGAGCTTGTGTCTCGTTAGGTCTCATGCGCAATAGCGTGTCTCAATTAGCCGATCTGCTCGGCCAGGTCGCGGAAGTTCTTCAGCCGTTTGCCAGTAGTCATCGTGCCGGCGATCGCGTCTGGAACGGACAGGAGTATGCGCCGGCGGCCGAGTCACGCGAGGCCGATCCGGTTGCCACGGGCTGGTGGGCGACCACTACTACCGCGGCTGCTCTTATCGCTGGCGAGCAGGCTCTCTCGGCTCAACAATACGACTATTTCAAGCGCACTTTATTCGGCGGCATGGGCAGTTTAAATGACTTCTCTCTCGACGCCGCACGGTGGGGCAGCAAGGCCAAAGAAGCCAATCGTCAGCTGGAGATTATTCGCACGGCGCTATACACTTGCTTCCAGACGCTCACTCCAGCTGAACACCCAAAGACCTAACCAGGCGCTGCAGCCAACGGCTCAGACGGCGTTGTTCTTTTATGTCCAGCGTGGCGAGTGTGCCACAGAGTGTTGCCACTTGCGCTCCCCTGAGCCGTGGCTGAGCTTGTGTCTCGTTAGGCCTAAAGCAGCGTTGACCGCGCGAACAACCGACTGTATGCACGCGCATGAAGGTCCGCGAAGCGATCAAGCTCATTGAGCGCGATGGCTGGTTCCTAGATCGCACGCGCGGCAGCCATCGCCACTTCAAACATCGTCAGAAGCGCGGTATCGTCACGATTGCCGGCCACCCAAACGTTGACATTCCACGCGGAACTCTGAACAGTATCCTCAAGCAAGCTGGCCTGAAGCACTGATTCACATGCGATACGCTATTGTCCTTGAGCGCGGCCCCACGAGCTACGGAGCTTACGTGCCGGACCTCCCGGGTTGCGTCGCAGCGGCAGAGACGCGCGAAGAAGCGCTTCGACTTATCCGTGAAGCTATCGAGTTCCACATCGAGGAGATGGAGTCCTCCGGGCTGCCTGTGCCACAGCCATTATCGAGTGCAGAGTACGTCGAGATCGCGAAGGCCTAACCAGGCGCTGCAGCCAACCCATTCGACTTTGCTCAGGGCAGGCTCACATTTTGACTGTCGTTTGGACGTAAGACGGCGGTGTCTTTTTAAATGTCTAGCGTAGCTAGTGTTCCACAGAGCGTTGCCATTTGCGCTCTCCTGAGCCGTGGCTGAGCTTGTGTCTCGTTAGGCCTATGCAGCGCATATTGCGAGTCGCAGCCATTAGTTTCGCTACCTTGTTGTCGTTCGCTGGCACTGCCGCAGCGTCAGTGACGCCGCACTCATGGCCAAACCAAGGTCCCATTCGCACAGCGGCGGCAGCGATCGCGGTTGCAGTCAAGCTGTGGTCGCCGATTTACGGAGCCGAGCACATCGCGCGGGAGAGACCATACCACGCCTCACTCGAGCGCGGCGTCTGGACGGTTCAGGGCTCAGTTCCACGCGGTGCTCTCGGAGGAGCAACCATCCTCAAAATCCGGAAGTCCGATGGGAAGGTGTTACTGTTGTCTCACTACAGATAGGCCTAACCAGGCGCTGCAGCCAACGGCTCAGACGGCGTCGTTCTTTTCATGTCCCGCCTAGCTAGTGTGCCGATGGATGTTGCCACTTGCGCTCCCCTGAGCCGTGGCTGAGCTTGTGTCTCGTTAGGCCTTCAACATGCGTCATCTGACGTTCTCCTTTGTAGCAGTCACGCTGCTCTCGTTCGGTGTTATTCGCCCGTTTAGCGGATCACAGCCGCCCGATTACTCTAAGGTTATCGTCGGCTGCTGGCTTGGTCCTCGTAAGTTTGACGTTTACCACGCGGACGGCACGTGGGGCGTCAAACGTTATGAGGACGACGTCGAGACTGTCAAAGGCCCTTGGCGCATCGAAGGCAACAAGCTTTCGCTCACCTACTCAGGAGACGACGGGACAGAGACGGCCACCTACACGATCGTGTCATGCACAGACAAAAAGCTGATTTTGGAAGCCCAGGGACGCAGAGTCGAATACACAAGATACTCGTCAAGTTGCGGCACCGAGGCCTAACCAGGCGCTGCAGCCAACGGCTCAGACGGCGGTGTTTTTTCATGTCCAGCGTAGCTAGTGTGCTTTCAAGAGCAGCCACTTGCGCTCCCCTAAGCCGTGGCTGAGCTTGTGTCTCGTTAGACGACTATGCCAAACGGTAAGCCAGGCGATCATCCTATTACCGACATAATGGTTCACCATCTGTCGGTGTATGGCGAACCGCTCGACACCGAGCTGCGCCAACTCGGCGAGTTGATGTCGTATGATCGCTTATGCGACTGGTTTCAGGAGCAGCGCCATTGGACCACGCCAAAAGATGAGCTTCAGCCGATTGTGGCCGCGATGCTTGCAGAGACGCGGCGCGACGCACAGGAGCGTGGCTGGGAGAACATTCAATGACACGCATAGAGGTGGCACGCCCATCGTCTAACCAGGCGCTGCAGCCAACGGCTCAGAGGCGTTGTTTTTTTGATGTCCAGCGTAGCTAGTGTGCCACTGGAGCAGCCACCTGCGTTCCCCTGAGCCGTGGCTGAGCTTGTGTCTCGTTAGGCCTTTGCCGCGCGTTGCGGCGAGGGGCACGCCTGCTAGCGTGCAGCCGTGCCTGATTACGCGTTCACGCCGTACTTTGAGAACCGCATTTTGCGCGAGCGGCCGTATCGCACACGCGAGATGTGCATCCGCGTCATCGAGTCCCCGATTCGACTCGAGCCGCAAGAAGACGATCGGTTCCGCTTCTGGGCTGCAGTGCCAGAGCTGGGCGGTCGCTTCTTGCGAGTCATCACGCTATCTGATAAGCTGACGATACACAACGCATTCCTGGATCGGAGATTCCGCCCATGAAACTCGATTACTACCCCGACACCGACTCACTTTATATAGACTTTTCCTCCCGGCCTAGCGTCGAGAGCCAAGAAGTTTCACCGGGCGTGGTATTAGACTACGACGCTGCGGGAACGCTGGTTGGCATCGATATCGACCATGCAAGTCGCAAGCTTGACCTTCGCGAGATTAGGACGAGCCACATCCCAGTTGCTGCCATACTGAAGGCCTAACCAGGCGCTGCAGCCAACGGCTCAGACGGCGTTGTTCTTTTATGTCCAGCCTGGCTAGTGTGCCGATGGACGTTGCCACTTGCGCTCTCGTGAGCCGTGGCTGAGCTTGTGTCTCGTTAGGTCTCGCACGCGATGGCACTGGTAGTATTCTTGAGAGGCTGCAACGTTGGTGGTTTCAAGACTTTTCGCCCCACCCTCCTGGCCGAAAAACTGGACTGTTACGACATGATTAACATCGGCGCGGCGGGAACCTTCGTGATTCGGAAACCGACCAGCCATGCGAAGCTTCGCGGCGATTTACTCCGCAGCTTGCCATTTGAAGCGGACGTCATGATTTGCGAGGGACGCGACCTCATCAGGGTCGGAGCCCTGAATCCGTTCGCAGAAGAAGCGCCAGTCACGTCTGATATTGTTCGCTTTGTGAGCATCCTCGCTCGACGACCACGGCGGACGCCTGCCCTCCCCATCACACTTCCGGCGGAAGGAGAGTGGGGTTTAAGGATCATCGGGATGCGAGATCGCTTTGTGTTCGGGCTATACCGACGCCAAATGAAAGCTATCACTTATCTGGGCGCCATTGATGCACTCTTCGGAATGCGAGCGACGACCCGCAATTGGAATACGATCGCCGCAATCATAAAGGTGTCGGAGCATCAAAAGACCTAACCAGGCGCTGCAGCCAACGGCTCAGACGGCGGTGTTCTTTTATGTCAACCGTAGCTAGTGTGCCACAGAGCGTTGCCACTTGCGTTCGCCTGAGCCGTGGCTGAGCTTGCGTCTCGTTAGGCCTACAGAGCATGGCGCGCGAGCAAAGCCCGGGAACATGCGATAAGTGTTCGCAAGCGTTTGGCTATTACCTCATCCACAGCGGCTTAACGATTCAGTGTATGCTTATTGTGACTCGTGCTGTTATACCGCCATCGCGAGCCTATGGAAGATTCCCCCACACGCACCGCGCATTCAGCATGGTATCCTCACCGTGGAGCTTGAGCCATATCTCGAGCCTTGCCCATTCCGAGGTCGCTTCACAGCTACAGCATCTCCACGTCGGGCCGCACTCCACGGAGCCACTCGACCCAGTCCGGGCTACAGATTACATCGAGCCGCATCAGCCCGGCACGGCCAGAGGCTGGCGTTGGCAGCAGTCTTGGAGCGGACTGTACTGCATTGTTATTGATGAGCGAGTGGTGTACGATCGCTGGCGTGCGACGCAACCGGCCTAACCAGGCGCTGCAGCCAACCCATTCGGCTTCGCTCAGGGCAGGCTCACATGTTGACTGTCGTTTGGAGGTAAGACGGCGTTGTTCTTATCATGGCCAGCCGAGCTAGTGTCCTGATTGAAGCCGCCACTTGCGCTCCCCTGAGCCGTGGCTGAACTTGTGTCTCGTTAGAAGATGAAAACCAATATCATCACGTCAACCGCATTTTATCTCCTTTGCGTGTGCGCAAGCGCATTCGCCAAACTGCCCCCGACGAAAGACCGGGTCGTAAAGCCCGACCCCGCCGCGGCCGAGGCTGCGACAGCATTCCTGGCAAAGACTGATGCCGGTTCCTACCACTCCGCCTACGAACAGCTCGCTCGGCGCGTTCGACGGGGCGGTGCAAGTGGCGAAGAGCGGGTTGTGAGCTACCTGCGCACCCGTCGCGAGCCGCTGGGGAGCGTTCGCTCGCGTTCTCTGAGCCGCGCGCGCTTCTCGAAGACCATAGTTGGCGGCCCCGATGGCGCATACGAATTCCTCGATTACGAGACGGTATTCGCGCGCAAGGCTCACGGTATCGAGGTGGTTACACTAACCAAGGAGTCAGGACACTGGGAAGTCTCCGGGTATCACGTCTTCTAACCAGGCGCTGCAGCCAACCCATTCGACTTCGCTCAGGGCAGGCTCATCAGACGGCGCACCGAGCCGGTGTGGCACTTTCCTTTCATGTCGAGCTTAGCTAGTGTGTCGATGGATGTTGCCACTTGCGCTCCCCTGAGCCGTGGCTGAGCTTGTGTCTCGTTAGATGTCTTCGCGTTTAGCTACTCAAGTCCTCGTCTTTTGGTTTTGCGTTTTCGCGAGCATCCATTCATTCGCTCAGAGGAGTAGCAGCGCCTATCAGGCCGCCACTGGAGGCACCGCCGTAGACGTTAACGGTGTCCGCCGCACGGCAAACCAATATCGCGGTCTGCGAGCGCCTTGGAACTTCAGTGATCGCATCACAGCCACTGCTCCAGAGTATCCTTTTGATGAACGACGGCAACGTCATGAAGGCGACGGATTGTTTCACGTGGTTATAGACCCGAAGACTGGTATTCCCATTCAAGTGATTGCCCTCAGGTCTACTGGCTATGCAGGCTTAGACGATGCTGCGGTCACCTCTCTTCGTCACTGGCGTTGGAGACCGCACACGTGGAGGGAAGTTGATATCCCAGTCGCGTTCACAATGCACGGCACGGGACGGCCGCCGCCGGGCGCAATCCGACTGCCATCCCCCAACGATCCCGGGGCTGGAGCCGCCCCATGGAGACCTTCCGCGCCCGTTGCACCGTTGACCAGGTCTCGGTTTCCTTGAAAGGTGAAGGAGGCCATCTAACCAGGCGCTGCAGCCAACACCTGCCCGGCTTGTTTTCTTGCTTTGAGATGACTTCAAACACTAAACTCGTGGCAATGCTCGCTCCCGGCAGGTGTGGCTGAGCTTGTTCTCGTTAGACGGTGAGTCCATCTAGTGTGCCCAGCGGCGTCATTGGCGGCATCTTAGCCACGCTGCTCATGTCGTGGCTCGCCACTCGCGTAGTTCCAGCAGCGAGGGTTCGCAACGGCCGACATGTCGTAGAGTATCGGCTGCCCGCGAAGATCGCTGGATGGTTCTTTCTAGCGCTCGCTCTGTTCATCGCATACGCGGCACTCAACGCGTTCCCGGAACAGCGCATTTTGGCGGCATGCGTTGGCGGCACACTCTCTCTCGTGGGCCTGTACCTTTTCGTGGAGGTTCATTTCGTTCGCGTCGAGTTCGACGACGATTACATCTACGCGTTTGCACCATGGCGAGGCCGTCGCGTGATTCCATGGAGCGCGGTAGTTGGTCACAGCTATTCCGCAGTGAATCGATGGCACATCCTCAAGACGCGTGGCTATGGTTCCATCCGTTTGAGTGACCTATTGTCTGGCCTCGGCACGATGCGCGAGAAGTGGGAGAAAACGTGTGTTGCGCCACGAACCGTCTAACCAGGCGCTGCAGCCAACGGCTCAGACGGCGTTGTTTTTTTCATGTCAAACGTGGCTAGTGTGCCGATGGATGTTGCCACTTGCGCCCCCCTGAGCCGTGGCTGAGCTTGAGTCTCGTTAGGCCCATGAAATCTATCTCGAAAGCTCCATTCACACGCACGATCGTCATTCTCGGCGCATGCTTTTCACCGGTAGGCGGCGTGTCTTCGGTTATGGCGCAACAGCACGCCAGTCCGTCACAGCAGCAGCCACACGTGATCCGCGATCTCGCTAAGCAGCGCGTGATCACATTTCGCAGCGTGCGCAGCGAAATAGAGGGCGTGCGCGCCGAACATTCATGGATCGCGAAGAACTTGCCGGGCTACCGGTGGAAGCAGCAGCGGCTTATCCACGATACCCATCGCCGCATTTGCGACGCAGTTACTCTAGCCGATGCGCACGGGCATGAAACGACGGTATACTTCGACATTACGAACTGGTTCGGACATTGGTGAGCAGCCACAAAGACCTAACCAAGCGCTGCAGCCAACGGCTCAGACGGCGTCGTTTTTTTATGTCCAACCTAGCTAGTGTACCGTTGGCAGCTGCCGCTTGCGCCCCCCTGAGCCGTGGCTGAGCTTATGTCTCGTTAGGGCTAATGACTGTGCTCACGCACACGACGATGCTCCCAAGTTTCGCCAGTGTCGCTGCGCCCGATTTGACACGCAGCGGTAGAGAAACGTATTGCAGAACTTGAGAGCAAGTCACGCCAATAGGCCTAACCAGGCAATGCAGCTAACCGTTCTTATGCGTGGATGAGAGAGGATGCCGACGCAATTTCTCACTCGCGCTATCGCTGATCTTGTGTCTCGTTAGATGATGACGACTGGGAGCGGTAAAAGGAAATTGTCATCCGGGCAAGGCAAAGAGTTGCTCAAGGCCTTAAAGGCTCGTTTTGACAAAAACATGAGCCGTCATGCAGGGCTCGATTGGGCAAAAGTCCAAACCCGGCTGGAGGCCAAGGCCGACAAACTCTGGTCGCTTAGCGAGATGGAGAGGACTGGCGGGGAACCAGACGTCGTTAGTTATGACAAGAAAACGGGCGAATACATTTTCTTCGATTGCGCGCTGCAAACCCCGCAAGGCCGGGTAAGTCTTTGTTACGACGATGAGGCGCTGGCGGCCAGAAAAGAGCATAAGCCGAAAGGCAGCGCGCTCGGCATGGCCGCGGCCATGGGGGTGGAGCTTCTCACGGAGGAACAATACTTCGAACTGCAAAAGCTGGGTGAATTCGACACAAAGAGGTCAAGCTGGATAAGGACGCCAGCCGAGATCCGAAGGCTTGGGGGCGCGCTCTATGGTGACCGCCGCTACGGGCGCGTCTTTATCGGGCACAACGGGGCCGACTCTTACTATAGCGGCAGGGGCTTTCGCGGCTCACTGAGAGTTTAACTTCCAGTCTCGATAGCCGATGCTGGGTCCGGAGGGAACGGTAAGTTTGATCCTACACCTGCCGCTAAGCTGGGAACGTAATCTCGGGGAAGTTATGGAGCGACCAAGGCGGGGTTTTTACCGCGAGAGCAGGAACCGACTGCGCAGGGCGCATCTTAGAAGCGAAACCTCGAGGACTTAACCGGAGCTCTCGCGTGCCATTTCACGCGCTCGCTCTGTCGCAGCGTGGACTGCGGCTGCGATCGCTTCGCTTGCTTTTCGCTCTTCCATTACACGCAACCCTGCCGCGGTCGTGCCGCCGGGAGTCACTACCATTTCGATCAATTGCTTCGGCGACGTGCCGCTGGTCAGCGCCAGCTCCGCCGCGCCGAGCGTCATTTGCGCGGACAACTTCAAGGCGGCATCGGCATTGAGCCCTTGGCTTATCGCACCGGAGGCAAGCGCCTCGATAATGGAATAAACAAATGCAGGTCCACTTCCGGCCAGGGCCGTGACAACGTCGATCTGCTCCTCAGGCACTTCGATCGCGGTGCCGACGGCAGCGAACATTTCCCCAATCATCTGGCGATCCGTTTGGGTTGCCCGCGCGCCGGAGGCAAAAGCCGTGGCCGCGCGCCCAATCGCACTTGGGGTATTGGTCATGACGCGCATGACGCGAGCTTGGGTCACCGCTTCCATGCTCGCGATGCGAACGCCGGCGGCGAAGGAGACGATTAAGCTGGTTGAAATTGTGTCCCCCAGTTCGCGCAATACGGCCAGCACAACCTGCGGCTTCACTCCAAGAAAAATGCTCCGGGCTTTCTCCGCGACCTCTGCGTTATCGGTGGTGAAATTGATCCCAAGCTCGGCTTCGAGCTGGGTCCGGATATTCGGGTTCGGCTCACTCGCAATGATTTCACCCGGAGCGCAGTAATTTTTCAGAAGCAAACCGCGAATGACCGAGCCGGCCAGTTTTCCCGCGCCAATAAAGCCGATGCGATAAGGTGCGCCGCTCATTTGTGAATCGAATCCAGGCGCCGATATTATTCAGTGGTAACTGCGGGTGTAAACTACGCTCCGAGCCGGACTGGCATTGATTTGGCGGCAGACCTCGCTGAGTTGAAGCGAGAGCGTAACGCCGTCATCCTCGCCCACAATTACCAGGTGCAGGAAATCCAGGAGGCGGCCGATTTTGTCGGCGACTCCCTTGGCTTGAGCTTCGAGGCGGCGAAGACTGCTGCGGAGGTCATTCTCTTCTGCGGCGTTCACTTCATGGCCGAGACGGCAAAGATCATCAATCCAACCAAACGGGTCATTCTGCCCGATTTCGACGCGGGCTGTTCTCTTTCAGAGTCATGTCCGCCGGCTGCGCTGGCCGCGTTCCTGAAAAAAAATGCGGAGAAGAATTATTATGTCATCGCTTACATCAATTGCAGCGCGGGCGTGAAAGCGCTGAGTGACGTCATCTGCACAAGCGGCAACGCCGAGCGGATCGTCAAGGCGGCGCCAGCTGATCGCAATATTCTCTTTGTGCCGGATCAAAACCTTGGGGCGTGGGTGATGGAGCGCACCGCGCGCAAGATGGAATTGTGGCGTGGCACCTGTTACGTGCACGTCGAGTTCACGGCGCGCAGCATTGGACGAATTCGCGAGCAATATCCCGGCGCGCCACTCGTGGCCCACCCGGAGTGCGTTGCCGCGGTGCGCATGCTCGCGGATGAAGTTTGCTCCACCGAAAAAATGGTGACTTTTTGCAAGGAATCGCCGGCGCAAACCATTATCGTCGTCACCGAGGCCGGCATGCTCCATCGCCTGAAGCGTGAGATTCCCGGCAAGAACTTTGTCCCCGGCCCGACAGAGCATTGCGCCTGCGCGGAGTGCCGTTTCATGAAAATGAACACGCTGGAAAAAGCCTTTAACGCACTGCGCGATCTGAGCCCGGAAATCATCCTGCCGGAGCCGTTACGCACGCGCGCCGAATTACCGATCCGCCGCATGCTCGAACTCTCCAAGTAGCCATGAGCGATGAATGATGAGTCGTGAGGTGGAAGGCGGCTCTTGACTTGTCACTCTTGACTGGTCACTCGTGACTCTCTTCACATGCAGCGCTTTCTCGTTGCCATCATTGTTCTGCTGGTCGCAGCGCTGCTCGGGCGCGATCCGCACGTGCGAAAGGCCGATGAAGTTTTTCTCGACTGGCTCCTGCGTAATACCGATCCCACGCCCGCGGGTCGAGTACCTTTGGTCGTGGTCGAAATGGAGCGCGCTTCTCTTCCCGCCGGGGGCACCGATCCGGCCAAGGCGTTCGCCCGCGGGGTCAGCAGCGACATCTCTCCGCTCGATTTCGCGCTTTTTCTCCAATCCATTCTGGACTTCAAACCCAGCGTGCTCGCCATCGAGCCGCTTCTGCGCTGGCGCGAACGCGACCGGGATCAGGAACAGGTTTTTCTCGATCAAGCCATGCGAATTCCCAACCTGCTTCTGGCAGCAGAGTTGACCGCTACGCCGGATCCGGACATGACTTCGGGCGAAATCTCCGGTTTCGCCCATGTCACCGGACGTCGGGGCGACCTGCCCACCTTTACCGGCATTGTGCATCAGCCCGACGAAGACCTGCGTCTCATCTCCACCCTGGCCTACATCAACCTGCCGGAGGAAGTCTCGAGCGAAACGCACGTCCCGCTCTTGTTTCAGTTTCGCGGTGAAGTCATTCCGGCCTTCGCTTTGCAGGCATATCTCACCTGGGCACGCATCCCCATGAGTGAAGTGAACATTGTCCTCGGCTCCCATATCACCCTGCCCGGCGGGCGGGTTATTCCCATCGACTCCGATGGCACACTCATCGTCAATCCCAACGCAGCCAAACTTGGCCGCCATTTGACCTTGAATGAGCTGCTGCTGCTCGCGCAGGAACGGCCAAAAAATTCACCACTCGACAATCTGTCGAACGATCTCGTGCTGGCGCGCACACCTACCATCGTTAAGCCGGACGATCCGGGCGAAATCCGCGAAGCACGCGCCGCCGGTGTGCTCGCCGCAGCGATCGCGACTTTGCAATCGAATCGCTTTGTCAAACGCGTGAGTCTCATGTTCGATTGCGCGGCGCTGCTGTTCGTCGCGCTGCTGGCCTGGCCGGCCCTGCAGGCGCGGCCGGTGGACATCATTCTTGGCGCAATCGCTTTTACCGCCGGTTATTGTCTGCTGGCATTTGGTCTGATTGCGCATTCCGGCATTCTTATTCCGGGACTCGTGCCTCTTAGCGCCGCCTGGCTGCTGGCATTCATCGCGCTCGTTTCGCCGCGGAAAAAGCATTTGGCTGACGCTATGGAACTGGCAGCGCCGCCACCCGCGCCGTGAACGGTCCGTCTGCTGCACGCGCGGCGCGCGTCGAGCGACGCAGCATCGTCGATCTGCATTGCGATTTGCCGATGCATCTTTATGAACAACGCGACCGCGCCGGCATTCTGGCCACCGAGTTCCTGCCCGCTTTTGAAGCTGGAGGGATTGCGGTGGTGGTTGCTTCCATTTACATCGAAGACCGGTATTTGCCCGACCAGGCGCTGGCCGCGGCCCTGGATCAAATCGCGCGGCTCTACCTCGAGGTGGAACGCTGCCATCGCTTTGCTATTTGCCGATCCTATCCTGAGATCGAACATGCGCTCGCCGCGGGGAGGATCGCGCTCATCATCGGGATGGAAGGCGCCGAGCCGCTCGGCAGCGACATCGATCTGCTCCGCGCGTTTTACGAGCTGGGGCTTCGGGTGATCGGTTTGACTCACGCGCGGGGCAATGCCGCCGCTGCTGGCGCCGCCTTTCGCGCCGGGGGTTCCGCGTCGGAGGGTTTGACCGATTTCGGTCGCGCGCTTGTGCGAGAGTGCGAACGGCTCGGCGTCATCATCGATCTTGCGCACATCAGCCCCGCCGGGTTTGACGAAATCCTCGAACTCACATCGAGGCCGCCGATTGTTTCTCACACCAACGCGCGAAAGTTCTACGACATCGATCGGAACATTAGCGACGAGCAGATCATGGCCATTGGCCGCCGGGGCGGTGTTATCGGCATCAATTCAGTCCTTGTTAGCCCGGAAAAAGAGGGAAGCACGCTGGACCGGTTCGTCGATCACATTCAGCACGTGAAAGAGCTGATCGGCCAGGACAGCGTCGCGCTCGGATTCGATTTCTTCGAGTTCGCCTATCGGCTTTTGTCAGAGCGGGAGCGTGCGGAATTCGACCAGAGATTCGTCAAAGTGCATTTCATCCCGGATCTATTGAATCACAGCCAGGCGGCAAACCTGGGCGCGAAGTTGGTCGAGCGCGGTTTTAGCGATCAGGAGATCGAGTGCCTATTTTTCCGAAATGCGATGCGGATTTTTCAACAGCTTCTCCCGCCCTCCCGGGCGTAGCGGTACTTCCCGCATGAGCAAAAACCGGGGCTGGCTCAGCAGGTGCGTCGCCGCCCCTTCATCCCACCGCGACGACAGCAACTGCCTGAGCGCGTCGATTGAACCAAAAAGCCGGGGCGAAGTTGCAATGCACCGTGTTTTCTTGGCGGCCCAAATTTAGGCAGCTAAGCTTGGCGGCGCATGGAGCGCCTGCCCAAGGTCATCACCACCTCAGTGATCCGCTCGAGCCGCCACGGTGAAAGTCATGGAGGTGTTTATCTTGTTGATCTTCAATCAGGCGACTTCGAGCAGGTGATTGATTGGAATGAGCCTTCTATCAACTGGGAAGGCAGAGGAGGCGACCGCGGCCTGCGCGGGATAGCTTTTCATGCAGAGAACGTTTACATCGCGGCCAGCGATGAAGTATTCGTTTACAACTCTGAATTTGAACTACTCGATTCCTATCGAAACAAATACCTGAAGCAGTGCCACGAGATTTGCATCGCGCGAGATACTCTTTACCTCACTTCGACGAAACTAAACAGTGTGCTCGAGTTCGACTTGGCAACGCACCGGTTTACTCGCGGTCACCACCTGATTTACAGGAACCGCAGCGTTTGGCTGCGATCTCTTTTGAGCTTCTTTCGCCTTCCCAGCTTACTGACTTTTGATCCAAATGCCGACATGGCCTTACCAGCCAAGGTCAGCGATGAGCTGCACATTAATAATGTCGCGGCGCAGCCGGATGGCATTCTCATAGCCGGGACGCAACTCGATGCGCTGCTCTCGTTACAAGCCATGTCTCTTCGCAAGTATGCGCCGCTGCCTCTCGGGACCCACAATGCGACAGCCTACAAAGACGGCATTATTTACAACGACACTCGTTCCAACCGCATCGTCATCGCCAGCCGGGCAAATCACATCAGGCGCAGTTTCGCCGTGCCTGAGTTCCCTGACCTGCCCATGAGCAGTCCGGGTGATTACGCACGCCAGGGCTTTGGCCGCGGTCTCTGCACCTTCGGCTCAAATTACATCATCGCGGGGTCGTCCCCGTCAACCATTTCAGTCTATGATGCCAGCAGCGGCGAGCGAGTACAGATGGTCAGGCTTTCAAAGGATATACGAAACTGCATCCACGGCCTGGAGCTATGGCCAGAGACCTGGTAGCTGATTGTGCTGAAGCAAAATGATTTCGCACCAGTATAAATGTATCTTCATCGAAGTACCTAAGACCGGCTCAACCAGTATCCGAGCCATCCTCGGCAAAGCGATTCAGCCACATCTCAACCTCTGGGAAACCAAGCTGTTGATGGAACGTTACTGGATGGTGCGGCGCGGCCGGAAGGACCGGTGGATGGAATCCTTATACCTGGCGCTCCCGAAAGAGAGCCGGCTGGAACGCGGCCGCCAGCAGTTCGCGAGCTACTTTAAGTTCGGCTTTGTGCGCAATCCATGGGACCGGGTTGTCTCTCTCTATGAACGCAAGGAAGCTCTCGAATTACGCAATAAGATGAGCTTCGAGCAATTTGTGGAGTGGATCGAGTACAGCAGCGCGACCTGCATTCATTCCTCGCCCCATCGCTACCAGCTCGACTGGTTCGTCGATCCAAACGGAGTAGTGCTGGCGGATTTCATCGGGCGCTTTGAGCACCTGGCGGAGGACTGGGCCTCGGTCGCGAAGAAGCTGGGCCTGAATGAAAAGCTGCCGCACAGCCGACCTAACCCGCGCGCGCGACACTATTCTGAGTACTACAATGCCCGAACACGCAGCATTATTGAGGAGAAGTTCAAAGTTGATATAGAGCGGTTCGGCTATCAATTCGATTAGTTAACTGGAGGTCGAGATGGAACGCAGACATATCAAATGGCTCCCGCTCATAGCTGCCGCAATATTCCTAGCCTACCAATACTTTTCCTCCGAGAAATTCGTCAACCCGGAAACTGGCCGGGCGAGCCACGTCGGGATGTCCACTCAGCAGGAAGCTGCTCTTGGGTTCCAAACCTACCAGCGCGTGCTCGGCCAAGCAGAAGCGATTACCTCCGGGCCGGAATTCGATATGGTCAGACGCGTAGCGGGTCGTCTGGCGCGCGCCACTGGGCCGGCTGGGGCAAATTTCGACTGGGAGGAATCGCTTATCCACGATGACAAGGTGAACGCCTTCTGTCTGCCAGGGGGTAAGATCGTTGTTTACACCGGTATACTTCCCGTCGCGCAAAATGAAGCCGCTCTCGCGACTGTGCTCGGCCACGAAATGGCACATGCCACATCGCGCCATGGCGCTCAGCGCGTCCTTCAGCAAAACCTCACTCAAACTTTTATGACGGGCGTGGCGATTTCGATTTCGGACATGGACTACGACAAGCAGCGCGCAGTGATGGGTGCGCTCGGGGCCGGCGCTCAGTTCGGGGTGCTCATGCCGTTTAGCCGCAAACATGAATCGGAGGCGGACCAGATTGGGCTGCATTACATGGCTCGGGCCGGCTACGATCCGCGTGAGAGCATTCGTTTTTGGCAAAGAATGGAAAGTGCCAGCCAAACGCAACCGCCGGAGTTCCTTTCGACCCATCCATCTCACGGCACGCGCATTCAACAGTTAGAAGCGGAAATGCCAAAGGCGCTGGAGGAATTCAAAGAGGCATCAGGTAAGCAGGAGACGCCTTAGCGAGCAAAGAGGTCCGCCGCCGGAGGGAGCAAAAAGAAATCCCAGCGAAATCACGTTTTCTACGTGCAAGCCCTCGTTTTTTTGCGATAAAATGGTTAATATGTTTGCCGAATTCATTCGCCGGTTGGGCAAAACCATCGCGTGTTTTGCATTCCTCACCGTCCCGCTCACTGCCTCCTTTGGGACGCCTCCGGGGTTGCTCGATAACAACCATCCCGCAGTGCGCGCTGTCATCGCTGCGCAGCAGGAAGTGACTGATGCCTGGATGCAGCATGCTGAAGTGCTCGGAACCGCCGTGGGCGTGAACGCGTCTGGCCAGCCAGTGCTGAACGTTTATATCGACCGGAACGCCTCCAGTGCTGGAGAGGTGATTCGAGCTCTGCCGCGCGATGTTCATGGCACAGCCGTCCAGGTCCAGCTGACAGATAAATTCCGCGCTATGAAGGGCAACCCGCACGGAGGTGGGGGGACCAGCCACACCGCCAAACAAACGCCCCCGATCCAGCTCGGCACCTCGGGCGGATGGAGCAAAGATTTAGCTAATGGCTACTGCTGCGGCGGCACCCTCGGCTCACTGGTTCAAATTGGATCTACTCAATACATCCTTAGCAACTATCACGTCTTTGAGTCAGACATCGTCTCCGGTGGCAATAGCACCACGGCGCAGACTGGTGACCCTATTATTCAGCCAGGTCTGATCGATGTGAATTGCAGCGCGAGCGGCGCGCAAACGGTGGCGACACTGGTGAAGAAGAGCTCATTGCCAAAGAACAATGTCGATTGCTCCATCGGCAAGGTCGTTTCCGGGATGGTGAGCAGCGATGGCGCCATTCTCGAAATAGGAACAATCTCGCGCGCGACGGTGGGCGCTTCCATTAACCAGGCGGTGAAGAAAAGTGGCCGGACCACGGGATTGACTCACAGCAGCGTCTCCGGCCTCAACGCCACCATTAGCGTCACCTACGACAATGAATGCGCTGGCGGCACTGCTTTCACCAAGACCTTCACTGGTCAGATTGTCATAGCTAATCGCGGCAGCAGTTTTCTTAATAGCGGCGATTCCGGCTCGCTTATGGTTGAAGATGTCGCGACTAATCCGCGGGCCGTCGGCTTGCTCTTCGCCGGCAGTAGCACCGACGCGATCGCCAATCCGATCGGCGCCGTTTTGAGCTTCCTCGGCGCAACGATGGTTGGTCAATAGTTCCCCAGCTCGAAGTAGAGTCTCGAACGTCCGCTCGTGAGCACGAGCGGACGTTTTGTTTTGGGGCCTTGTTCATCATGGATGAAGTTGCAACTTGGCCGAACACGGTAAGCTTCGCCGATGCCCCGCTACCTTGTCGTCAGCACAAGCGGCAACCCTGACAGCAACAGCCGCCGCATGGCCAGGGTCGCGTTTGATGAGCTGAAGAAGGAGAAGGTGCTGTGCGATTGGCTGGATATCAGCCAACTCGATCTTCCGCTTTGTGATGCGGACGCCTGCTACAGCCAGCCGGCTGCGCGAAACGTAAGCGGCGCGATTGAAGCGGCTGATGGGATCATCATGGCAACTCCAGTCTATAATTACGACGTGAGCGCGGCGGCCAAGAACCTGGTGGAGCTCACCGGTAGCGCGTGGGAAGACAAGATCGTTGCATTCCTTTGTGCAGCGGGAGGAATGAGCAGCTACATGTCGATCATGAGTTTCGCCAATAGCCTCATGCTCGATTTCCGCAGCATCATCATCCCGCGGTTTGTCTATGCCACGAGCGATGCTTTTGAAGGTGACAAGCTTGCCGATAACAAGATAAAGAAGCGAATAGACCAGGTCGTAGCCGAGCTTGTTCGTTTTACTACGGCGTTGAAGCGGTGAACTACTGGATCGGCACTTCAGGCTTCCAGTATCCGGAATGGAAAGGAACCTTCTACCCGCAAGATCTTCCGGCGGCGAAAATGCTGCCGTTCTATGCTGAACGCTTTACTACGACCGAAGTAAACTACACCTTCCATCGCATCCCCGCGCCGAAAACGATTGAGAACTGGCGCAAGCTCACTCCCGAGACATTCCGGTTCGGTCTCAAAGCACCACAAAAGGTCACTCACTTTTCCCGGCTACGAGATTGTGACGACACCGTCGACTACTTCTATGAGGTTGTGACGGCTTTGGGCTCGCGCCTTGGGCCTGTGTTGTTTCAGCTTCCGCCAAACCTGAAGAAGGATTGCGCTTTGCTTGGACGCTTCGTCGAATGCCTCTCCGCCAGCATGCGCGCGGCCTTCGAGTTTCGCGATCCTTCATGGTTTGACGATGAAGTTTTTGCCCTATTACGGCGCAGCAATGCCTGCCTCTGCATCGCCGATGCGGAGAAGCTCGCGACTCCTTTTCTGGTGACTGCGGACTGGGGCTATCTTCGGCTCCGACGCGAAGATTACCAACCGGCGGACGTCGTGAGGTGGGGCCATATGCTGCAAGAGCAGGCTGGGACATGGTCGGATGTTTTCGTTTACTTCAAACACGAAGAGAGTGGCATGGGACCGAAGCTTGCCAGCCAGATGCTTGACTTAGTGGGGAAGGACAAGCCGGCTACCGAAGCGCCCGCAAGCTAAATATGGCTTGAGTTAAGTCGGGAGGCGAGCTTACCCAGGTTTTCTCGAATTTGCGCGCGAGACCATGCCGCAAATCCAAAGGTGAGTGCCGGCTCCAGCTTTGCCTCGATGAAGCAAGAGGAGAGAGGGCTTGGCCGGAGACCAAGCTCGGAGCAGACGCGGGTAATCACGGGCAGCTCTTTCTTGCGGCGTAACCAGGCCACGAAATGCAATCCCGCTTCTGGAATTTCCAGGCGGAAATGCTCGCCCAGTAAGCTGTTGAATTGGCTGATGAAAAATTCTCTTCGCTCGGAATAAAGCTTCCGCATGCGCTTGATGTGACTAAGGAAGAAGCCTTCGGAGATAAAACGCGCCAGAGTCGCCTGATCGATGGCGGAGGAGTGCTGATCGATCACCGCGCGGATCCTGATCATTGGCTCAACCAGCTGCTCGGGCGCGAGGAGATAACCAAGGCGCAAGGAAGGATAAAGAATCTTGCTCATGGTACCTGCGTAAATGACGCGCCCGGAGTTATCGAGTCCCTGCAAGCACGGGAGCGGAGGACCGGTGAACCGGAATTCAGAATTGTGATCGTCCTCGAAGATGTAGGAATCGTGGGCGTGGGCAAAGCTGATGAGCTCGGCCCGCCGCGCCAGGCTCATTGTCATGCCGAGGGGGAATTGATGCGACGGCGTGACGTAAATGATTTTCGGAGACATCCGTCTGGCCGGGCGCGCGATAACAATGCCTTCTTCATCTACCGGTCTCGGCACCACGTTCGCTCCGGCGAACTTGAAGACGCGCCGCGCCTGGTAAAATCCCGGATCTTCCATCCACGCCACTTCGCCGGGATTTACCAGGGCGAGAGCGCTGATCATCATCGCCTGCTGCGTGCCGGCAGTAATGATAATTTGGTCGGGATGACAGCGGGCGCCGCGGAAATCACACAAATAAGTCGCCACCGCCCTGCGCAGCTCGGCATCGCCGCGACTGGATGCATACTGGAGCAGATGCGCGCCTTTCCTCGCCAGGACCTGCGCCCTAAGCCGTTCCCAGACTTCGATGGGAAACTCGTCGAGGGCGGCAAGAGCAGGAACAAAGGAGACACCGGGCGCCCCGGCGATGCCCAAGTCAAAATCTTTTCCGGCGCGCGGATCGGGAAGTTTTCTGATGCGCTCGGCCAGCCGGACCGAATGCGGCGTTTGAGGTTGTCCTTTTGCTGATCGGGCGCTGAGATACGTTTCGGGCAATGGCTGCGCGACGTATGTGCCGGAGCCGATACGTGAGCGAAGATAGCCTTCAGCGTGAAGTTTGGAGAAAGCGAGATTGACGGTGAGCCGGGAAATGCCCAGGTCGGCCGCTAAGGCGCGGGATGAAGGAAGCCGGGAGGAGTTGTCAGTTTGGGAAGTGGCGAGTAATTCATCACGAATCTGACGATAGAGCTGTTGGTGAAGCGATTCTTTTGAAGTGCGATCGAGCCGGATCATTTCGAAGGCGATAATGGAACGGCGACGCCTTTTCCGCGCGGGCGTTTGCAATGGCGGGCCGGCTGAATTGGTCTGCTTCATCTGTCACAAGTGGACATTGACACTTTACCACAAGGCCAGAAGCTTGTGAGTGATGGAAACACCTTGCAGCGATTATTGTGAGACGAAAGGGCTGGTCTACTTCGCGCGCATGCTGGACAAAATCCGGCTGAATGCGGCCGGGCGACTGGCCGAAGGCTACTTTGTCGGAGTAGATGATCCCACTTTCTTCGATGCGCGCTGCACAAGGTTTCTTGGAGTCAATTACGACCAGTTGGTCGAGCGCGCGTTGCAGGGTGGCTCAGATGAGGAAGTGCTGGAGTGGTGTTTCGCGCGGGGGCGGAGGCGGAGTGAGGAAGAGATCCAGATTTGGAATGCCTTTCTCCTGAAGCGCGGCTGGCGCGACGAAGCCAGCGCCGATCTTCATGAGGCAAAGAAGCGCAACGGCTGGGAAGAGCGCGAGGACATTCAAACCTGGGTCGATCTGCACGATGCCGAAGAAGGCCGGACTCCGAGAGCAATCATAGAGCCGCTGGCCTGCGTCTAGGGCGAGAGCATTCTTCCGCTTCCACTTGCCGGAGCTCTTTGCCATCCTGAGCTGGTGCTGGCGAAAATCTATTCAGCTGCGGTCTTTGGCGTCGATGCTTACGAGGTCGAGATCGAGGTCAATGGCGCGGGCGGACTTCCCGCCATCGTGGTCGTTGGTTTGCCCGATGCCGCGGTAAAGGAGAGTAAGGACCGCGTCACCACCGCAGTCGCAAACAGCGGCTATTTCTGGCCGCGCGGGCGCACGACCGTGAACCTGGCGCCGGCAGACATCAAGAAGGAGGGGCCGAGCTTCGATCTGCCCATTGCGCTAGGCATGATCGCATGCAGCGAAGGTGAGGATACGGGGCGTTTCGCGGAATACAGTTTCGTCGGCGAGCTGGCGCTTGACGGCAGCGTGCGAGCGGTGAAGGGCGTGCTGCCAGTGGCGCTGGAGGCGCGGAAACGGGGCAAAAAAGCGCTCTTTGTGCCAGCGGCGAACGCGCAGGAAGCGGCCATGGTGAAAGGCATAGCCATTTACGGCGTGCGCAATTTGCGAGAGACCTTTTCGTTTCTGCGGGGGGAATGCACGCTCACGCCAGTCCGCGGCGATCTCGAGAGGTTCTTCGCCACGCATCAAACTTACGACGTCGATTTCGCCGACGTAAAAGGGCAAGCTCACGTCAAGCGAGCCGTCGAAGTCGCGGTCGCAGGCGGGCACAATATTCTGATGGTGGGGCCGCCCGGCTCGGGTAAATCGATGCTGTCGAAACGAATCGCCACGATCATTCCCCCGATGTCGCTGGAAGAGGCGATTGAGACGACGAAAATTCACAGCATCGCCGGACTGCTCACGCAGGGAGAATCATTCGTGCCAACACGGCCATTCCGTTCGCCGCATCACACGATCAGCGATGTCGGTCTGCTCGGCGGCGGCGCGATTCCTAATCCCGGCGAAGTCAGCCTCGCGCACAACGGGGTCCTGTTTCTGGATGAGCTGCCTGAATTCCATCGCTCCACTCTCGAAGTGATGCGACAGCCGCTCGAAGATGGACGCGTGACGGTGTCGCGCGCGGCTGGCAGCATCACTTTTCCGAGCGAGTTCATGCTCGTGGCGGCGATGAACCCTTGTCCGTGCGGATACTTCGGGGACCTGAAGCGTGAATGCCGTTGCGGCCCAGTGCAGGTGCAACGTTACCGGCAACGCATTTCGGGCCCGCTCCTCGATCGCATCGATCTGCACATCGAAGTGCCTTCTGTTGAGTATCGGGACGTTTCCAGTGAGCGAGCGGAAGAATCATCCGCGGCGATCCGGGAACGGGTGGCTGCGGCGCGCAGGCGACAGCAAGCGCGTTTTAGGCCGGACGGCAAGACGAACTGCAACGCGCGAATGGCAACTCGACAACTAAAACGGTTTTGCACATTAGATCCCGAGTCCCAGGAACTGATCCGCGTGGCCATGAGCGAGCTTAATCTGAGCGCGCGGGCCTACGATCGCATCCTCAAGGTCGCTCGCACGATTGCTGATCTGGCCGGGGCCGAGGCGATCAGCTCCGAACACGTCAGTGAAGCGATTCAGTATCGCAGCTTCGATCGCACGCTCTGGGTTTGAGCCGAAGGGAATGGCGGCGCGGTTCCTGGTGATCTCCTTTCAACGCAGCGGTCTCAACTGGCTGCGTTACTGCACGGAATATTTCAGCGGCGCGCGCACGCCGGGCCGCAAGCAGCTCGTGGCCGAGGGGCCTGCATTTTTCGATCGGGCCCACGATGTGCGCCGGCAAACCATCCGCAGCGATTATGACGGACTGTATGACGCGAGCGGCGCTGAAATTTACGAGCGTGTCGCCTTGCTCCTGCGCCATCCGTGCGACTGCTTCACTTCACATTATTTCGGCCGAGTGCGCCTCAGTTTCCGCAAAGGCCTGAAGCATTTCGAAGCCTTCGCGGCGAACATCACCGAATTCGACCGGCTGAGAGAGGCGCGCAAAGCCACCTTTTACTTCGAAGATTTCATCAACAACGAGGCCGGCACTCTCGCCTTTCTTCGCTTCTTTGGGATCGATCCCAGGGCACGCGCTTACAATTTTGCTGAGATGATCGAAGCTTCGCGTGCCTGGTACGGCGGACACCACGGACTCTTCTCCGGGCGTGAACGCCCTCGGCTCAAAGCGAAGGAGCGCGCCGCTATTCGGGACATGTTGCAACAGCAGCTTGGCGACAGATTCCAGCGCTATCTCGGCCGCTATTCTTTCGATGATTAAGCGCGCGGGCTTTGTCGGATTTTGTCTGCTCCTCCTTCTGGCGCGCGACGCTCGCTCCGAGCTGAACTCCAGCGCCTTGCGCGCGGCGGCGAGTTATTCAATGCGTCACGCCGGCCTTTCATTGCTTGTCATGCAAAATGGCCGGACCTTGCTTGAGCGATATTCCGGCGGCGCGGACGCCGGGACAGCTCTGCGCATCTATAGTGGAACGAAAGCATTCTGGGGCCTGGCTGCTCTCGCCGCCGCTGAAGAGGGCAAGCTGCATCTGGATGAGCCGGCAGCAAACACGATCCCGCAGTGGCGAAGCGACAATGGCAAAGCGCGGATTACCATTCGCGAATTGTTAAATTTCGACGCCGGGCTCGAGCCGAAGTTCGGCTTGCACGAACTTGAGCGGGGCGACCGCGATGACATTGCTCTTCGAGCCGCAGCGATTGCGGAGCCGGGTAGCGCATTTATTTACGGGCCGGCTACGCTCCAGGTCTTCGATCGCGTCCTGCGAGACAAAGTGCAATCGACCACGCGATACCTGGAAAAACGCGTGTTGCATCGGCTTGGTCTTGGGCCCCAGCGTTACCTTGAAGACCGTGCCGGTAATCCGCTGCTCGCATCCGGCTTTGTCCTCACCGCGCGAGAATGGGCGAAGCTGGGCCAGCTCGTCCTGCGCAACGGCGCGCCGGTCGTTTCAGCGCGCTTGCTCGAGGAATGCTGGCGCGGTTCAGCGGCCAACCGGATGTTCTCGCTTGGCTGGTGGAACAATCGCGCTGCGCCCTTTGGCCAGGAGATCGACGTCGAGCAAATGCTCGCCCGCAAATGGGAGGAGCAGGATTGGCACGATGGCTGTCTTTGCCGCGATGCGCCACCGGACCTGGTCGCATGCATCGGCTCCGGGCACCAACGGCTCTACGTTATCCCATCACTGCGTCTCGTGGTGGTTCGACACAGCGATGGCGGATCGTTTTCCGACGCGCGTTTTTTGCGGCTCCTCCTGCACGGGCAGAGCTCGTAGCGGCTGCCTCGTCGCCAGCATGAGCAGCCCGTCTGATCTCTGCCAGTGATAACCGAATGCGAAATTGATGGGCGGCGGCGGCGGGTTCTGCGCGTAGAGCGCGGCGAGGTCCGGCTGATAATATTTTGTGAATTCCTCCTTATGCGGCACGTACCGGCCGTAGCAGTTTACCGTCCAGCCTTTCGGAAAATCGCGCAATGGAATGCCGGAGTCGTCCTGAATAATGACGCGGCTGTTTTGCAGCAGAAAATTGCGCACACCAGCGAATCCGTCGCCGTGCATGAGAAAAGATGCGGCCTTGAGCAGACTGAGGCCGGGCCCGCGGGCAGCGCACCAGCGCAGAAACGGGCTGTTGCCGCCGGACAAGTCGGTTTTGAAATAATACAAGGTCTGTGGCTGCTCTCCGCCGCTGAAGGTAATCTTCACGCCTTCAGCCAGCGTGTTCACTCGCGTCACATCCTCAATGGTGTAGCCGAGGCGTGCCAGGAAGACGTAGAGAATCGGCAAGGTGCCGCCGATATCGCCGCGTCCCAAGTCGGTGCGCATTTCCTTGGTGATGAAATATTGGAAGCGCATGATCGAATTCATCGAATTGCGCAGCGAAAGCAGATCGCTGACGAAGGCGTCTGCGGGCAGTTGCAGGACGTTAGGAACGTTGCCGACCGGCTCCAGGCCGGCCAGGATGTAGGTGTTCGCGAGAGGGAAAAAGATACTTGCGTACAAAAAATCCGGCCCGCTGAACATGTAATACGCGGTGTCGGTGCTGCGGTGGAATTCAGGCGCGTTCGCCAGCATCCACTGGCGAATGGGCGTGATCTGGGTGCGTCCTTTCCGTGCCCACGCTTCGTTCATGGCCGTGGCATGCTGCTGCCAGGCCGGGTCGTGGGTCAGCGGCTCGAGAGGCCCGGTCACCGGCATGCCGGCGAGGAAGCGCGCGGTATCGGCCAAAGTCGGCGCGGGAGCGACCTGGCCCGGCCCTTCCGGAACCGGCGCCGGTTGAGCGAAGGCAGAAGAGCTTAGAAGCACACTAACGAGAAACAGCTTGTCCGCGCTCACGACGACTTTGATGTTTTCGGCGATACCCAATACAACACCAGTCCCGTCAAAGCAGTTGCCAGGCCGAGGAGCGATGGCGTCCGTGTCGCTGATTCCGCGAGCAGGTGCCACAACATCCACCCGCTCACAGCGATGAAGATGAGCGGCGTTAATGGATAACCCCAGGCGCGAAACGGCCGGTGCAGGTCCGGCCGTCGCCACCGCAGCACGAATACGCCGAGGACCGTCAGCGCCGAGCAAAGCTGGAGACTGAACTGCACGTAATTGACCACACTTTGGAAGGTCGCAGTCAAGAGCATGAAGTTAACGATCGCCCATTGCAAAAGGATGGCACGGGCCGGAACGCCGCCCCGCGTCCGGTGCGAGAGCCAGCCGAGCACGCGAAAGTCTTCTCCCATCGTCGCCGTGACCCGGGGACCGATCCACATCATCGCGCTCACAGTTGAGATCAAGCCCAGGCAGATGAATGCGGCCATCACTTTGCCACCCACCGCGCCGAAGATGTGAGTGCCGGCCACGAGCGCGACCTGCTGCTTACCGATCATCTCCGCAGCCGGCGTGCTCCGCAGAAAAGCGACATTGATCAAAACGTAGAGTGCGCTAACGAGAAGCGTTCCGATTCCGAGTGAAAGCGGAATCGTACGGCGCGGATTGTGAAGCTCGCCGCTGATGTACGTAGAAGCGTTCCAGCCCGAGTAGGCGTACATGACCCAGTAAAGACTCACCGCGAAAGGTGCGCTCACGATGAGCGGGCCGTCGCCCTTCATAGGGAGGAAGGAGATCGGCTGCGTCTTTTTCAGGAAAAGGCCGGCGACAATAAGCAAACCGACCAGCGCGATCTTGAGTAGTGTAGAACCGATTTGAAATGTGCTGCCGAGGCGCAGATTGCAGAGCAAAACCAGCGTTGTCATCGACACCGCGGCGAGAGCGGCGACGAGCGGATTAACTCCTGGAACAATACCGGCAAGGTAAGTCCCGAACGGCATCGCCGCGATCGCTACGGGCGCGGCGAAACCGACTGTGGCCGAAATCCAGCCAGCGACGAATCCGACGCAAGGATGATAGATCTCGCGCAGGAGATTGTATTCTCCGCCAGAACGCGGAAGAGCAGCCCCAAGTTCCGCGTAGGAGAGAGCGCCGCACAACGCGCAAACCCCACCCACACTCCAGAGCACGACGATGACAAACCCGGTGGGCAAATCGCCAATCTGGAATCCAAGACTGGTGAAAATCCCGGTCCCAATCATGTTGGCCACCACGATGCAGAGCGCCGTGAGCAAGGAGATGCGGTGAGGAGACGGTGCGTGCATCTGTTTAAGCCTAAGCGAAATCTGCGCCGTGAGAGACGAGCTCCCGGGCTGATCTATTGAAACAGAATCCCGCAATTGAGACGGCTGAATCCCGCAGACGGCATTCAGGCGCACGGCACTGCGGCACAGGCGCGCGTCTAAGAGGTTGCGCCTCTTGTGATTGCCTCCTGCCGACCAGATTTTGGCACGGGCCGTGCAATCCAGGCAATTCGTTGCGTCATCTCGCGGACATTGACACCGCGCGTTAAACGCAGTTCAGAGTAAACGCATGGCGCGAATCCTCATCGCTGATGACCAGCCCGATGTGCTGGAAGCGCTGCGCATTTTGCTCAAAGGCGCGGGCCACCAGAGCGACGCGGTGACCTCGCTGGCGGGAATCTTCAACGCGCTGGAGAAGCGCGATTACGCGCTGCTGATGATGGACCTGAACTACACCCGCGACACGACTTCTGGCCAGGAAGGCCTCGAAGTCATCCCCAAGCTGCAGGAAATCGACAGCACGCTGCCCATCGTGGTGATGACGGCATGGGCGACAATCGATCTGGCAGTGGAAGCGATGAAACGCGGCGCGCGCGATTTCGTGCCCAAGCCGTGGGATAACGAACGCTTGCTCGCGATCGTGCGGACGCAGATCGAGCTTTCAGCGGCGTTGCGCAAAGGACGCAAACTGGAAGCGGCTAATCAATTGCTGCGCGGCGGGGCGCCCAACATCATTGCCGAATCGCCTGCCATGCGCCCGGTGCTCGAGATGATTTCGCGGGTCGCGCCGTCGGAAGCCAATGTTCTGATCACCGGCGAGAACGGCACTGGTAAAGGTCTGGTGGCGCAGGCGCTGCATGCGCTTTCGCCGCGGACATCGCACACGATGATCACGGTCAACATGGGCGGGTTATCGGAAACAATTTTCGAGAGCGAGCTCTTCGGTCATGTCAAAGGCGCGTTCACCGATGCCAAGAGTGATCGCGCGGGACGCTTCGAACTGGCAGACGAAAGCACGTTGTTCATGGATGAGATCGCGAACATTCCGCTGAATTTGCAGGCCAAACTGCTGCGCATGCTCGAGACCGGAGAGTTCGAGCGCGTCGGTTCATCCAAAACATTGCACGCCAACGTGCGCATCATTTCCGCGACCAATTCCAATCTGCACGATGAAGTGGCCGCCGGAAAATTTCGCCAGGATCTGCTCTTCCGGTTGAACACGATCGAGATCGCCCTGCCGCCTCTGCGCGATCGCAAGGAAGACATCATGCCGCTGGCAAACAATTTTCTGCGCCAACACACCAAACGCTATCGCAAAACCATTGGCGGATTCGACGAAACTGCGCGTGAGCGTTTAATGGCACATCCGTTTCCCGGAAACGTGCGCGAACTTGATCATGTCATCGAGCGCGCCGTGCTCATGTCGAGCGGGGCACAGATCAAGGCGCGCGACCTCGGGTTATCGACTGGCGGGGGCGATTCCAAAGGACTCGAAGAGATGAGCCTGGAAGAAGTCGAGGCTTATCTGATCAAGAAGGCGTTGGCGCGGGCCGGCGGGAATGCGCGGCAGGCGGCGGAAGCGCTTGGGCTCAGCCGCAGCGCGTTCTACCGGCGGCTGCAGCAATATGGGCTCTAACGATTTTCGATTTTCGATTTGCGATTTGCGATTGTCACGGGCATGAGCCCGGCTCGCAAAACACGGCGCCGCCTTTCGCACGAGAACCGGCTGACATGGCTGGTCATTGGCGCGGTGGCGCCGGGCGCAATCATCGCGCTTTGTCTGCTCTGGTTCGGTGATTACAGCGCCAAGGTGCAGTGGACGCTCACGCTTCTGATCGTGGCGTTTGCCTTTGGTTACATCGTGAGCGCGCGCGAGCAGACGATTCGTCCCTGGCAAACGGTGACGAACCTGCTCGCGGCGTTGCGCGAAGGCGATTACTCCATTCGTGCCCGGGGCGCGCGCGAGAACGATGCTCTGGGCGAAGCGCTGCTGGAAGTGAATGCTCTGGGCGAAACGCTCCGGGTGCAACGCCTCGGCGCCTTCGAAGCCACCGCGCTTCTGCGCACAATCATGGCGGAAATCGATGTCGCCGTTTTCACCTTCGACCCCCAGCGCAAGCTGCGCCTCGTTAATCGCGCCGGTGAACATCTGTTGCGCCAGCCCATCGATAAGCTGCTCGGCAAAAATGCGCGTGACCTTGGCCTGGAGCTTTGCCTCGATGCCGAGCCCGACGTTCCGCTCACGCTTAATTTTCCCGGCGGCAGCGGGCGATGGGGCGTCAGTCGCAGCACTTTTCGCGAGCGCGGCCTGCCCCATGAGCTGCTTGTCCTGCGTGACCTGAGCCGGACCCTGCGCGAAGAAGAACGCATCGCCTGGCAGCGGCTGGTGCGGGTCCTCGGCCACGAGCTGAACAACTCACTGGCGCCGATCAAATCCGTCGCTGGAAGTCTGGAGAGTCTGCTCCGCCGGGAACCGTTGCCGCACGATTGGCGCGAAGATGCGCGCAGCGGATTGAACGTGATCGCGGCCCGCGCGGAATCGCTCAGTCGTTTTACCCAGGCTTACGCGCGTCTGGCCCGGCTCCCGCCTCCGCAAAAAGAATTGATGGACGTGGGCGAAGTTGTTTATCGGGCGGTGAACCTTGAAACGCGACTGCGCGTGCAGGTACAAAATGGGACCGCGGTGGTTGTGCATGCCGACGCCGCGCAAGTGGAGCAGGCGCTGATTAATTTGCTGCACAATGCCGCCGAAGCGTCGATGCAAACAGGCGGCTCGGTTGTTATCGGATGGAAGGCAGCCGGCGAATGCGTGGAAATTTTCATCCGCGATGAAGGCGAGGGAATCTTGAACCCGACGAATTTGTTCGTGCCGTTTTTTACGACCAAACCCGGCGGATCGGGAATTGGTCTGGCGCTATCGCGACAAATTGCCGAAGCGCACGGCGGCTCCTTGACGCTGGCCAATCGCGCGAACGGGCGCGGAGCGGAAGCTGTTTTGCGTTTGCCGAAATAACGCGCGGCAATTGCGCCGTTAATGTCCCGAAATCGGGACAGGCAAATCCCAACGCCGGTGCGCATCACACCGCGAAGACGGTGTTGATTAAAGCAGAAGTAAAAGTCGTCCAAGCACTTAGGATTTCATGTAAACACTTGGCACGGCCATTGCAATAGGGCACGGCAACCAGAAACTTTTTGAATCCACGAATGGTGCGCAACGCATCACACCGGAAGAAAGCGAAAACATGAAACCAATCCTGTCCCAAAACCTGAGCCGCAGCGCCGGGGCGAAAGCGTCGGCTTTTCCGCTCCTCGATTGCAACTACTCCATCGCCACGCTGCCCAACTTTCGTGGCAGTTGCGCGCGCCATGAGCTGCCATCGTTCCGAAATATTTCACGAGACTATTTTGGCAACGAGGCGCGCGGCGAGTTCCGCTGCGAAGGAATTGCGTTCGCCCTCATCGCATTAACTGCCGCGATCCCACTCCTGAGCAACGCGCACGCCCTGGTCGATTTCCTGCGGGCCATCGGCACACTCTAGCGCGGATGATGCGACAGAAATCTGAAGCGCGCGCGGACGAAACCATTGTACGGCCGGCAGGATTTTCGCCGGTGACTTCCAGCATGGATGTTCCGCGTGTGGGCGCAGCGAAAAAGAAACGTCGCCGCCGGATCATGTACGGCGGCGGTGGCGTGCTCGCCCTGATCCTGATTACTGTCGCGCTCTCGCATCTCAAGCCGGCGGTGCCGAGTGTCGATCGCTCGACCGTTTGGATCGATACGGTGAAACGCGGACCGATGGTGCGCGAAGTCCGCGGTCTGGGCACGCTCGTGCCGGAGGAAATTCGCTGGCTGCCGGCGAATACGGAAGGGCGCGTGGAGAAGATCATTGTGCGCCCAGGGGCGCAGGTCAAACCAGACACCGTCATCCTGGAGCTAACGAGTCCTGAGCTGGAACAGGCTGCGCACGATGCCGAATCGAAATGGAAAGCGGGCGAAGCCGAACTCACCACCCTGCGCTCCACTTTGCAGCGCGAATTGCTCCAGCAGGAATCGACCGCGGCGCAAGTTCATTCCGAGTACGAACAGGCGCGGATGGAAAGTGAGACGAACGAGCAACTGAAAAAGAACGGACTCGTCGCGGAACTGCAATACAAGACGGCGCAGGTGAAAGCGGCCGAGCTGGCAAACCGCGACGCCATCGAACAGAAGCGGCTCAATTTCGCCCGTGAATCGATCGAGCCTCAACTGGCCTCGAAGCAGGCGGCGGTGGACCAGCTAAAAGAGGCCGCGCAGTTGAAGCTCGACCAGGTGGAAGCGCTCCATGTGAAGGCTGGAATGAGCGGCGTGCTCCAGCAGTTGCCGGTGGACGTAGGGCAGCGGGTGAAAGTGGGGGACAATCTCGCGCGCGTAGCTGACCCGACCAAATTGAAAGCTGAGATAAAGATTGCCGAGACGCAGGCGAAAGACATTCAGGTCGGCCAGAAGGCGACCATCGACACCCGCAACGGCGTGGTCACGGGCCATGTCACGCGAGTGGATCCAGCCGTGGAGCAAGGCACAGTCAAGGTTGATGCATCCATTGATGGTGAGTTGCCGCGCGGCGCTCGTCCGGATCTCACCGTCGATGGCACGATCGAGCTGGAGCGGCTCAATGATGTGATCTACGTGGGCCGGCCGGCTTTTGGCCAGGAAAACAACACCGTGGGCATTTTCAAACTGCTGCCCGGCAGCAGCGAAGCTGTGCGCACGCCGGTCAAGCTCGGCCGCAGCTCGGTTAATTCAATCGAGATCGTGAGCGGATTACAACCGGGCGACCAGGTCATTCTCTCCGATACGAGCGCATGGGATTCGCACGATCGGATCGCGCTCAAGTGAATTTCCGATTTCTGATGGCTGATTGCTGATTTCAATGGATCGCGACGAGCTGAAACAACGAACCAAACAGTTTGCCTTGCGCGTCATGCGTTTGGTGGACGCGCTGCCAAACTCCGTCAAAGGCCGTGCGCGCGCTTCTCAGGTAGTCCGCAGCGGCACGAGCGTGGCGGCAAATTACCGCGCGGCGTGTCGCGGCAGGTCGCGCGCCGAATTCATCGCAAAAATCGGCGTTGCCGAGGAAGAAGCTGATGAAACGGCTCTGTGGTTGGAGCTGCTTATCGAAGATCAGCTCGTAAAACAAGCGAAGGTTCAGTCGCTCCTCGACGAAGCTAAGGAATTGGTGGCCATTTTTGCCGCAACCTACATCTCGGCACAAAAAAACACGGCGCAAAATGGTACGACTGTGCGCAAATCAGCAATCAGAAATCAGCAATCAGAAATACGAACATGAACAACGGATCCAAACCTCTCATCCAACTCCAGGACGTGACCAAGGTGTTTCTCACTGACGAAGTGGAAACGCACGCGCTCTCGGGCATTCACCTCGATATTCGTGACGGCGAATACGTCTCCATCGCCGGACCATCTGGCTGCGGGAAGTCGACGCTGCTTTCCATCCTCGGATTGCTCGATACGCCCAGCGGCGGGAGCTATTCGCTCAAGGGAACGGAGGTGGCGAATCTCTCGTTTCCAGAGCGCGCGCGCATTCGTAATCGCGAGATCGGCTTCATTTTCCAAAGTTTCAATCTCATCGGCGATCTCACCGTTTACGAAAACGTGGAGCTGCCATTGACCTACCGGGGCATGCCTTCAAACGATCGCAAGCAGGCGGTGACAGAAGCGCTCGAGCGCGTGGGCATGGGACATCGCGCGAAACATTTGCCGAGCCAGCTCAGCGGCGGTCAGCAGCAACGTGTTGCCGTCGCGCGCGCGCTCGCGGGTAAGCCGGCCATTCTTCTCGCCGACGAGCCCACTGGGAACCTCGATTCGCGTAATGGCGAAGCGGTAATGGATTTGCTCAAGGAATTGCACGCCGGGGGCGCGACGATTTGCATGGTGACGCACGATGCGCGGTTCGCCCAACACGCCGATCGCACCGTGCATCTGTTCGACGGCCGCGTGGTGGAGGACAATCGCATCGCAGCGTAAGGCGATGTCGGCAGCAGAGTGTCATCCGGAGCGGCGGAGCCGGCGAAGGAGCTCTCAACCGATCAGAGGCACTCGCGAGGTCCCTCGCTGTCCGAAGGCGGCACGGGATGACAAGTCATGCTGAACGACCTCAAGTTCGCTCTTCGCTCGCTGCTCAAGAGTCCGGCCTTTATCTCGATTGCTGTCGTCACCGTGGCGCTCGCGGTCGGCGCGAACACAGCCGTCTTCAGCCTCGTCAATGCGCTGCTCATCCGTCCGCTGCCATATCGTGCGCCCGGCGAGTTAGTGTTACTCTGGGAGAAGTTTCCCGCGCAAGGTCTCGAACGTATTCCCGTCTCCGCACCGGAGTATCTCGATTACACGAAGCAGGTGCGAAGCATGGAGGTCGGCGGCTTCGACTACGTCGATCTCAATCTGACCGCCGGCGACATGCCGGAACGCATCGCGGGAGCAGACGTTAGCCCGAACATCTTCTCGCTTCTCGGCGTAGAGCCGATCCGCGGCCGCGCGTTTACGCCTGACGAATTCGGAGAGGGCCACGACAACGTTGTCGTAATCAGCGAACGGTTGTGGAAGCGCCGTTTCGATGCCGACCCGCGCATCGTTGGCAAAGATCTTCAGCTCAACGGCCGGAGCTTCCGGATTGTCGGCATCATGCCGGCGAGGTTCGAATTTCCGCTGCCGCTCTTCAACATCCAGGGCGCGCAATTCGGACAGCGTGTCGATATCTGGAAACCGCTCGCCTTTCGCAAAGACGATCTGGAATCCCGCGGCTCACGCGAATGGGCCGTTGTCGGGCGGCTCAAACCCGGCGTCTCGTTGACCCAGGCTCAGGCAGAGATCGATACCATCGTCGCCGGCTGGTACCAGCGTTTTCCGGACAACTACAATGCCGCGACCAAATTCGGCGCCACCCTTTATCCGTTTCACGAACAAGTCGTCGGCGGAATGCGCACGGCGCTGCTCATTTTGTCCGGCGCCGTGGCGGTCGTGCTTGCAATCGCGTGCGCGAATCTCACGACCATGCTGCTCGCGCGCTCGAGCGCGCGTGAGCGTGAGTTTGCCATTCGTGTCGCGCTCGGCGCAGGCACGGGACGACTCGTGCGGCAAACGCTGACGGAAAGTGTCTTGCTCGCGCTCCTTGGCGGCAGCGCCGGCGCCTTGCTCGCGCTCTGGGGCATCGATCTCTTGCGCGGCATCGGCTCGCACACGGTGCCGCGGCTGGGTGAAGTCGATCTCGACGGGCGCGTCCTCGCCGTCACGCTCTTCGTCTCCGTCGCGACGGGTATTCTCTTCGGACTCGTTCCTGCGCTTGCCAGCGCCAAGCCGGAGTTGACCGAAGCGCTAAAAGAAGGCGGCCGCGGCTCGACCGGCGGCGTGCGCGGCAATCGCATCCGCAGCGTGCTGGTGGCGGCGGAGATTGCGCTCGCGCTCGTGCTTCTCGTTGGCGCGAGTTTGCTTATCAAGAGCTTCGTCCGTTTGCAGAACGTGGATCCCGGTTTCGACCCGAAGAACGTCGTGACCATGGAAATCTCGTTGCCGGTCACGAAATATCCGCGCGGCAGACCGGTCGGCGACTTTTTCGCTGAACTCGTCAGGCGCGCCGGCGCATTGCCCGGTGTCGAAGCCGCCGCCGTCACCTCCATTCTCCCGCTCAGCGGCACTAACAGCGACAGCTCGTTTGCCATTGAAGGCACCGACCCCATGCAGACAAAGATTTTCCCCGACGAAGAAATCCGCATCGTTTCGCCTGATTACTTCAAAGTCATGAAGGTGCCGCTGCGCAGCGGCCGCTTCTTCGATCAGCGCGATCATGCCGATGCACCGCCAAGCGTCATCATTAATCAGGCATTCGCCCGGAAATGGTTCCCGGAGCAGGACCCAATCGGCCGCCGCATCACGCAGGATGATCCGCGTAAAGCGGACGCGAAATGGATGACGATCGTCGGCGTCGTCGGCGACGTGCGGCACAAAGGCCTCGATGCCGACCCCGCGCCTGAATACTACCAGCCGCACGCGAAACGCCCCTATCGCGGAATGATTCTCGCCATCCGCGGCAAACAGGACCCGCGCTCGCTCACCTCCGCCATTCGCAACGAACTGCGTCGGCTCGATCCGGAGTTACCAGCCGCCAATGTCCGCACGCTCGAGGAAGTCACCTCCGACTCAATCGCGCCGCGGCGTTTGTCTGTGGCCTTGCTCAGCGTCTTTGCCGCCGTCGCACTCGTCCTTGCCAGCGTAGGTCTTTACGGCGTCATTTCATATCTTGTGGTGCAACGCACGCACGAGATCGGCGTGCGCATGGCGCTGGGAGCGCAACGGCGCGACGTGCTCCAGCTGGTGATTAGCCACGCGCTCAAACTCGTCGTCCTCGGCACGGGCATTGGTCTGCTCTTGGCGCTTTTTGCCACGCGCGCGCTCGGCGCGTTGCTCTACAACATCGGTGCTTTTGATGTAGCCACCTTCATCGAAGTCGCGCTCGCGCTCGGCGCCGTTGCGTTGCTCGCCAGCTCCATTCCAGCCCTTCGCGCCACCCGCGCCGATCCCATGATCGCACTCACGCACCAGCTATGATCCCGCTCATCCAGCTGCGTCACATCGAGCGCGTTTATCCGCTGACACGCGGCGAAAACTTCTACGTTCTGCGCGACATCAGTCTCGATATTGATGAAGGCGATTTCGTCTCCGTCATGGGACCGAGCGGCGCGGGCAAATCAACGCTCCTGCACATCCTCGGCATGCACGATCACGGATGGACGGGCGAGTATTTTCTCGATGAAACGGCGGTGCATCGGCTGAAATCGAAAGAGCGCGCGACGCTGCGCAATGAGCAGATCGGTTTCGTTTTCCAGCAATACCATCTGCTGGACGATCTCACCGTTTACGAAAACCTCGATATCCCACTTTCATATCGGCGCTATTCTAAGAGCGAACGCGCCGCGCTCGTCGCCGACACGCTTGATCGCTTCCAGATCGTCGGGAAAAAGGATTTATATCCGCGGCAGCTCTCCGGTGGCCAGCAACAGTTAGTCGGCGTGGCGCGCGCCATTATCGCCAAGCCGAGACTGCTGCTCGCGGATGAACCGACGGGCAATCTTCACTCGAGCCAGGGTGAGGAAATCATGACGCTTTTTCGCCGGCTCAACGACGAAGGCATGACCATTGTGCAGGTCACGCATTCGGAGAAAAACGCGAGCTACGGCAAACGCACCATCCAGCTGCGCGACGGCTGGATCGTCAACAGTAACCAAGGTAAATCACCATGATTCTACAATCGTTTAGTCAAGACATTCGTGTCGGCTTCCGCGTTTTAACCAAGGACAAGCTCTTCCTGCTTCTCTCCGTGCTCGTGCTCGCGCTCGGCATCGGCGGCGCGATGACGCAATTCACCGTGGTCAATGCCATCGTGCTGCGCGGGTTTTCCTTCCCGCATCCCGAACAGCTTGTCAGCGTCGGATTAATCGATCCGAAAGCGAGCGATCAGAACAACAATTTCGGCGTGGGCAATATTCCGGCGGCGCAGGATTACGAGGACATCAAAGCGGCGCAACATTCGTTCGCAATGATGGCCGGGTACCTGAATGGCTCGACCATCAACGTCACCTACAAGAACAACCCTCAACGTTATACCGGCGCGTACGTCACCGAAGACCTTTTCAAAATCATCGGTGTTTCGCCGGTGTTGGGTCGCGATTTCACCGCCGATGATAACAAGCCGGGCTCACCCAAAGTCGCGATTCTGGGCGACGAAATCTGGCGGCGCGATTTCAACGCCGACCCCAACATCGTCGGTCAGAGCGTCACCATTAACGGCAAGGCCGCGACGATCATCGGCGTGATGCCTCCCGGTTTTAAGTTCCCGATTTCGGAGGAGCTTTGGACACCGCTCTATAATGAGTGGCCGCCCACTCCTCGCGGCGAGCTTTTCCTCGGCGCCAACAGTCGCGCCCCCGCGGTCATGGGCCGGTTGAAGCCAGGCGTGACGCTGGACCAGGCGAACGCGGAGGTGATCGCGATCGCGCGTCACATCGCGCAGGACAATCCGAAGACGAACCAAAATTTCACCTCTGCCAATGTGCAGCCACTGCTGAACGCATTTACCGGCGTGCAATTGCGCCAGGTCGTCTGGGCCATGCTGGGCGCGGTCATTCTCGTTTTGCTGATCTCGTGTGTGAACGTGATGAACATGCAGTTTGGCCGGACCGCCCTGCGCGCGAAGGAACTTGCCATCCGTGGCGCACTCGGCGCGACGCGCTGGCGGCTGGTGCGGCAAATGTTGACCGAAAGTCTGGTCGTGGCCGTATTCGGCGCCATCGGCGGTTCGCTCATCGCCTACTGGGCGGTCGATATGCTCGATAGTGTCATCAAGGCCGCGCCTTTCCCTCCGCCCTACTGGTGGCAATTCAACATCGATGGACGCGTTCTCACCTTCACGCTCGCGATCACGCTCCTGGCAACCGTCCTCTCCGGATTGCTTCCCGCATTTCTCAGCTCGCGAGGCAACGCCGCCGAAGTAATGAAAGAAGGCGGGCGCGGCAATAGCAGCCGTCTCGTCAACGTCATCACGCACGTGCTCGTGGTCGGACAAATCGCGTTGACCGCCGCGCTGCTGATTGCGGCAACATTGCAGATCAAATCGATCCGCAACCAGACGAAGCTCGACTACGGTTACGACGAAAACGGCATCTACACCGCGCGCCTGGCTTTGATGGAAGCGGCATACCCGAGCGAAGATTCGCGCCGCGACTTTTTCACACGCGCTGTTCGCGCTTTGCGGGCCAATCCACAGTTTGAAGCGGCGGCCATGACCGATCGCTTTCGCATGACGTTCGCCCCCGCCGGTCAATACGAAGTCGATGGCCAGAAATACCTGACCGATCGCGATCGCCCGCGCTGCAATTTTGAATCCGTCTCGGATGGCTACTTTACCACCCTCGGTCTCAAGATTCGCGAAGGTCGCGATTTCACAATAGAGGACAGCGACGCGAAGCAACCGGTCGCGATCGTGAATGCGAGCTTCGCGCGAAAGCATTGGGGGAACCAAAGTGCGCTCGGGCATCAGGTTCGCATTTTCAATCCCGCCAAAGAACAGCCATGGCGAACTATCGTCGGCGTGGTGCCGGACACATTGATGCAGGGTCCGTTCGATCAGCAAACCGAAGACGCCGGCTTTTACATGCCGCTGCTCGGGGCTTCGCCGGCGACGCAATTTGCCACAGTCCTCGTCAGGCCGCGCGCCGGTCAGCGGGCGAATACGCTCGGACCGGTGCTGAGCAAGGCGGTGGCTGAGCTCGACTCCAATCTGCCGACGTATTTCGCCGGCACGCCCGCGCAGTTTCATAACGAGATTCTCTCGGGCAACCGCGTCATCGCGACCCTCTTCAGCATTTTCGGGATCGTCGCCTTCATTCTTTCCGGCGTCGGCCTTTATGGGGTGATGAGTTTTTCGGTCAACCAGCGCACGCAGGAGTTTGGCATCCGCATGGCACTCGGCGCAGATGCGAGGCGCATCTTGCGCATGGTCATGAGCCAGGGCGCGTGGCAACTGGCCATCGGACTGGTTCTCGGCGCCGGCGGCGTGGCGCTGCTGCTCGGCGTCGTCGCAGCCGCCGCGCTCAAGAACATTCTTTTCAAGGTCGATCCGCTCGATCCGACGATCTATCTCGCCGTCTCGGGACTGCTCACGCTCGTGGCCGCAGCCTCCTGTTTCCTGCCCGCGCGCCGCGCCACCCGCGTCGATCCCATGGTTGCTCTGCGTTATGAATAAGAACATCGCACTCCTGTTTACCGGACTCGTTCTCGGGTTCGTCGTCTCGTCGTTCGCGTCTTCGGAGGAAAAACTCAGCCGGCAGATCGACGTGCGCCCGGGCGGCAAGCTCGTTGTCGATGTCGATTTTGGAACGATCGATGTGAACGCCGGCACGGATGACAAAGTCGTGATCGAGGCGTGGCGGCGCGTTGATTTCCATGATGAATCGGCGGAGAAGGAATATCTCGCGGCGGTTCCGGTCGCGATCAGCGCTGATGGTAACAGCGTTACGGTGCGGGCGCGTGCGCCGAAAGAAGCGCGACATCATCGCTTTCATCACGCCAGCATGGATGGCCGTTACACGATTCGTGTGCCGCGGAACTTCTCTTCAGATCTGAACACCGGCGGCGGGAGCATCACGGCCAATGAACTTACCGGCGAGATGCGCGCGGACAGCGGCGGCGGCGAACTGAAGTTTGCGCGTCTCCAGGGTGCGGTTCAGGCCCGCAGCGGTGGCGGGGATATTCACCTCGATGAATGCAGTGATGCAATCGACATCAAAACCGGCGGCGGCGACATCGTTTTGCGGAATGGCCGCGGCACATTGCGCGCGCGCACCGGCGGCGGCGCGATCGAGGTGCGCAATTTCACCGGCGACACCGATATCGCGACCGGCGGCGGCGAGCTGAAGCTGGAGAAAATCGATGGCCGCATCGCCGCGGAAACATCGGGCGGATCGATCGAAGCGGCAGTTGCCGGTACGGCAAAGAAGATCAATCTGGAAACATCCGGCGGCAGCATCGCTCTGCGCCTGCCGAACACAGCCGCGGCTGATATCACCGCGCAGGCAACAGCTGGGCGCATCACGACTGATCTGCCGCTGCAAATCTCGAGCGCGTCTGACGAATATCTGCAAGGGAAACTGAATGGCGGCGGGCCGGCGATCGTTTTGCGCACATCCGGCGGCAGCATTTCGGTCACCTCAGCGTCACCGGAAACGGCGGCGCGCTGATTGTCATGCACTACTGCTGTCATTCCGAGGCGCGGAGACGGCGAGGAACCTCGCGAATGTTCGGTAATGCGCGAGCTAAGAGAGGTCCTTCGCTTCGCTCAGAATGACAAAATGAAAAGCCCCTTCGATCAGGAAAACCGCTTATGATCTCCGACTGCAAACTCGCTCTTCGCATGCTGGCGAAAACGCCAGGCTTCGCTCTCATCGCAGTGCTCACGCTCGCACTCGGCATCGGAGCTAATAGCGCCATCTTTAGCGTGATCAATACCGTGCTGTTGCGGCCGCTGCCGTTTCCGCATCCCGAACGGCTTGTCATGATCTGGGGCAAGTTCGCGGACGATCCGCGCGCGAAGGAAACTGGTTCTTTCCCGGACTTTGCCGACTATCGCGACGGTAGCCACAGCTTCACAGCAATGGCGGCTTACACGCGGGCAGGCGGCGTGCTTACCGGCACGGGCGAAGCGCGCCAGCTCGATGGCATCGCCGTCACTCCGGAGATCTTCGACGTCCTGGCGACGCCGCCGATGCTGGGGCGCGGTTACACCGCGGAGGAGGCAAAAGCCGGCGGACCGCTCGTCGTGCTTTTCACCTACGAATTTTGGAAGAGCGCGCTCAATGCCGACCCGAAGATTGTCGGTCAGCAGGTCAATCTCGCCGGCCGGAGTTGCACCGTGCTCGGAATCATGCCGCCGCGCTGGAATTTTCCCATCGACGAATATGAGACCGACTTCATCATGCCGCTCGAGCATCTCGTCCCGACCGAGGTGTCGCGCCGCGCTTCGCATTTCCTGCGCTTGGTCGGACGATTGAAGCCGGGCGTTTCGCTCAAGACCGCCGAAGCGCAGCTCAAGACGATCGCCTCGCGCCTGGCGCAGCAGTATCCCGACACCAATACCGGTCGTGGTGTGGCACTCGTGCCATTGCATGAAGACATTGTTGGCAATGTCCGCCCGGCGTTGCTGATCTTGTCAGGCGCGGTCGCGCTCGTGCTGCTCATTGCCTGCGCGAACGTGGCTAATCTGCTCCTGGCGCGCGCCGCCGCCCGCACTCGCGAGATCGGTATTCGCACGGCCCTGGGCGCCAGCCGCGGCGCCATCGTGCGGCAACTTCTCACTGAAAGTCTCGTGCTCGCGCTTCTGGGAAGCGCGGCCGGTTTGCTCCTGGCGTGGTGGGGCGTTGATGTCCTGAGCGCGTTCGGGCCGCGCAATGTGCCACGACTCGCTGACGTGCGGGTGAACCCGACCGTCTGTCTTTTCACCTTCGGGCTGGCGTTGCTCAGCACCGTGCTTTTCGGGCTCATCCCCGCGCTGCAAGTCTCACGCGCAAATGTGACTGACGCCTTGCAGCAAGGCGCGAAAGGTTCCACCGGCGGCGTGCACGGTTCACGCGTGCGCGCATTCCTTGTTATCTCCCAGGTGTCGCTCTCCCTTCTGCTCCTCGCCGGCGCCGGCTTGCTCATAAAAAGTTTCTTTAATTTGCGCGCGACCAATCCCGGCTTCGATCCATCGCGCGTCCTCGTCCTGGAGCAGGTTGTTCCGCGGGTAAAATATCCGGAGCCGGATCAGCAGCGCCGCTTCTTCGACGGGCTTTTGCCTAAGCTGGGGGCGTTACCTGGCGTGGAGGCGATTGGGGGCGCCAACCCGCTTCCGTTCAGTCATAACGATGCCTCCTACAGCTTCTACATCGCGGAGCAGCCGCCGATCGCGCCCGGCAATCGCCCCGAGGCATCGTATCTCGCTGTCACGCCCGGTTATTTCCACACGATGCGCATCCCGCTGCGCAATGGCCGCGACTTCAATGCGCGCGACGCTGACAAATCGCCTGCGGTCGTCATTGTCAACGAAACGTTCGCCCGGCGTTTTCTGCCGAACGTGAATCCGATCGGTCAGCATGTCGTGCTGGACCGGGCCGATCAGGGCGAGTTGCCGATGGAAGTCGTCGGGGTGGTGGGCGATTCCCAGCATGAAGAACTGGGTGAGGTGCCAAAGCCGGAGTTTTACCAGCCGTTCGCGCAAAATCCGAATCGCCGGCTTTGGATCACTTTGCGGCTCACGAATCCAAACCTCACCGGATTGGACGCAGCCGTCCGGCGCGAGGTGCACAGCATCGATCCCGATGTTTTTGTGCCGCAGTTGCAACCGATGACCGCGCTGCTGGGCAAACAACTGACGCGGCCCCGTTTCAACATGTTGCTGCTTGGCACGTTTGCGGGCGTGGCCATGCTGCTGGCAGCGGTCGGCATTTACGGCGTCATCGCCTACAGCGTGGCGCAGCGCACCCGCGAGATCGGCATCCGCATGGCGCTCGGTGCGCAACGCCGCGATATGCTCGGGATGATTCTTCGGCAAAGTCTCGCCGTCGTGTTCATCGGCATCGCCATCGGGCTGCTCGCGGCGCTGGGTGCGACGCGATTGCTGGCGAGCCTGCTCTACGGCGTCGGTGCGAACGACGTGTTTACCTACGCCAGCGTGGTCCTTTTGCTGGGTATGGCCGCGGTGCTCGCGAGTTACATTCCGGCACGCCGCGCCATGAAGGTCGATCCCATGGTGGCGCTGCGGTATGAGTAAGCTGGCGCTCGCGATCCAGCTGTTTCTCGTTAGCTCGATGTTCTCGGCCGAAGTGCTGGAGGACACAATAGAAAAGGTTGTGCCGCTCCAAGCCGATGGAACATTTACGCTTCATTCCATCGATGGCTCCGTCGAAATTTACGGCGCGCAGGACAACGAAGCGAAGATCATCGCCATCAGAAAAGCGTTTTCTCCCGAGCGGCTCAACCAGATCCAGATTCAGGTCAGCGGTGATCGCAACGCGCTCACCATAAACACCGTCGCGCCCGCGCCGCCGCGCCGCAGTTTTCGGGATCGCTCCGGCACGATCGATTACATCATCAATCTGCCGCAAAACGCCCGCGTGGCTTCGGTGAGTTTGCCCAATGGCGAGCTGATCATTCACGGCATGCGCGGCGCCGGCATCGCCGCCTCGCTCGGCAACGGCCGGCTCACCTCGCACAACTGCTACTGCGATCAGACGCTGCGAGTGCAGAACGGCGGTCTCGATCTGTTCTTCGACTGGGAAGAGGACCGGCCCATCACAGTGGAAGGGAAAATCGTGAATGGGAATGCGCGTGCTATCATCCCCGGGGATGCATCATTTGAGCTCCATGCCACGAGCCTTCATGGGCGTGTGAGGAGCGATTTTACGGAAATGAAGGACCGGAAACGGGAAGGCGCTTCCGCTATTAATGAGATCATTGGGGCAGCGCCGCTGTCAAAGCTCACGCTTTCAGCCGTGGAAGGGAACATCCAGATTTTGGAAGCGCTTTTCTGATGGCGTGATGCGCGGCGGCGCTTCCGCCACAATTCTCATCGCGATTCGACGCGGATCGCTACATTGTTCGCTGCATGCCCTCCTTCGATATCGTTTCCGAAATTGACAAGCAGGAAATCGACAACGCTCTCAATCAGGCGCGTAAAGAACTCGCCACCCGCTTCGATTTCAAAGGCAGCACAGCACAGGTCGAGCACGAGAAAGACAAAATCATTCTGACCGCGGAAGACGCGAACCGGCTGCGCGGCTTGCGCGAGATCGTGATCGGAAAATTATCCAAGCGCGGCGTTGATCTGCGCAATCTCGACCAGGGCGAGCCGCAGATTTCATCAGTGGGCCACGCGCGCCAGGAGCTCGCGATCAGGCAGGGGCTGGAAGGTGAAAAGGCGAAGGAGATCATTCGCGCGATCAAGGATGCTGGATTCAAAGTGCAGAGCACGCTGCAGGACCGGCAGATCCGGGTGACCGGGAAAAAGAAGGATGATTTGCAAAGCGTGATCCAGTTCGTGCGTGGGCGAGACTTCCGCGTGGCCACGAACTTCAAAAATTTCCGGGACTGATTTACCGCAGAGGACGCAGAGATCGCTGAGTCAAAAATTTCTGTTCTCTGCGCCCTCTGCGGTTAACCCCCCTGCACGGGCGGCATGAGCGCGATCGTGTCGCCCTCTTTCAGCATGTGCGCGAGATCAACGAACTCGACACCGATGCCAAAGAGCATGCTCCTTTCGAAGTCGCGCAGTTCGGGATAATCGGTTTGTAATTTCTCCACCAGCTCCTGCACGTGCGCGCCATCAGGGAGAGTCATCTCGAGCGAAGAAGCGCCCACGATTTCCCGCAGGCGCGAGTAGAATTGGGCGGTCACTTTCATCGGCGAATCAGCTCCTTCCGCAGGACGCCGATGCAGGGCAGATTGCGATAACATTCCATGTAATCGAGGCCATAGCCCACCACGAACTCGTCCGCGATATCGAACCCGACGTAATCGGCCTCCGCCCCAGAAGCGCGCTCCTTCAGTTTGCGCAGCAGCACGCAAACACGAATGCTCCGCGGGTTTGCCGTCTGCAATTTCTCGCGAATCGCGTTGATGGTTATGCCGCTGTCGAGAATATCATCCAACAGGAGGATGTGACGACCGGCTACATCTGGCGGCGCGATCTGGCGAAAGATGACTTCGCCGCTGCTCTGCAAATCACCGTGGTAGCTGGCTACGCTCAGGCAATCGAGTTTAAGCGGCAACGGAATGCGCCGAAGCAGATCGGCCATGAAAATGAGGCTGCCGTTCAGAATAGCGATAACAGTCAGTTCGCGATCGCGGTAATCGTGTGAGATTTGCGCCGCGATGTGATCAAGCCGGCGCAGAATGGTTGCCTCGGTAAATAGCACCCGCTCGAGGTCGCCCTGCATAGGAAAGATTACGCCGCTGCGCTCGTGTCAAGTAGCGCCAAATTCCGCGTGAAGAACCCGACGCTTTCGCTCACGCCCGCTCCCGCGTGTGACACGGCCGCGGCATTACTTAGTTTGCCCTACGATGCGTGTTGTGAGTGAAACGGTTTCGGTGGCGACCTCAGGCAAGGGAACGTACGAGCTCACGGGCAAAGTGGCGCGGGCCGTGCAGCAGAGCGGAGTTCAACAGGGCGCTGTCACCGTTTTTGTTCAACACACCAGTTGCAGTCTCATCATTATGGAGAACGCCGCGCCAGCCGCTCGCCGCGATCTGGAGAAGTTTTTTGAGCGACTCGTTCCAGAACACGCACCTTACGAGCACGACGACGAAGGGGCGGATGACAGCACTTCACACATCCGCATGGTGCTCACCCACACGAGTGAAACAATCCCGATCGTTGCCGGCGAAATGCAGCTCGGCGCCTGGCAGGGACTGTTCCTTTTCGAGCATCGCCGCGCAGCGCACCGGCGCAAAATTGTGATCACAATTATCGGTGAGTAGCGAGCGTCATCCTCGATGTAGCTGAGAATAGATCGCCTCAACCAGCCGCAACGATTTGGCGTTCGGCAATAATGTTTGAGCCATCTGGTTCATGACGTAGGCGAAAGCGACTCGGTTTTGCGGGTCGGCGAAAGCGTGGCTGCCGCCGGCGCCGGGATGACCGAAAGTAAGCTCCGATCCAGCAAAGATTCTGCGGGCGGCATCGGCTGATTCTTTCATAAAGCCAGCAGAGAAAGCGGTCGGGATTTCAAAAACGCGATCAACTCCATCGCTCAGGGTCCTCGTCATTTGCTTAATGGTAGAAGGCGCGAAGAATCGCCGGCCATCGAGTTCGCCGCCGTTTGCCAGCATCGCATAAAACTTGGCGAGTGCGGCAGCGCTCCCGATTCCGCCGAACGAGACGATCTGAAGCGCGCGGTTTTCCGGTTTGTTCATCGCGCTGACTGCGTGCAAACCGTAGGGCGATGTGAATGTCTTACGCTGAAGAGTGCCGGGTGTGGTGAGATCACGGTAAAATTTCAGTGGCTCTGGTGATGGAGCGGTTTTCGCCGGGTAAATGGTGGCGCAGCGTGAGTTCAGTTCCGCAGGCAACCCGATCCAGAAATCGAGCGCAAGCGGTTCGGCGAAGACCTCGCGCCAGTAAGCGGAAATCGAACTTCCGCTAACGCGGCGCGTCAGTTCGTCGAGCAGGAAACCAAAGGTGCGAGCATGATAACCGTGTGATTGGCCCGGAGCCCAAAGCGGCGCTTGCTTTTCCAGTGAACGAACGACGGCCATGTAATCTGTGATGTCCGCATTCTCATCGAGCGCGCAGAGACCTGCTGCATGCGAAACGAGTTGGGCGATGGTAATCTCGTTTTTGCCGTTTTGCGCGAACTCAGGCCAAAACTCTGCCACTCTGCGGCTCAGATCGAGTTTATGTTCCTGTAAAACATGGAGCAAGCAGGCGCTGCCGATGCCCTTCGTAGCCGACCAGACGAGAACAAGAGTGTCGCTCCGCCATGGCTTTTCCCGGCGCGCATCGCAAAATCCGCCGTGCAACTCCAGGAGCGATCCTCCGTCCTGCCAGATCGAAATGGCCGCACCGAGCTCGCCCAGGGCGGCGAAGTTCTCATCGAAGAGGGAGACAATTCGCTCGCGTAACCGTTCATGGTCTAAGCGCATTGCCAAAATCTCGGGCCACGCCGGGGAGGGCGTCCACTATTTTGCAGAGGGCCTTATCCCCGCCGGCTACAAGGAGCCGTGCAGGGGCTTGAGATCGGGATCTTTCTTGGCCAGCTCGCGAAAGGAAGCATCCATTTTGAAGGAAATGTGGAGATGAACTTCCGCGTCTTTGAGATTGCCCAGGAGCACTTCGTAGCAGCCCATGTTGTAGTAGTAGATGGGTTCCTTGAGTAACGCCATCGGTCCGCGCAGAAGAAGCTTCTTCGCGTCCGCGGTGCGGCCAATTTGATGCAAACAAAATCCGGCATGAAGAAATCCGGCGCTCGCTTCTGGCGCGACACGGCAGAGTCTCCGGCTGACGGTAAGGGCACGACTCCACTGTTTTTTGCGCATGAGGTGATGCAGGCGGAGTTGCAGCACTTCAGGGCGTTGCTGAAATCCCTCTTCGATGGCGTTTAACTCCGCAAGCGACTCCGAAGCCATGCCCAGCTCGGCATAACCGCAGGCGGCGCGGAGTTGGCGTTCGTAAGTCACGCATGTAGCTTAAGCAACCGCCTTGCCAACTGCGGCTGAAGCTTGAGAATTTCTAGACTACCCTACTCTGGCCGCAGTGACGCGAGCGCCGAAAAGATGTCGCTCACAGCAGCAGCTGCTCCAGCTCGTTCAGCCGATGTTCAAAGAGCGCGAGCGCACTGTTGACAGGCTCCGGTGTCGTCATGTCAATGCCAGCGTGTTTGAGTGTTTCCAGTGGAAATTTTGAGCCGCCGGCTCTGAGGAAGGCGAGGTAACTTTCCACCGCGCCAGGTGCGCGGGCCAGCACCTGCTGCGAGAGCGCCACCGCCGCCGACAAGCCGGTGGCGTATTTATACACGTAGAATGCGCTATAGAAATGGGGGATACGAAGACATTCCAGCTCGAGCTGCGCATCCAGGACGACTGCCTCATCGAAGTAGATGTCGAGTAGCTTGCGATACTCACTTCTGAAGCGCTCCAGAGTAAGCGCCTCACCAGATTCTTCGATCGCGTGGATAACCTTCTCGAACTCTGCGAACATGGTCTGCCGGAACAAAGTGCCGCGGATATCGTCGATTTGACGGTTAATGATATAGGCCCGCATTTTCGGATCGCTCGTCTCTTCTAACAAGAAGTGTGTCAGTAGCTCTTCGTTGAAGGTGCTCGCGACCTCAGCCAGAAAGATTGGATAATCATAGTCCTGGAAGAGTTGCGACTTCTGCGCGAACCAGGTATGCATTGAGTGGCCGGCCTCATGGGCAATGGTATAAAGGTCGGCGAACACCTCTTCCTTGTAGTTCATCAAAATGTAAGGGGGCGCGCCGTAGCTCCCGCTCGAGAAGGCGCCGCTGCGCTTTCCTTTCGTCTCGTAACGGTCGCACCAGCGCCCGCGCAAACCTGCGCTCAGCGTCTGCACGTACTCGTTTCCCAGCGGCTGAAGCGAGGCAATGATTTTGTCGATTGCTTCATCGAACGAGATTCGCGTGTCGATTTCCGGGACTAACGAGACGTAGGTGTCATAGGCGTGCAACTCTTCCAGACCGAGGACGCGGCGGCGCAGTTGGTAGTAGCGGAGCAAGAGCGGAATGCCGCGCCGCACCGCCGCAATCAGTCCATCGTAAACCGCCATGGGGATATCGTCTTTGAAAAGAGAGGCTTCCAGCGCGCTCGGATAGTTGCGGGCTCGCGCACGGAAGACATCCGCTTTGACTGAGTAGGAGAGCGCGGCCGAGAGCGTAAACTCGTGATCGGCGAACTCCTGATAGAATTGAAAGAAGGCGCGTTCTCTCACCTGGCGATCGCGCTTGAGCAAAAAAGCGCTGTAGGTGCTTTGGGTTAATGGCCGCTCCTGGCCAGTTTCGTCGCGCAGCAGGCCGAACTTCATGTCGACATTAGTAAGCTGCGAGAAAGCATCATCGTAACCGCTGAGAGCGGCGGCGCCAAGTGCAAGCAGGCGTTCTTCCTTTTCTGAGAGGACATGCGGGCGCAGCCGGCGGACTTTGTGCAAACGGACGCGCCACTCAGCCAGGACAGGATCGCGCATGAATTCCAACCAGCGCGCGTCATCGATGGCCTGAATTTCTGGAACGACGAAGGACGAGGCTTCGCCAATTCTGGTCATCAAATTTTGGAGCTGGCCAACGCGCGCGAGATATTCGTTGTTGGCGCTGTCCTCCGCCAACTGGAGCGAGGCGTAGTGGTAAACGCGCTCCACCTTAAGGTCGAGCTGCTTCTCAAACTCGAGCACTTGCGCAAGCGTGCGCGCAGATTCGCCGACACGTCCTTTCCACTGCTCAATTTGCGGGTATGTGCGGGTAATCCACGCCACGTCCTCCTGCCATTTACCCACGTCAGCGAACAGATGCGTCAAATCCCACTTGTCCGTTTCCGGAATATCAGCGCGTGTTGGTGTGGTGGCCTGGTCCATTGAGCAATTCGAGAAAATCAACCTAACGAAAACCAATTTCGCCTTCGTGATGGAGGCGCGGTCCTTTGATCGTCAGCGGCTGGGGCGCCTTTCGCGCGGGAATTTGCGGGCAACTATCGATCCATTTCTCTCTTTCGGGCGCGGCCCAGCGCACGGCATTTCGCAGAACCAGCCGCACCTTTTTGTCGTAGTAAATCGGATAGACCTCATGTCCGGGACGAAAGTAGAAGATCTTGCCATTGCCCCGTTTCCAGGTGCAGCCTGAGCGAAATACTTCACCTCCTTCAAACCAGGAGATGAACACGACCTCGTCGGGAGGAGGGATGGCAAAAGGTTCGCCATACATCTCGGTGTTGGAGATTTCAAAGTAACGATCGATGCCGCGAGCTATGGGATGGCCGGGATTGCAAACCCAGAGACGTTCCTTCTCACCCGCCTCCCGCCAGATGATGGAACAACTCGTGCCCATCAACCTCATGAAAGGCTTGGAATAGTGAGATGAATGCAAGGCGATGAATCCCATTCCTTCCCAGACGCGCGCAAGCACCCGTTGCACGACTGATTCGCGCACTTTGCCATGCGCCGCATGACCCCACCACACGAGAACGTCGGTTTCTTCCAAGACACGCCTGGTCAGGCCGTGTTGCGGCTGCTGTAGTGTAGCGGTGCGGACGGCGAACTCGCGCTTTTCCGCAATGGCTTGAGCAATGGTGGAGTGCATCCCGCGTGGATATATTTTGCGCACGACCGGATTGATCCTTTCGTGCACATTTTCGCCCCAGACGGTCACGCGAAGGCGCGGCATAATCACAGATGCGACTGATGACAACGGCGCCTCATCCAGGAAGCGGCGCGGTCTGCGACACGGGTTCAGTCTCGTGCAGCCGGCCATAATCGACCGCGAGCTTGCCATCGGGCTGTTCGTTGTAGATCTCGACGAAGCGGTGATCGAACCGAAAGTCTGCCGAGGAATAATCCTGCTGCTTTTGCACGGAAGCCGAGATGACTGGATCGATGCCGACGACCGAAGCGATGAGAATGGCGCGCGCGGCTTCGAGCGATTCAGCCGTGGCGCCATAGAGAGGGCTCGTTTCATCAATCGTGTGCCGAAGGGTCAACGCCGCCGGCCAGGCAATGAGACGGTCGAAGGCGAGCTTGAGGTTGTAGAAGTGACGGAAGTTGTCCCCTTCAAGGATCGGTTCGTCGCGCGTGAACATTAGCCTGAATTCCACCTCCACCATGCTCTCTTGCCGCAGATTGCCTACTCGAATCATCAAGGTGGGGCGGCCATTAAAGGGCGCGATCACCACATGTTTGCTGAAGACAATCCGCGCGATGGGCCGGGAAAAGCGGACGAAGATCAGACCGGTCATGACGGCGAGGAGAAAGACGCCGCTCATGATTTCGATCGTAGTCACGACGTGGCCGTAGAGCGTTTGCGGATACATGTGGCCATAGCCGACCGTGGCGAGCGTTTGCACACTGAAAAAAAACGCTTCGGAGAACGAACCGGACCTCATTCCGGCAATGCAATTGCTGCGGCCGAGGTAAAGGGCGGCGAAGAGTAAGTTGAGCGTGACGTAAACGGCCGCGACAAGGCCGGCAAAACTCGGCCAGCGCAAACTAAGAAGCCATTGATAAGCATCGCGCCCTTGCCGGCCGGCGGTATTTAGCTTCAGAAATTCCGTCTGGCCCGCGCGAACTGAGACCGGCTTCGACATCGTTCCTACCGTGCGCTCGACCGGAGAGACTCGTCAACTGGCAGCGCGTCGCGCTACCGCACCTTACGCCAGATCACATCTTCGTTGTTCCGCCGATCGATCAATGATTCAACTTTTCCATCCTCGCCGGCCGGGAATAAAATTCGTCCTTCAACCGCTTTCCGGAAAAAGAGATCGCAAGTCTCGGGAAAAAGCTCCTCACGCTTACCTTTCGATTCCAGAAAAAGACGGTTCCCCTCGGCACTGACGGTGCGCGTTTTATCGGGGCCTAATCGGTACTGGCCAATGAAGCTCGGGAATTTCTTCGGAACGACCCGCCCTACCGCCGGATCCTCGTAGTAACGAAACGCCTGTGAGGCGATGATTTGCCAGTCACCATTGTGACGCACCCAGGTGTCGGTTTGATGGTAACGCGCCGTGAGATTCTGCCCAAAGATTGTTTCCGCTTCGTCGAGGTCATAGCTCATGATCGCGACGCCGGGCAAGAGCCGGCTCGATATCCTGCCGAGCTTGATCGCGCCCGAGTAGCCGGCCGGCAGCGGCTGGATGTCGGCGATAAGTGCGGGCTTTTCCATGCTGCGACCTTTTTCATCGAAGTAGAGGCAATCGGCGGCGAAATACTTTTGCCACGGTTGTGGGTTGCCGCTGGTGACGGCATCGAACAACTCCTGAGTGCGGCGCACCAGTTCGGATTCGCTGATTGTACCCTGAGCCAGGCAAAGAGAAGAGCCAAACACGAGCAGCAGGAGGATAACGCGAGACATGATCCGAATTGTTTGCATGCTGAAGATGGTGGCGTTTGCTGCCGAAAAAACGAGATCGAAAAGCGAGAGGAAGCAGCTTAAATACGCCGCGGAAAATCGATGAGCGCGCTTCAGGTGTTTTACGAAGGCCGGGTGCAGGGCGTTGGCTTCCGCTATTCCGTCAAACACATTGCGAAAGGATTTCACGTCACCGGCTGGGTGCGCAATCTCCCGGATGGCCGGGTGGAATTGCAGATTGGCGGGGAAGCCGATGAGCTGCGCGCTTTTCTGGAGGCGATTCGCGAAAGCGAATTGCGCGGCTTAATCAAGAACGAGTCGCAAAACGCGCTCCCAATCCCGCCCGCCGCTCGCGGGTTCGAAATTCGCCATGACTGAGCCTGCCATTCGTCTGGCCGGGGTGAGCAAGGTGTTTCCGGTGCCGCTGCGCCGCCGCGTCGTGGTCGCAGTGCGTGATTTGAATCTGGAAGTCGCGGCGGGCGAAGTTTACGGGCTGCTCGGCCCCAATGGCTCAGGCAAGAGCACGACGCTCAAAATGATCCTCGGTTTGATCATGCCCACGCGGGGCACGGTCGAGATCTTCGGCCGGGACAATTCGGCCGTGGCGACACGGCGCGACGTCGGCTTCCTGCCAGAGAATGCCTATTTCCACAAATTTCTTACCGGCGCCGAGACGGTGCGATTCCACGCGCGCCTGAGCGGCCTGCCCCGGCGCAAAACGAATGCGCGCATCGACGAGCTGCTGAAGTTGGTCGGACTCACTCATGCGCGCGATGCACGGCTTGGCACCTACTCGAAAGGAATGCTTCAGCGCATTGGCCTGGCCCAGGCGCTCGTGCATGACCCGAAGCTGCTCGTGCTCGATGAGCCGACGGCCGCGGTGGACCCGGCCGGCTCGCGCGATATTCAAAATTTAATCGCCTCATTGAAGGAACGCGGCGTCACGGTCCTGCTCTCGTCCCATTTGCTGACACAAGTGCAGGAGGTGTGCGATCGCGTCGGCATTTTGCATCGCGGAACGCTGTTGCGCGAAGGCAGAGTGGAAGATTTGCTGGCGATTGAAGACCAGACCGAGCTCGTGCTGAAAAACGCCTCGCCTGATCTTCTCGATGCGGTCGAGCGGCAGATCACTTCAGCCAACGCGCGGGTGCTGGTCCGGCGCAAATCGCAGACTTCACTCGAGCAATTCTTTTTGAAAGCAACCGAATCAAAGGAGGAATGAGCGCTTCACTCCGGCGCATCAGCGCGATCGCTCGCACCACGTTCACGGAGATGGCGCGGCTCCGTGTCTTTTATGTGCTCGCGCTCTTTGCGCTCGTCCTCATTGCCAGCTCCAGCTTCCTGGCGCGGATTTCATTCCAGCAAGAACTGCAAGTCACCAAGGATATCGCGCTGGGGGCGGTTAATTTCTTTCTCAGCCTTCTGGCCATCGTCGTCACCGCGCAGCTTCTTCCGCGCGACATCGAGGACCGCGTCATCTACAGCGTGCTGGCGAAACCGGTAGCGCGTTTCGAATACGTGCTCGGCAAATTTTTTGGCGTACTCGCTCTGCTCCTGGTTTCGGTGGTGCTGATGAGTCTGCTCTGCCTCGCTGTCATCCACTTGCGTGAACAAGCGGCGTTGCGCGAGACGATGGCGCAGCTTTCACGTGCAACACCGGAGGAACGCGCCAGCGCTCTGCGGGCCGTCCACGAAGCCGGCGTGAACGGCGGTCTGTTTGCGGCGCTCGCGGCCAACCTCGGGAAAGGCATCATCCTGGCCGCGCTCGCGCTTTGCGTGTCCAGTTTCGCCACCTCTACCGTTTTTACCATCAGCGCCATGGCCATGATCTACCTCGTGGGCCATCTTCAGGCCGTTGCACGCGAATACTGGCTGGAGCAGCACAGCGCCGGCTGGTTAACGCGCAGCTTCCTGGCGGTGGTCGCATTTGTTTTTCCCGACCTGCAAGCATTTAATCTGAGCGACCAGCTTATCGCCGGCATTCCGCTCACCGGCACGCTCGCTCTGAAACTGTTTGAGCTCGGGGCCGTTTATACCGTGGCCTACCTGTCGCTCGCGATCGCAATTTTTTATCAGCGCGAGCTATGAGATCGCTCGTTGCTGTGGCGCTTCTCGCCCTCGTTTTCATCCCGGCAAAAGTGAAGCTTGAATCGGATCTCACCCACGTCGTCACCGCCACTCCGTTGAACCTCGATCTGCGCGAACGCATCGGGCAAACAGCTTTCATCGCCGTGCTCGGCGGATTTCGCTCTGTGATTGCCGATCTGCTTTTCATCGACGCCCACGCGGCATGGGAGCGAACAGACTGGACCAATCTGCTCCTGCGCCTGCGCCAGGCCACCGAGCTCCAGCCTCATGCGATTATGTTTTGGGACATCGCCGGCTGGCACATGGCATGGAACGCGAGCATCGCCGCCGAAAATGATGAATCCAGACCGCCGGCCGCGCGCGCGCGCGCCTCGCGCGAATATATTGAGCTGGGCCGGGATTTTCTGAGCCGCGGCATTGCCAACAATCCGCAGAAACCGCAACTCTACGAAGCGCTCGCCCGTCTTTACCGCGACCGTTTGCACGATCATGTCCATGCGGCTGAGAACTTTTACAAAGCCTCGCGCCTTGCGGGTTGCGCCGCGTTTGACGAACGCTTTTCGGCCTACGAGCTGTCGTGGAGCGAAGGACACGAGCGCGAAGCCTACGAGCGGCTGCGCTCGCTTTATTTGCGCGGCGAAAAAGAACGCCTGCCGACGCTGATTGCGCGGCTGAAATCGCTCGAGGAAAAGCTCCAGATTCCCGCGGAGCAGCGGGTGGGCCGCTGAGCGGCGATGCAGCGATGAATCGCCAGCAGGGGGGAAGTTTCCTCCGCGCTTGAACGATGTAAGATTTTGAGCTCTTCGACCTTCCTGCATGCGCTTCGCCATATTCAGCGACATCCACGGCAACCTTGAAGCGCTCGAGGCCGTGCTGGCTGATGCGCGGGAGCGGCACTGCACGCACTTCGTTTGTCTGGGCGACCTCGTTGGCTACAATGCCAACCCGCGCGAATGCCTTGAGATCGTGCGCGAGCTCGATTGCCCCACGGTCAAGGGCAACCACGATGAGCAGGCGTCATTGCCGCAGACATCGGGCGAATTCAACGAAATGGCCGAACGCGCGATGAAATGGACACGCGGGCAATTAAGCGATGCCGACCGCGGCTGGCTCCATGATTTGCGCCTGCAACGCCAAGTGCGCGACTTCACCATTGTGCACGCCACGCTCGATACGCCAGGGCAGTGGGGTTACGTCTTTCGCGATCTCGAGGCCGCTGCCAGCTTCACCTACCAGCACACCACGCTTTGCTTCTTCGGCCACACTCACATCCAGGGCGCCTTCATTCGCGACGATCGCGCCCGGCGCAGCATGCACGAACAAATTCATATCGAGTTCGACAAAAAATATTTCATCAACGCCGGAAGTGTGGGCCAGCCGCGCGATGGCGACTGGCGCGCCGCCTACTGCATTTATCACGCCGAGGAAAACCTGATCGAGCAGCGCCGCGTTCGCTATGATGTTGAGCTGACGCGGAAGAAAATCATCGCGGCCGGGTTGCCGCGCTTGCTGGCAGACCGGCTGCCTCTTGGCCGCTGATTTCCCGTGGCGAAAGCGGACGCGAAGAATCTCTGAATACTGCTCTGTCTTCGAATCAGAGATGTCTCCACTGCGCTTCGTTTCGCTCGACATGACAAAGCTACCGACTCGTCCATACGTTGTCGCGCGCCATGGCCCGGGAAAGAATCCTCGTCATTAAACCGAGCTCGCTTGGTGACGTTGTGCATACCTTGCCCGCCGTCGCCGCCGTGCGCGAGGCACATCCGAATGCGGAAATCACATGGCTGATTAATCCGGAATGGGCGCCCCTGCTGCGCGGCAACCGCGACATCGATCACGTGCACATTTTTCCCCGCCGGCAGTTCCGCGGCTTGGGTGCGGCGACACGATTGCTTCCGTGGATGCGGAGAACGCGGCGGATTCAGCCGGAGATCGCGCTCGATTTCCAGGGCTTGCTCCGCAGCGCGCTGGTCGCCCGGTTGAGCGGAGCGAAGAAAATCCTCGGCCTGAGTGATGCCCGCGAAGGCTCGCGTTTATTCTACCACGCGACGGCGCGAGTGGATGGCAAGGAGCACGCCGTCGATCGCTACCTCAAACTGGCCGAGCTCTTCGGCGCCGACCTGAACCAGCCCTTGCGCTTTCCCTTGCCCACGGGCGATCCGCTGCCGCGATTTGATCCGTTTCCTGCTTTCATCGTCCTGCATCCGCACGCGCGAGGTCGCAGAAAATCGATCGGGCGCGCGGTCATTATGGAATTCTGTCGCGCTCTCGCTCCGGCTCGGGTGGTGATCGTCGGCCAATCGCGCCGCCGATTTTCGCCGCCGGAGAACTGCATCGATCTCACCAGCCAAACCACGCTTCTGCAACTGGTGTGGTTAATCCGTCACGCCGCTTACGTCATCAGTGTCGACAGTGGACCTATGCACATCGCCGCCGCGCTCACACCGAATCTCATTTCCATTCACACCTGGAGCGACCCGCGTCGCGTCGGGCCCTACAACGCGGCGGCGTGGGTTTGGAAAAATGGAAATCTGCTGCGCGTATCGGAACTCGATTCCGGAATGGATTTGCGCAAAGGCCGCAGGTTCCGGCGTGAAGATGTGAGGCCGATCGTCGAGCTGACTGTGAAGGGTTTGGCCGCGAATTCAGCCGTTTAGCCTTATTCAAGCCGACGCTGCCGCAGGAGAAAATCTGCCACCGCCAAGTCAGGCGCGAAAGTAATCTTCACGTTTTCGCACCGGGCCGGGACGATCTTCACCTTCACCCCACTGTTTTGGACGGCAGACACTTCGTCCGTGACGGTGAGCGACTCTTTCATGACGCGATCGAACGCAGCCAGGAGCAGATCGCGCCGGAAGATTTGCGGCGTTTGCATGGCAAATACATGCGCACGGTCAACTGAGCCGGTCACGAACTGCTCGGAATCGGCAACCTTCAGAGTATCAATCGGCGACGAGGCGAGGACGGCGGCTCCGTGTTCCTGCGCCTGAGCGAACACCCGCTCGATCTCGCCCCGCGTAATCAGCGGCCGCGCTCCATCGTGAACCGCAATGAAATTCGCAGCGCTGGAGGCCGCGCTCAAACCGGCTTGGACGGAATCCTGCCGGCGCTCGCCGCCAGGAACAATCGCGCGGACTTTCGTGAGTCCGCTGGAGGCGACAAGAGCCGACACATCGTCGAGCTTTCCAGCTCGGCCGACGACCACGATTTCATCAACGCACTCCGCCCCGTGGAATGCCTCGAGCGAATGGGCGATGACCGGTCGGCCCGCGAGAGAGGCGAACAGCTTGTCGAACCCGGCGCGCGTGCTGCCGCCGGCGCCCACAATTATGGCGCTGAGTCTCAACCCCTGAACTCCTCAACCACTCAACTGCCGCTGCACTTCCGCGCTTAATGTTCGGCCGTCCGCGCGTCCTTCCACCTTCGCGCCAAGCGCTTTCATGACTGCGCCCATTTGCGCGCGCGATGTCGCGCCAAGGCTGGCGATTGTCTCCGCTACGAGTTTCCGCAGCTCCTCTTCACTCATCGCCTGCGGCAGGTAGCGATTAAGTACTTCGATCTCCGCCTTCTCCTTCGCGGCCAGTTCGGAGCGGCCACCTTTCTCAAAACTCTCGATCGAATCCTGCCGTTGTTTCACTTGCTTGCGAATAACAGCGATCGATTCCGCATCGCTGAGCTCCCTCTCAGCGCCGGCCTTTTCGGCATTCTTCAGTGCCGCCTTGAGCATGCGCAAGACGCTGAGACGCGCAGAGTCTTTTGCCCGCATCGCATCCTTCAAGTCCTCATCAATCTGCGCCGGCAAAGACATAGCCGATGCTATGCAGTCTGGTGTCGCGGCGCAACTGCGCCCGGGGTGTCGCGACTACAAGGCAGCCCGCAATTGCCCGGCACAGGCGCGTGCCGATGCCACATCACCGACTGAAATCACCTCGGTCCGCTTGCGTGTGCGCTGCATCAGGCCCGCGAGGACAGCGCCGGGGCCAAGCTCAATGAATAATTCACAGCCGTGCCCGAGCATTCCTTCCATACAATCGACCCATCGCACTGTGCTCGTCACCTGTTCCTGAAGTGCGCGACGGATTTCCGGCAAAGTGGTGGCCGGTTTGCCAGTGACATTACTGAAAACAGCGAAGCGCGGCGGGTGCATTTCCACTTCCAGCAGCGCCGGGCCAAGCCCGGCATAAGCGCTCTCCATCACGCGCGAATGATATGCGCCGGCGACGTTCAGCATTGTCGCACGCCGGATCCCATATTCTTTTGCGAGCGCCGTTGCCATCTCCACTTTTGCGCGTTCGCCGGACAAAACAATCTGGCCTGGAGAATTAATGTTGGCTACGTCGACCTCGGCCGCCACGGCCAGCGCCCGCGCGGAGTTTTCGTCCGCGCCGATCATGGCGGCCATGGCTCCGTTAGTCGCGGCGCAGGCCTCATCCATCAGCTCGCCGCGTCTCTGCACCAGACGCAGACCGTTCTCGAAATCGAACGTGCCGGCGGCAGCATGGGCCGTCAGTTCACCCAAGGATAAACCGGCGGCCGCTTCGATAGCGAACTCACCTGTGAGTTGACGCAAAACGAGCAGCGTAGCCAGCCCATGGACGAATAACGCAGGCTGGCAGTTTGAAGTTTTCGTCAGCTCCTCCAGCGGCCCGGTCCATGTAATCCGGCTGAGATTGCGTCCCAGAATCCGGTCGGCATTTTCGAACAGCTCCGCTGCGGCTGGAAATTCCTGGGCCAGATCCCGTCCCATCCCGACGACCTGCGCGCCTTGTCCGACAAACAATAATCCGATCTTCTTTGCCATTCGGCAAAGAGGTAACGAAATATCACGGGCATGGCGAGCGAGTTCCCGGGTGCGGGTGGGGTCTCGCCCGGCGATGATCGCTTCGCGTGATCACCAACTTTGGAAAAACAGTTTGATCAAGATGCTGAGACTGTCGGGCGAGACGCCCATCATACCCGGAACAAATGCGCTTGCGCACGTGCACTCACTCGCGAGCATAATCGGACTTCCCGCCCATGGTTTTTACCACTCGCGAAATTGAAAATCCTGATCCGGTCACGCGCGTGGTGGCGGCGGATGCGGCATTGCGCGACGAGCGCGAACAACAACCCGGCAGCCACGACATCGGCGAAAAGATGGTGCTCAACATGGGGCCGTCGCATCCCGCCACCCACGGAGTGCTGCGCCTGGTGCTCGAACTGGATGGCGAGATCATCACGAAAGCGACGCCGGACGTGGGCTTCCTTCACCGCGGCGATGAGAAGATCGCGGAGAACATGCAATACAATCAGTTCGTGCCATACACGGACCGGCTCGATTATCTTGCCCCGCTCGCCAACAACGTCGCCTACGCGCTCGCCGTAGAGAAACTCATGGGCTGGGAAATCCCGCCGCGCGGCAAAGCGATTCGCGTGATCTGCTGCGAACTGGCGCGCATTTCCGCCCACCTCATGGGCCTCGGCGCCATGGCGCTCGACCTCGGCGCCATGACTGTGTTCCTCTACACCTTTCGCGAGCGCGAAAAAATCTACGATCTTTGCGAGGTTCTTACTGGCGCGCGTTTCACCACCAGCTACACCCGCGTCGGCGGTCAAATTCGTGATTTACCGGACAACTTCCTCTCCCAACTTCGCTCCTTCCTCGACGCCTTCGGCCCGGCGCTCGATGAGTGCGATCACCTCCTCACGCGCAACCGCATTTTCGTCGATCGCACTAAAGACATCGGAGTGATCCCGCGCGATCGGGCCATCGCCTACGCGCTCTCCGGGCCCAACCTGCGCGGCAGCGGAATCGAACACGATCTTCGACGCAAACATCCCTACCTCGACTACGACCAATACGACTTCGAGGTCGTCATCGGCACGACCGGCGATTCCTACGATCGCTACCTCGTGCGCATCCAGGAAATGCGCGAGAGCGCGAAGATTCTGCGCCAGGTGCTAGAGAAACTGCCCAGTGGCCCGATCAATGTGGCCGACTGGAAAAACATGCTCCCGCCCAAAGCGCGGGTGATGACGAAAATGGAGGAGCTGATCCACCATTTTATCGTTGTCACCGAAGGATTGAAGGCGCCGCCGGGGGAAATTTATTTTGGCGCTGAGAATCCGAAAGGGGAACTGGGTTTCTACATCAACAGCAAAGGCGGAGGGGTGCCGCACCGGCTGAAGATTCGCGCGCCATCGTTCGTCAACCTGAGCATTCTGCCGGAGCTGCTTCCCGGAGCGATGATGAGTGATGTGGTGGCGATCCTCGGTAGTCTGGATTTTGTCATGGGAGAATGCGACAGATGATGATGCATCAAAAATTGATCGGCATGTTTTTCGCTCTGGCTCTTCTCGGGCTGAGCGCGTGCAACCGGGGAACGCTGAGCGGATCGAAGCTGACGCTGGACAATTACAACCAGATCACCACCGGAATGAGCAAGGCGCAGGTGGAGACGATTCTCGGCCGGCCTACCACGACGGAGACGAAAGACATGCTCATCTTCAAAAAAACGACCTGGCGCTATGAGGACGGAACAAAATTCGCGATGATCATGTTCAAGAACGACGAAGTGGACGGGAAAGAGACGAACCTCGGCGCGCAATGAGGCGCTGGCTGGGAGCGGCCATGCTCAGCGCGCTGCTGGTCGCGTGCACTGGCCAGCGGCTAACGCAGGCCAACGTCGATCAGGTAAGCGAAGGCATGACAAAAAAACAGGTGGAATCGATTCTCGGGCCCCCGAGCGCGGTGGAGACGAAAGATTTCACGCTCTTGAAACGGACCACCTACACCTACCGCCAGACCAACGGCACCGTCACGATCTTGTTCAAGGACGACAAGGTGGTGGCGAAGTCGAGCACGCTAACAAAATAGATGCCGGCAAAGATTCCCCCTGAACTTGAGCGGAAAGCGGACGAGGCGATTTCGCATTATCCCGCCGAGCGCCAGCGGAGCGCGGCCTTGCCTTTGCTGCATTTGTGGCAGGAACAGTTCGGCTTCATTAGCGACGAGGCGGTGGAGTGGATCGCGGCCCGTCTCGGCTTGCAGCCGATCAACATTCTGGAGCTGGTCACCTTTTACCCGATGTTGCGGCAGCAGCGCACGGGCAAAACGCACATTCGCGTTTGCCGCACATTGAGCTGTGCCATGGCTGGCAGCTACGAAGTGATGGAGAACTTGTGCGCCGCCACCGGCATCGAGCGGCAAAACGATGGCAACGGCATGCACAACCCGGTCTCGGTCAGCAAAGATGGGAACTACTCGATCGAGTTCGTGGAATGCCTGGCCAGTTGCGGCACGGCCCCGGTCTGCATGGTCGGCGACGAGCTGCGGGAGAATGTTTCGCCGCAGATAGCGCGCAACATTCTTTTCCATCAGCAATCAGCATTCAGAAATCAGCAATTTCCCCACCCGCTCGAGCATCGTCTCGTTTTCAAGAATATCGGACGCAGCGATTGGACGACAGACATCGACTGTTATCTGCGCGAGGGCGGTTACGAGCAATTGAAGAAAGCCGTCACCATGTCGCGGGCGGAGATCGTGAACGAGGTGAAAACCTCCGGGCTGCGCGGGCGCGGAGGCGCGGGTTTTCCCTGCGGGGTGAAGTGGAGCTTCATCAAACCGGAGGAAAAGAAGCCGGTCTATCTCATTTGCAACGCTGATGAATCCGAGCCAGGCACATTTAAAGATCGTTATATCATTCACCAGGATCCGCATCAGTTGCTCGAAGGCATTCTTATTTCCTGCTACGCGCTCGGAGCGAAGAGGGCTTACATTTACATCAGGGGCGAGTTCCCCGAAGGCGCCAGGATTCTCCAGCGGGCCATCGAAGAAGCGCGCGACAGGAATTTTCTCGGGGAAAACATCCTCGGCAGAGCCTTCGACGTGGAGATTTACATTCATCGCGGCGCGGGCGCTTACATTTGCGGCGAGGAAACGGGCTTGATCGAATCACTCGAAGGCAAGCGCGCCTACCCGCGCATCAAGCCGCCCTACTTCCCGGCCGTGCTCGGGCTCTACATGTGCCCCACCATTGTCAACAACGTCGAAACCCTGTGCCATGTGAAGCACATCATCGCCCTGGGCGGCGCGGAATACGCGCGGCTGGGCCGGCCCAACAACACCGGCACGCGCATTGTCTGCGTGAGCGGCGACGTCGTGCGCCCAGGCTACTTTGAAATTGAAGTCGGCGCCGTCACCATGGGACAGCTCATCTACGACATGGCCGGCGGATTTCGGTTCGGGCGGCAACTTAAAGCGATCATCCCCGGCGGGAGCTCGGCCAAGGTGTTGCGAGCCGATGAACGCTTCAAATTGAGAGAGGTCGAGATTTCCATCAATGAAATCCCGATGGATTTTGATTCGCTGGCAGCGTGCGGATCAATGGCGGGCAGCGGCGGCGTCATCGTGCTAGATGATTCGCGCGACATGGTTTGGGCGCTGAACAACATCAATGAATTTTACGCGCACGAATCGTGTGGCCAGTGCACACCCTGCCGCGAAGGCTCGCTTTGGATGAAGAAGATCACCGACCGCATGCTGCGCGGTGGCGGCGTGATGGAGGACCCGGGAACTTTGAAGTCGATCGGTGACAACATTGCCGGCCGCACCATTTGCGCTTTCGGCGAAGCCTGCGCGTGGCCAACGCAAAGCTTTGTCGAGAAATTCCCCGAAGATTTCGCCGCGCACGCGCAGAAAGCGCCGCCGCCGCCTCTCCCGCCCGAGCTCACACCGGACGAACTGATTGAGGAAACTCAAATCGCGGTCGCTCCCCTCGCCCACGATCCCGGCTGGGAAAAAGCTGGCGCCGCCGGAACGATCTAAAGATGAATTTGGAAGCCAGGAAGCCAGGAGATCAATTTGGAAACGAGAAATTGACGGAGCGCATTATTGGCGGCGCGATTCGAGTTCACCGCGAACTCGGGCCGGGCTTTCTTGAGTCGATCTATGAAGAAGCGCTCGCTGTTGAGCTGCGGCATATAGGGCTTGCGTTCGAACGACAGAAGCCGGTTCCGGTTTTTTATCGCGGTAATCCTGTTGGCGAGCACCGGGTGGATTTGCTCGTCGAGAATAGCGTCGTCATCGAGTTGAAGGCGGTCGTCAGCATTGAGAACATTCATTTCGCTGTGCTTCGCTCGTACCTCAAAGCGCTTGGTTTGTCGGACGCGCTGCTGATTAATTTTGCCGGCACTAAACTGGGCGTGAAACGCGTCGGTCGCGAGCTTCACTCGCGAGCAACTGGAGAGATCGTCCTCTGAATTCCTGGTTTCCTGGCTTCCAAATTCCTTATGCCTGATGCAACAGCGCCATCAGTAAACGTGCAGATCGACGGCACGTGGTACCAGTTCCCGAAGGGCACCCGGCTGATCGAGGCGTGCGCGCAGGTGGGCGCGTACATCCCGCGTTACTGTTATCACCCGAAGCTTAGTTCGCCCGGCAATTGCCGAATGTGCCTCATCGAAATGGGCATGCCTAAGATGGGCCCGGACCGGAAGCCGGAGCTTGGGCCCGATGGCAAGCCGGTCATCAATTGGATGCCGCGCCCGCAAATCTCTTGCGCCCAGGATGTGGCGGAAGGCATGGGCGTGCGCACGAATTCACCGCTGGCCGAGGAATGCCGCCGCGGTGTCATGGAGTTTTTGCTCATCAATCATCCTCTTGATTGTCCGATCTGCGATCAGGCGGGCGAATGCCGCTTGCAGGAGTTCAGCGTCGAGTACGGCCGCGCCGATTCACGTTTTCTCGAACACAAAGTCAAAAAACCAAAACGGGTCGACATCGGGCCGCGCGTCACGCTCGATGACGAGCGGTGCATTCTTTGCTCACGCTGCATCCGTTTCTGCCAGGAGATTGCGAAAGACGATGTCCTCGGCTTCGTCGACCGCGGCAGCCACACCGTTTTGACGGCCTATCCGGGCAAGCGTCTTGAGAA
>JBKPQR010000004.1:0-24028 GCA_046734175.1 Verrucomicrobiota bacterium | reverse complement strand
CTTCTCGCAAAGCACATGCTTGCCCGCGCGCGCTGAACGCTCAGTGAACTCGCCGTGCATCGAGTTTGGCAGCACGATGTAAACGACCTGCACCTTGGGATTGTCGCGAATGCGGTCGAAATTCTTGTAATCGTAAATCGCATCCGCCGGGACGCCGTTCTCTTGCGCGAGCTTTTGGGCCTTGGCCGCATCACCGCTCACCAGCGCGGCAAGCTTCGCCTTTTTCGAAACACGAAACGCTGGGATGAGCTCTTTCTGGCTAAGCCGACCTAACCCGACAAGCGCAAACCCGACGCGCTTCTCTTCCGGCAACATTTCGCCCGGCGCGGCGCTTTGCGGCACGGTCGCGGACGAGCCGCCCGGCTCCTGCGCCGCGGCGAAACGCACGATTTGCGGAGCCAATGCCGTCGCCAAAAGGCCACGGCTCGCGCGCGAGATAAAGGCGCGCCGATCAGTTGCTGCTGAGGACAAGAGCAAGCTCATGAACAACACTTCGCGCTGCAACTCCGTAGCGGCGGTCTATTGGTCGTCGACGCAGCGGCGCCAATCCGTTACCTTTTTAGCCTTGACGCTGCAAACCGCGTAGGCGCACCCTTGCACTCATGAATACTCCAGGGTCCGCGGCTGATTCCAGCGGCGTCACTCGCCGCACTTTTCTCGGCACTGCTCTCGGCGGGAGCGCTGCACTTCTTACCAGTAATTTCGCTTCGTTCTTCCTCACCTCCACGGCTAAAGCAGTCTTTGGTGATAACGCGCCCTGGCTCGAAGCCACCATTCCGAAATTGGAACACCTCATGGCTTCCGGCCGTCTCACCGCTGTCGAGCTGGTGGAGGGTTATCTCGCGCGCATCGCAGAACTCAATCCACTGCTTCATGCCGTCATTGAGGTTAATTGTGATGCCCTCCAGATCGCCAGACAGCGGGACAAGGAACGCCAGGCCGGCCAAATCCGCGGCCCGCTGCACGGCATTCCCATCATTGTTAAGGACAATATCGCAACAAAGGATGACATGCAGACCACTGCGGGCTCGCTTGCGTTGCTCTTCAGCGAAGTCCCGCGCGACGCCGTCGTCGTGCGCCTCCTGCGTCAGGCTGGCGCCATCATTCTCGGCAAGGCGAATCTCTCCGAATGGGCCAATTTCCGCGGCTTCGCTCCGTTCAACGGCTGGAGTGCGCGCGGCGAGTTCACGCGCGATCCGTATCGGCTCGATTTTGATCCTTGCGGCTCCAGTTCCGGCTCAGCCGTGGCGGCCGCCGCCAATATGTGTGCTGCCGCCGTCGGCACCGAGACGGACGGTTCCATTGTCTGTCCTTCAGGCAACAATCTCGTCGTTGGGCTGAAGCCAACTGTTGGCCTCATTTCCCAGGAAGGGATTATCCCGATCGCACATAGCCAGGATACCGCCGGGCCCATCTGCCGCACCGTCACTGACGTGGCCATCATGCTCAACGTCATGAAGTCGCCCTTCGGCGATGTCGCTACGCGCTCGCTCCCGGAGGACTACAGGAAGTTTCTCCGCCGTGGTGCTCTGCAAGGCGCGCGCATCGGCGTTGATCGTCGCTATTTCACGGCCGACTACGGAGGCGAGCCGGATTTAGTCGTGGTGGCTCGCAAAGGCTTGCAGGTGATGGAGCAGCTGGGAGCCACACTCGTGCCGACCGATACGGGCGATCCGTTTGCCAACAACTTCAAGTTCTATAACGACGAGCTCACCGTCCTGCTCTACGAGTTCAAGGTCGATATCAACAACTATCTCGCCACGCTCACCAACACGAAGGAGCGGACGCTTGCCGACCTGATCCAGTTCAACATCGAGCATTGCTCCACCGAGATGCGCTATTTCGGCCAGGAGATTTTCGAGCTGGCGCAGGCCACGAGCGGAAACCTTCTCGATCCTGTTTATCTGGAGGCGCGAATGGCGAACCTCGATTTTGCGCGCAACGGCATTAACCTCGCGCTCGATCGCAATAATCTCGACGCCATCGTGGCTCCAAGCTACAGCTATGCGTCTTCTCCGGCCGCGGTCGCCGGTTACCCGGACATCTCGATTCCTGTCGGGCTCACGCCGAAAGGCAAACCAGCAGGGCTTTGGATGTACAGCGGGTATTTGCAGGAGCCCAAGCTGCTCGCCTACGCCTATGACTTAGAGCAGGCCATCCACCCGCGTGTGCAGCCGCAGTTGCTTGGCATGATCCCACCCGAGCCGCCTAAGGCCAACCTTTGCGACAACACTGCGACGGCGAGTACAATCGCTCCCGCTCCGATCTCCCCGGCCCGATTGCCGTACCACTTCGGCACCGGTAAACCGTTCGGGAAGTAAGAGTGTCGCAGGGTTCAGGTCCGGGTGCGCTCGCTGCGGCGAGCTGCCAAAGGCGTCCCGTTTTTGCAGAGTTTGATTTATTGCCACGCGAGCGAAATGAGATCGTTTCGGCGAGGGCGTCGAAACCAGCACGCGAGACCGGTGCGCTACCGAGGGGGCACGGTTCGCGCGTCACTCCGGGCGACATTCGAGGCATCCAACTTTGCTCGCGATTTCGTCGCGGGACTCTCCTCGACTTGGCTCGCAATGACAGCAATCGTGTCGTTCACGTCTTACTTATGAAGCCGCTCACTGCCCTCGCTCTTCTACTACTCGCCGCATCAGCTGGTCGCGCGCAGATCAAACATCCTTTCACCTTTGAGGACATGATGAAGCTCAAGCGCGTCGGCGCGCCGCAGCCTTCGCCGGATGGGAAATGGGTGGTGTTCGATTGCGAGGATGTGGATCTCGAGGCGAACACGAAGACAGCGCATTTGTGGATCGTACCGGCGCAAGGCGGTGAATCGCGCCGCTTGAATGAAACACCGAATCACGAGGAGCGGCCGCGGTTTTCGCCCGACGGCAAACGGCTTATCTGGACGTCGAAGGCGACTGATCAATCGCAAATCTGGATGTGCGATTTCGATCCCAACACGGGCGCGCTCGCCGGCAAGCCGCATCAAGTGACGAACATCTCGACCGGCGCCGACGGCGGGATTTGGACGGGCGACGGCAGGAACATCATTTTCGTCTCCGCTGTGTATCCGGATTGCGCGGACGACGTGTGCAACAAGCAGCGCGACGAGGAGCTGAAAAACAGCAAGGTGAAAGCGAGGATCTTCACGCGTCTCCTTTACCGGCACTGGAACGCCTTCACCGAATTCAAGCGCAGCCACTTGTTTGTTGTTCCGGCCGATAGCGACCCTTCTTCATCCGCCAGTCGGGCTCCGACCGATTTGACGCCGGGCGATCACGATGTGCCGCCGTTCAATCTTGGCGGTCAGGACATGTATGCCGTTTCGCCCGATGGCCAGGAGGTGGCCTACACGAGCAACATCGACGAAGTGGAAGCCACCAGTACGAACAATGAGATCTTCATCGTGCCCGTTGTAACTGCCGCCGTCTCTGGCGGCAGTCCAGCGCAGCCAAAAAAAATCTCGACCAGCCCCGGCAGCGACTCGACCCCGCTCTATTCGCCTGATGGGAAATTCATCGCCTGGCGTTCGCAGGCGCGCGCGGGCTTTGAGGCGGACAAGCAGTCGCTGATTGTTTACGAGCGCGCCTCGCAGCAGACAGAAAATGTTACCGCGAACTTTGACCGCTCGCTCAGCAGTTTCACCTGGGCGCCGGATTCGGCAACGGTCTACTTCAGCGCGGAAGATCGCGGCGAGTCGCCCATCTACCGTGTAGGGCACGGCCAGCAACCGGCAGAAGTCGTTCGCTTGCATGCTGACGACTTAATCTTCGGAGCGGACAATCGTCTGTTTTTCACGCGGCAATCCATCGCCGCGCCTAACGAGATTTGGCGCCTCGAAGTTGCCAGTGAAAAAGCGAAGCACGACGTCGAACAAATCACCCACATGAATGACGCCCTGCTGTCGCAGATGGACATGCAACCGATGGAATCGTTCACGTTCAAAGGCGCGGACGACGGGGAGGTGCAGGGATTGATCGTCAAGCCGCCGGGGTTCGATGCTAACAAGAAATTTCCGCTAAAGTTTTTGATCCATGGCGGGCCGCAGGGCGCCTGGGGGAATGACTGGAGTTACCGGTGGAACCCGGAGCTGTTCGCGGCCAACGGCTATGTCGTGGTGATGATCAATCCGCACGGCTCGACCGGTTACGGCCAGGCGTTCACGGATGCGGTGAGCCGCGATTGGGGCGGCAAGCCGTTTATCGATCTGATGAAGGGTGTCGATTACGCAGAGAAGACTTACCCCTTCATCGACAAAACGCGCGAGGCGGCGCTAGGCGCGAGCTACGGCGGTTACATGGCGAACTGGATCCTGGGCCACACGGATCGCTTCAAGTGCATCGTATCGCATGACGGCATGTTTAACTCCGAAAGCGCCTACGGCACGACGGAAGAGCTCTGGTTCAATGAATGGGAATTTGGCGGGCCGCCATGGAAGAACCGCGAGCTTTACCGGAAATGGTCGCCGCACCTTTTCGCCGACAAATTCAAAACGCCGACGCTCGTCGTGCACGGCCAGCTCGATTACCGCCTCGACGTGAGCGAAGGCTTCCAGCTCTTCACCACACTGCAAAGGCTAAAGGTGCCATCCAAGATGCTCTACTTCCCCGATGAAGGTCATTGGGTGCTCAAGCCGCAGAACGCGCGGCTTTGGTACAAGACGGTGAACGATTGGGTGGACCAGTGGGCCGGTGGCGGGCCGAGGTGAGCGTACGTCCGCGAAGATGGCGCGTTCTTTGGTGGCAAAGCAATCTCTTAGCGCGCCGACATGAGTCATCCTGAGCGGAGTCGAAGGATCCCGTGGAAGTTACCTTGAAGCTGCGCTGCGGGATCGCTCGCCTTCGCTGCGGGATGACAGTTTATCAAGGATTGACAGCCTGTTACCTGCGCCGTCTGCCGAAGGAATAGCCGCGATACGTTCGCCCCCCGCCGATGGCACGTTTGCCTCCGGTAATCACCTCGGGCTCGAACAGCGCCGTGTATTTATAAGGGAAATTTTCCAGTTTCAGCTGCGGGATTTTCTGGCCGATGAATCGCTCGATCGCCTGCACCGCGGGAAGCTCCTCGCCATGCATCAAAGTGAATGCGTCTCCGACATTCTGCGCCCGTCCTGTGCGCCCGATGCGGTGCACGTAATCTTCCGGATGCTCCGGCACGTCGTAGTTGATAACGTGGCTGACGCCGGCGATGTCGAGCCCGCGCGCGGCGATGTCGGTCGCGACCATGACTTCGTATTTTCCGCTCTTGAATCCTTCCAGCGCTTCGATGCGCTCGCGCTGGGTGCGGTTTGAATGCAAGACCGCGACTGAATGCTTCCCTTGTTTCAACTGGTGGGCGATGCGGTCGGCCCCGTGTTTGGTCCGGCAAAAAATCAAAGCGCTGTCGAAGTTCGTGCGCTCGAGCAACGCCATGAGCAGATCGAATTTCTGCTCCGCCGCCACCGGATACACCGCGTGAGTGACCGTTTCCGCTGGAGACCGGCGCACACCGATCTCGACCAATTCCGGCTCACGCAGCACCCAGGCAGCCAGCCGCTCGATCTCCGGCGGCAAGGTGGCTGAAAACAGGAGCGTCTGCCGATCTCTGGAAATCGTTTCCACGATGCGGCGCACATCGGGCAGAAAACCCATGTCGAGCATGCGATCGACTTCATCCAGCACAAGGATGTTCACATCGCGAAAGTTCAGCGTGCCTTGCTCGAGATGATCGAGCAGGCGGCCCGGGGTGGCGATGACGACATCCATTCCGCGCTTCAGATCTTCGCGTTGTTTTCCGTAGCCGACGCCGCCGTGGATAACCGTTTGGCGAATCTCGGTGAAGCGTCCGTAATCTCGAAACGCCGTCTCGACCTGGGCGGCGAGCTCCCGTGTCGGCTCCAGAACGAGACAGCGGAATCTTCCGTGATGCCCGAGCAGAGTAAGAATGGGCAAAGCGAAGGCCGCGGTTTTGCCAGTGCCGGTCTGGGCGGTGCCGATGAGATCTTTGCCGGCAAGGACAATAGGAAAAGCGCGCAGCTGAATGGGCGTCGGCTCGGCGAATCCCATCGCCTGCACCCCGCGGACTACTTCCGGTGAAAGGCCGAAGTTGTTGAAGGACACGACTATCAAACTAGAGCCTCAGACACAGGACGCAAAGGTCACAATTAGATAGGGCTTGGAAACCCGCGAAAGCAGAAATGACTGATTCAGTTTTCTTTTCTTTGCGGCATTCCTGCTTTCCTTAGGAGATTCCGTGCACCCTGGCACTCGCATTCTGGTCATCGCGGACACGCACAACAAGCTTCCACCGCTTGTGCGCGAGCTGGCGCGGGAAGCTAACGAGATCTGGCATCTGGGCGACGTTTGCCGCCCCGTTATCCTTGACGAACTAAAGCTGCTCGGCCCGCCGGTGACGCTCGTGCGCGGGAACTGCGACAGCAATTCCGAGTGGCCGCTTGTCGTTGACCTAACGAGAAACGGCACACGTTTTCGCCTGCAACACATCCCGCCTGGGCCACGCGAGCAGCCGGATTGCGATGTCCTGCTGCATGCTCACACCCACGTGCCTCGGGACGAACGGGTGGGCGGAGTCCGTTTTCTTAATCCCGGTTGCGTGACACGCCCGAATCGCGGCGCGCCAGCGAGCGTCGGCTTCCTAACAATTTCTGAACAAGGAGCGCTCCAATGGGAATTGCGGCTCCTGCGCTAAAGCGATGATCGCCTGCCTCTCCGGCCCGGTCATTCCGCCCGCAAGGCGACGATGGGATTTACGCGGCAAGCCCGGCGCGCGGGAAGCCAGGCAGCAAGAATAGTGACTAATGAAACGAGTGCGCCGACGATGGCGAATGTTTCAGGATCGAGTGTCTTCACTCCGAAGAGGAAACTCTGAATGACACGCGAAGATGCGGCCAAGCCGATCGCTCCGAGAGTAAGGCCGATTCCGAAGAGGCGGAGGCCATGACCAAAGATCAGTCTGCGGATATCCGCCGGTCGCGCACCGAAAGCAATCCTCACCGCCATTTCGCGCAGCCGCCGGAGCGCTGTATAGGAGAGGACCCCATACAAACCGACGGCGGCAAGCAGTAACGCCAGGCCCGCGAAGAGCGCGAGGAGGAGCGACAACAGGCGATGGGTCGACCAGGTCTCGGCGACCCGCTCCTCCATGGTGCGGATATCAAAGACCGGCTGTGCCGGGTCGATCCGATTGATGATGTCACGCACCGGTTTCTCGAGAGATTTCAGGTTCCCATTCGCCTTGACCAGTAATACCTGATTCGTTCGCGGAATCTGCGTCTCAGAAAAGAAAAACGCCGGCACCGGTTGCGCATCGCCATAGCCGCGCATTTTTATGCGCGCGACCACACCGATGATTTCGTAAAGCTGCGTTTCGTCACCATCTCCGCCGACGTCACCCACGGCCAGGCGTTTCCCGATCGGATTCTGTTTCGGGAATGTGGTATCGGCCAGCGTCTGATCAACGATCACCACCGGCGGTGAATTTTTCGTGTCACCGATGTTAAAGGTGCGGCCGCGAATCACGGTGGCGCCGAGCGTCGCGAAGTAATCACCAGCGACCACCTCCGAATCAGCCGAGGGCTGCTGGCTGGGATCGGTTGGCCGCGCGCCTTCGGGCAGGAAATTGATTTGCCACCCGCTCAACATAGGTGGGTTGGCGCCCACCGCAGCGCTCTGCACACCAGGCAAATGGCGCACCTGCTCGAGCAATGCGTTGTCGAAGCTCAGTACCTTCTCGGGCGAGTTGTATTTCGTGTAGGGCAACTCGATGCGGACAGTGAGCAGTCCCCGCGGGTCGAAGCCGAGTGCGACGGATTGCATATTGGCGAAGCTCTTCAGGACAAGTCCCGCCGCGCTAAGCAAGAGCAGCGTGAGCGCGACTTCCACTATGACCAGCCAGTCGCGACTTCGCCGTGCGGTGGACGTTTCCGAGCTTCCGAATGAGCCGGCTTGCAAGGCACGTTGAATATCGGCATGCGCGACTTGCCATGCAGGCCAGAGGCCGAAGAGGATCGTGGTGAGCCCGGCGAGCAAAAAGGTGAAAGCGAGCACGCGCGCGTCGAAGCCCACACCCTCAAAGCGTGGCGCACTACTCGGAGCAAACGCCACGAGCGCGTCGCGGCCCCAAATCGCGAAGAGCAAACCGAGAGCGCCACCGATGGAAGCGATGCAAAAGCTTTCAATGAGCAGTTGCCGAACAACTCGGGCGCGCGATGCGCCGATCGCTGTGCGAATCGCGAACTCACGCGAACGCGCCGCACCGCGCGCGGCGAAGAGATTCGCGAGGTTTGCGCAGGCGATGAGCAAGACGAGCGCGACCGCGCAAAGAAGCAAGATGAGGTTAGTGCGGTAGCTGCCGAGCAGGTTATCCAGCAGCGGCTTTACGTTAGCCCCCGTTCCCGCGTTCGTCTCCGGATACATCTTCTCCAGCCGGGCTGCGATCGCTTTGATCTCGCTGCGGGCCTGCTCGACGGTGACACCTTTCTTCAACCGTCCCCAGCCGTAAAACATCGGGTGATTGGCGCGGTTCTGCCATGCGGGAACGGCGCTGCGACGCATGAGCGAGAACCACGCATCAACCCCGTGCGGCGCATCCATTTCCTGTGACATCACGCCGATGACGGTGAATGGCTGCCCGTGAAAACTTACGGCGCGGCCGATGATCTTCGGATCGCGATTGAAAGCGCGGTCCCACAAGCGATCGCTCAGGACCACAAGTGCCGGCGCGCCAGGCTTGTCCTCGTCTTGCGAGAAAGTACGGCCGATTTTTGGATTGAGTCCGATAACGTCGAAGAAATTCGCGGTGACGAAAGCGACGGAGACGCGCTCCGGCTCACGACCGGGAATGCTGCTCAAGTTGCGCGATTCCAGACGTGAAATTGCGAGATGTTGGAACGATTTGGCGTCTTTTCTCCAATCGAGATAATCCGGCAGCGCGATGGAACTTTCGACGCCGGCGCCCACTTCCGTCAGATAAACGATTCGCTCCGGTTCCGGGTACGGGAGCGGCCGCAAAAGGACCGCGTTAACGACACTGAAAATGGCGGTGTTCGCGCCGATGCCGAGCGCAAGCGTGATGATGGCTATGGCAGTGAAGGCTGGATTCTTCGCCAGTACCCGCGATGCGAAACGAAAATCCTGGAGCAGCGTGTGCATGCTATTCCGCGCGCAACGCGATGATGGGATCGACGCTGCTGGCGCGCTGCGCCGGCCACCAGCAGGCGAGCAGGGCGACGAGCCCGAGGATCACTGAGACAATTGCAAAGGTGGTGAGGTCCAGTGCGCTCACGCCGTAGAGCAGGTTTGAGAGCAGCCGCGTCAGACCGGCGGATGCGAACAACCCAAGTGCCACTCCGCTGCCGGCCAGAATCATGCCCTGGCGCACGACCAGGATGAGGACGTCACGGCGTTGCGCGCCCAGCGCCATGCGGATGCCGATCTCACGCGTCCGTTGCGTGACCGAGTAGGCCATCACGCCGTAGATGCCGATGGCGGCCAAAGCGAGTGCGGCGATCCCGAAGACGGTGAAGAGCTGCATCGACACGCGTCGCGTGCCGAGCGAGTTCGCGACGACGTCGTCCATCGTGCGAACGCTGTAAACCGGCTGGTCTTTGTCGAGTGCCATTACTTCGCGACGCAAGGTGGGAGCCAAGGCGGCCGGGTCGCCGGCGGTTCGAATCACCAGCCCCATGATGTTCCATTCAGACTGCGCGTTCGGGACGTAGATTTGCGCGCCACCGTCTGCGGTTATCGAACCCGTTTTTGTGTCGCCGACGACTCCGACGATTTCGCGCATGAATTTCTCGTCGCGCCAGAGCGAAATCCGTTTGCCAATCGCCTCCGCGGGCGAACCGAAAACGCGTTTCGCGATCGTCTCGTTAATGATCGCGACCTTCGGTGAGTCCTTATTGTCGCGAAGTTCAAAGGTGCGTCCCGCGAGCAAGGGAATTTGCAGAGCGCGAAAATAATCCCCGGTGATCGCGCAGAACATTGCGTCGCGGTTTTGGTCCACCGTGAGCGGCCGGCCTTCCGGAATAAATCCGCGACCGATGGCGTAGCCACTGGCGTTGAGCGGCAGATTGAGGTTGCCTCCGACCGCTTGCACGCCTGGCGCCGCATCGAGTCGCTCTTTCAGTTGGCGGAAAAATTCCTCAAACTGCGCATACGAATATTTCGGGTAAGGCAGCTGGATATTGGCGACGAGGACGTTGTGCGGATTGAAGCCGGGCCTCACCTCCTGCAGACGGACGAAGCTTTTGATGAGTAATCCAGCGCCGATCAGCAGCATGAGCGAGAGCGCGACTTCCCCTATCAACAGCAGGCTGCGCGCGCCGGTGCGGCGATGACCTTCGCCGCTGCGTCCGCCTTCTTTCAATGCGCTGGTCACGTCGAGCTTGGAAGCCTGGAGCGCGGGCACGATGCCGAAAAGAATTCCGGTCAGCGCGGAGATGCTGAGAGCGAATGTCAGGACGCGATAATCGATCCCAATCTGCTCGAGTCGCGGTGCACCCTCGGGCAACATCGATGGCAGCACGCCGATCAACCAGATGCTGAGAACGAGTCCCGCGACGCCGCCAATGACAGAGAGCAGAATACTTTCCGTCAGCATCTGCCGCAGAACACGAGTGCGGGTCGCGCCCATCGCGGCGCGGATGGCAATCTCCTTTTGTCGCGCGGCGCTGCGGGCGAGGAGGAGATTGGCGACGTTTGCGCAGGCGATGAGGAGGACCAGTCCGACGGCGCCGAGCAGTGCGAGAAGAGAAGATTTCACCTCGCGAACGAGGCGTTCGTGGAGGGGCCAAAGAGTGACGTCCCAGCCTTTGTTCGTCTCGTGAAATTGCTTGTCGAGTTGTGCGTTGATCGCGCTAATGCAAGTCTGCGCTTGCTTCAGATCGACGCCGCTCTTCAGGCGCGCGATCGCCGACCACGCCCGGTTATCGCGCGGTTCTTCTTTGAGATTGACCGAGCTCGGCACCCAAATCTGGGTTTGCTCCGGGTATTCAAATCCCTGGGGCATCACACCAATAACCGTGAGAGATCTCGCACTCATCTCGACCTGTTTTCCGACAATGCCGCGGTCGGCTCCGAAGCGGCGCTTCCACAGGCCATGGCTGATGATCGCGACGCGCCCCCGACCGCCACTGAATGAGGATGGTGTTTCGTCTTCAGGAACGAAGGCCCGGCCGAGAACAGGCTGGACACCGAACACAGAGAAGAACCCGGTCGTCACGCCTGCGCGGGGCACGTGCTCCGCTTCCGCGCCCTCGGAGCCGAGATTGGCTCCCCCGCTCCAGTAGGCCGCGGTGCTCGCGAAGAGATCGGTTTGTTTCGACCAATCGGTGAAGTCGAGATACGAAACATTGCTGTCGCTAATACCGGCCGCAGCATTTTTTCCTTCGAAATAGACGATGCGATCCGCGTCGGGAAACGGCAGCGGGCGCAGGAGCACACCGTTGACCAGACTGAAGATCGCGGTGTTCGCGCCGATGCCGAGCGCCAGCGCGGTTAGGGCAATCAAGGCGAAGCCAGGATTCTTGCGCAGCGCTCGCGCCGCGTAACGAATATCCTGCCCCAGAGCGCTCATTCGGCGCGCAGTGCGACGATGGGATCAACCCGAGTGGCGCGGCGCGCCGGCACACAGCAGGCGATCAGTGCGACCATGGCGAGGGCGAATAGCGCGAAGCTCAAGGCCGGCGGATCAAATCCGCCCACGCCATAAAGCAGGGTTTGCAATCCACGGCCGGCGCCTAGAGCGGCCAGAAGTCCGATGATGAGGCCGACGAAAACCAGAACCATTCCCTGCGTGAGCACGAGCCGAAAAACGTCCGCCCGTTGGGCGCCGAGGGCGAGACGGATGCCAAGCTCCCGTGTGCGCTGCGTCACCGTCAGCGCCATTACTCCATACAACCCGACGCTGGCGAGGAGCAGGGCGATCCCGGCAAATGCCCCGAGGAGCGACATTGTCAACCGTCGCGTGGAAAGACTCGCGGCGATGTTTTCTTCCATAGTGGAGATTGTGCCAACGGGCTGGGCCGGATCGATGCCCTGCACTTCGCGCCTGATGAGTGGCACCAGTTTTTTCGGGTCGCCGTTCTTCACGCGCAGCATGAGTAAGTAGTTGCTCGAGGGATTTTGCTCGGAGGAAAAATACATGTGCACGAACCCGAGCTTCTCCACGTTGTCTTCGCCGGGCGCTTCATTGCGTGTCCGCGGCACGACTCCGATGATGGTGAGAGGCGGATACTTCGATCCCACCCGCGGATTGTCTGAGTCTTCGCGCTGGTTGTCATCGATGCGCAACCCAATCGGATCGCGCCCGGGGAAATATTTTTGCGCGAACGTTTCATCGATGATGACGGAGCGGGAACGGTTCTTGTCCGGTAGATCTTCAGGGCCGAAGGCGCGGCCGCGAATGATCGGCATCTTCATCAGCTTGAAGTAATCGTCGGAAACGACGTTGATCTCAGCCGATGGTTCCTTGCCCGGATCCAGCGGTGGTGTGCCGGTGATGTGGAAGTAGCTGTCCCATTCATTGTCGTCGAAGGGAATGTTCGCCCCGATGGCGGCTGCTTCCACGCCGGGGAGGCGCCGCACCCGCTCGAGTACCTGATCGAAAAAGAGACGAATCTTGTCGTCGTCCCAAACGCGATTGCCTTTTTCGTTGATGCGATCGTGGCCCGCTCTCGAGAGCTCGATTGACGCGAGGAGGATGTTGCGCGGATCGAAATTGAGCGCCGCATTTTGGGCGCGCCAAAAACTCTTCAGGGTCAATCCCGCTGCGGCGACTAAAACGACCGCGAGCGCGACCTGCGTCACCACCAAAACTGAGCGCGCACGCTGCCGCGCCGCGCCGCCACTACCGCCGCGCATGCCGGCTTCATGCAATGCGCCCGAGAGCTCCTCCGTGTTTGAAATTTTCCAGGCTGGCCAGACACCGGAAAGGATTCCGGCCGCGAGCGCGACCCCGGCGGTGAAGAGCAGCGCCGCCATGTCGATGCGCGTTTCCTGGAAGCGTGGAATATCTCGCGGTGCCAGGCTGATGATTGCATCGAGACTCCAAATGGCGAGGATCACACCGGCCACCGCGCCGAAGATCGCAAGCAGTGTACTCTCCGTCAGAAGCTGACGGGCGAGGGACCAACGGCCCGCTCCCAGCGCCGCGCGCACGGCAAGCTCTTTGGATCGGGAAACGGCACGCGCCAGCTGAAGGTTCGCCACATTGGCGCACGCGATCAGGAGCACGCACGCGACCGCGCCAAGCAAAAGATTGAGGCTGTGCCGATACTCGCCCACCGAGGCTTCGAGCAGTGGCCGCATCTGCAAACGACGCCCGGTGTTCGTGTCCGGATATTGTTTTTCGAGGGCGACGGCAATGGTGTCGAGATCAGCATTGGCTTGTTGCATCGACACACCCGGCTTGAGCCGGCCGAGAGAACTGAAGCCGGGATGATTTCCGCGCTGCAACACATTTTCGTCTTTGCGCAGGTCGCCCAACGGCACCCAGATTTGGGTAAGGCGCGGAAATTTCACTTCCTGCGGCAGCACGCCGACGATTTCGCGCTGCACATTGTCCACCATCACTTGTTGGCCGAGAACTTTTTGCGATTTGCCGAAGCGAGTGCGCCAGAGATTTTCACCGATGAGGACAACCGGCGCGCTGCCCGGCTGATCGTCGGCCTCGGTCAGGTCGCGCCCAATGAGCGGCTTCATTCCGAGAAGGGCGAGATAATTAAAGGTGACGCGCGCGCCATTCACCCGATCGGGCTGCGCATCTTCGCCGATGGTGGCGAAATTGAACGCCTCTCGCCTGACAAGCGCCAGGTCGGTAAAACTGCGCTGACCGGCCCGCCAGTCGAGATAGTTTGAGTAGCTAACCGATCCACTCTCGAACGTGTTCGTGCGCTCGCGTAGCAGGATCAGGTTTTCGAATTCCGGATACGGCAGCGGCCGCAAGAGAACCGCGTTGACGACGCTGAAGATCGCAGTATTGGCCCCGATGCCAAACGCGAGCGTGAGCACGGCAATGGCAGTGAAGGCCGGCTGTTTTGCCAGCATTCGCAGGGCGTAGCGCAAGTCCTGCAACAACATGCTAGCTACGGCTCGTTAGCAAACGTGTTCCAGGCAAGGAACGCTCGCTCGGCTCACGGCATGCCCGGGGACAACGACCGGTTGAGCAGCGGCTTGGAAGATCGAAACAACAGCGCTCAAGATGAAGAGGGCATAGATGAGCGTCTCGATAACGGTGCGGCTTTTATCTTCCGATTCCGATGCGATGATCAGATCGTAGGTATTTGATTGGTGGGTTTTCATAGGGATGCCAGCCCTTATGCACCCAGCGTGCCACGCAGTTTGCGCACCGTGTAAGCTTCTCATTATCTGAGAATTGCGATCCACGCCCGCGATTGCGCGCGCACAGATTTATTCCGCGCTTGGGAAATCGCCGTCCCGAAAACGGAACACAATCACGTCATCCCGGAGCGAAGTCGGAATCCAGTGGAGCTACCACACAAAAACTCCAGCCGGAGCGATCCATCGGTTCCACCAGCGGAATGAAATCGCCAGGATGACTAAGCAGCAGCAGCTCGCTTTTTCGATTTCTTCTCCGCACCGGCGGCTTGCTCCCCGCCCTTTTTCGACTTGCGCGACTTCGATCCTTTTTCGGCCGGCTCTTCGTCAATGACAAACGCAGCATCAACCCATTCCAAGTAGGCGATCGGCGCAGAATCACTTTTGCGCTGGCCGAGTTTGATGATGCGGGTGTAGCCGCCGTTGCGCTCGGCACTGCGCGGCGCGATGTCGTCGAACAGTTTTTTTACGGCATCTTTCTGCCGCAACACGGCAAACGCAGTGCGCCGGGCGTGGATCGAGCCCTTCTTTCCCAAGGTCACCATCTTCTCCGCCAACGGCCGGACCGCTTTGGCTTTGGCCAGCGTTGTGCGAATGCGGTGATGCTCGATCAAGCTGCAAACCTGGTTCGCCAGCAGCGCCTTTCGGTGCTCTGCTTTGCGGCCGAGCTTGATCGTTTTCTTCTGGTGTCTCATCGCTCGTTTGGCTCAGGCGGGCTATTCTTCGCCCGCCCCATTGGAGCTCGACCCATCCACACCGGCCATCGGAGTTTCCACCAAACCGGCGTCGAATTTCATTCCCAAACCGAGACCAAGTGCCGTCAGTTTGTCCTTGATCTCATTAAGTGATTTCTTGCCGAAGTTCCGGTACTTCAACATTTCGCCTTCTGTCTTTTGCGCCAGCTGGCCCACGGTGGTGATATTGGCGTTGTTCAGGCAATTGGCCGCGCGCACGCTGAGCTCGATCTCGTTCACGCTCATGTTCAGAAGCTTCTTCAGCTTCATGTTCTCTTCGCTCACGCCGGCGGGCGTTTCGTCGAACTCGATCACGTCCTCGTTAAAGTTAACGAAGACGTCGAGGTGATGACGCAGAATCGCGGAGGCCTGGAGCAAGGCATCATCGGGAGTGAGCCGTCCATCGGTCCAGACTTCCAGAATGAGCTTGTCGTAGTCGGTGCGCTGGCCAACGCGGGTATTTTCCACTGCATATTTCACACGCGTAACTGGCGAAAAGATGGAATCGATCGGGATCAATCCAATCGGCTGATCAGCGCGTTTATTTTCCTCGCCGGTGGCGAAACCGCGGCCCACGCGCACTTCGAGTTCAGCATCGAACTTGTGTTTTTTGTCGAGCGTGCAGATGACCTGATCCGGATTAAGAATGTCGTAGCCTTGCACCAATTGAATGTCACCGGCGGTGACCGCGCCTTCCTTGTTTACGCTGAGTGAGAGATTGCGCGGCTCGTGCTCAGTGGCCTTGAACTTCACCCGTTTGAGATTGAGCACGATGTCGGTCACGTCCTCGACCACCCCCGGCAGCGTGGCGAACTCATGTTGGGCGCCCGTGATCTTCACGGCCGTAATCGCCGCGCCTTCGAGCGATGAAAGCAGCACGCGACGGAGCGAATTGCCGACCGTGTGGCCGTAACCCGCCTCAAAAGGTTCCGCGACAAACTTTGCGTAAGTGTCCGTGGACGACTTCTCCTCCTTGGAGAGCGTCTTGGGCATTTCAAACCGACCGTAACGAATAGGCATTTTCTTGAATTTGCGATTGCCGAATGGCGATTGTCGATTTTCGAATGACTGCAACGCGATGCGTAAGAGCCATTCGGCATTCGGCAATCTACATTCGGCATTCCTCCAAGCGCCGGGTTCCCCCTGGCGAGTAAAGCTTCGCGTCCAGCGACGGAAACCCAGGGACCAACGGCGCAACGTAGTTACAATACTCGCTGCGAAGGGGGGAATGAACACCAAGACGGCGCAATTGCAAGGTCGCCGTTGTAGCCGCGGTTACCGGCCGCGGTTGAAGCGCGCGGTCAGCAACCGCGGCTACATCATCCTTGTGCTACTTCGTCCGGCAGCTCGTTGATCGTGTCGGCCGTGCGGGGGAAATGCTCGCGCAGCACTTTGCCCACTTCGGTGATAGCATGAATGATGGCGCGATCGAACTCCTCCTTTTGAAAATGCGCCCGCATGGCAGCGACCAGCTTCTGCCAGAATTGCTTACCGCACTTCTCGTGAACGCCCACGTCGCCTACGACCGCAAATTTGCGGGCACGAGGCGCGACGAAAATCAGGACTGCATTCCGGTCGCGCGTCTTTTGCATTCCCAGTTGGAGAAATCTGCTCTCGGCTCGTGGCAACGCGTCCTCCTCAAAGTCACCGCGCTGCACGAATACCCGGATCTGCCCCGAAGTTCTCCCCTCCGCTTTCCTGATTGCTTGGACGATGCGCTTGTGATCGAGCCGACTAAGAAATCGATGCGTGCGCATTTCCTACCAGCTACCGCTTGATCCTCCGCCGCCAAAGCTTCCGCCGCCGCTGCTAAATCCGCCAAAGCCGCCGCCCGAAGAACCCCCGCTTGACCAGCCGCCGCCACCGCCACCCCAGTTACCCATGACAAAGGGCCCGCCAAAACCGGTATAGCGATAACCTCCGCGTCGGCGGGCCGCTCGCATGGCGATCATGATCATCAAGATGAAGAAGAGAAACACCAGCAAGCCAGCCGTCCCACCGCCGGTCTCCCCCCGCCGTTCATTGTTCGTTCGCCCAGTGCCTTTGTATTCGCCGCGGATTGCTTTGCAGATCAAATCTACCGCCGTGGCCAAACCCGCTTCATAATTTCCGGCCCGAAAATAAGGATTCATATGCCGCTCTCGGATGTCGTAGGCAGTGATGTCGGGCAAGGTGCCTTCCAAGCCGTAACCAACCTGGATCGATGATTTTCGATCTTCAATGAAGACGAGGAGAACAACGCCGTTACGCTTGTCCTTCTGGCCAACTTCCCATTTCTGCGCGATACGCTGGGCGTAGTCCTCAATCGAGGAATCACTTTCCATTTTCCGATAAACAGCCACGACGACCTGATCGGAAGTATCTCGCTCAAATTGCGCGAGCTGAGTGTTGAGGCGTTCGGCGACACCGGGCGAAACCACACCGGCATAATCATTGAAGTAACGCGCCGCCTTTGGCGGAATCGTTTCGGCCGCGAAGACCGGGCGCATCAAAAAGATGAGCGAGAATGCCACGACCCACGGCCCGCTCAAGCGCGTCATTGCGAGCGCGGGCGAGCGATGCCGCTGCGCGAGCTTTAAGGCAGTTCCCACGGGATTCTTCAGTCCGAGCCGGACTGGAAATTCCGCTTCGCTTCGCTCAGGATGACAGGCAACGTGGTTTATGGCGTGGCCGTCGCACTCGCCGCTGGCTGAGGCGGAATTGCGGATGTGGGCGGGGATGCAACGGGTGTGGGCGGAGCTCCGGCAGGGGTACCAAAATTAAAATTCACAGCCGGCGCGCGCTCGGTTCCGGGCTGCGCCTGGAAGAATGCCTTCGGCTGAAATCCGAACATCTTGTTCAGCATGTTAGTGGGAAAGGTGGCCAGCGCTGTGTTCAACTCCTGCACCGCGGCGTTGTAGTTGTTTCGCTCCACTGAGATGCGGTTCTCCGTCCCTTCCAACTGCGCCTGCAAATTCTGGAACGCCTCCGTCGCCCGGAGCTGCGGATAATTCTCGCTCACCACGAGCAAGCGCGAAAGCGCGTTGCTCAGTTGCCCTTGCGCCTGCTGGAACTGCTGCAACTGCGCGGCGTCCGTGGGCGCTTTGTTCGGATCCAACTGCACCCGGCCAACACTTGCCCGCGCGTTTGTCACTTCGGTCAACGTGGATTTCTCGAAATTGGCTGCGCCCGAAACAGTGTTGACCAGGTTCGGGATGAGATCGGCGCGGCGCTGATAAACCGATTGCACGTCGGCCCATTTCTTGTTGGCGTTCTGCTCCAGGCTGACGAGGCGGTTGTAGCTGCCACAGCCGGTCAATCCGAACAGGAGTGGCGCGACCGCGAGAGCGAGGCTGATTTTCAACAAGGGTGTTTTCATAGGCGAGGAGCTTTCGTGCGAATGCTTTCGTAACAAGCGCGCCAAGTCAATCTTCCGACACAGGGTCGGCTGGGCCTTTCGCCACGCTCTCCCGTGGCTCCTGGACTATCGCCTCTCGCCCTGATTCATTGGGCACCCGCGGCCTGGGGGATTCAGAGCCAGGGGCCGTCGTGGGCAAATGCCGCGTCCGCAACTCCTCCGCATTCGGCAATTCATCCAAATCGCGCAGCCCGAAATGCTCGAGAAAAAACTGCGTCGTCTCGTAAAGCAGCGGCCGGCCTGGCAGCTCCGCGCGCCCGCTGATTCTCACCAGGCCGCGCTCCATCAGATTTTGTAGAACGCCGTCCACTGTCACCCCGCGCACCGCTTCGACATCGGCGCGCGTGATCGGCTGGCGGTAGGCAATGATGGCAAGCGTCTCCAGCGCCGGGGGAGAAAGCCGCGCTGGCTTGGGCGCGGGAAACAGTTGCCGCACCCAGCGCGCGCAATCGGAATGACTCACGAGCTGCCAGCCATCAGCTTTTTCCGCGAGCTGAAAGCCGCGCCCGTTTTGAATGTACTCGACTTTGAGCTGCCCAAGCGCCCCGGCCACTTCCGCTTCCTTCACGCGCGCGAACTCGTTAGGCAAAAGCTCGTCCGTCGCACCCGCGCTTTTCAGCGCATCAGCCAGTTCACGAATCGTTAGCGGTTTTTGCGCGCTGAAGAGCAGCGCTTCAGTGACTTGAGTAAGCGTCATTGATTAACCACAGAGAACACAGAGTTCACAGAGGACAAAATCAATTCTCTGTGGTCTCTCCGGCTTTTAGGGAGAATCATTTAGCTCCAATAGCAGTTTCTATCGCGTCGGCGATCCGATTTGCCTGTTTATCAATCTGGTCATGCTCGAGCCCTTCGATGAGTAACCTGATCTTTGGCTCCGTTCCCGAGTATCGCAGCAAGACGCGCCCTTTGCCATTCAGCTGCCTTTCGGTCTCGCCCACGAGCTTCATCACGGCCGGCAATTCCTCGAGCGGCGGCTTCGCTTTCACGCGCAGATTTCGCTGCGCCTGCGGATACTTCCGCAGACAACGCTTCAATTCGCTCAGCGGTTTGCCGCTTTCTTTAATGATACGCAAAATCTGGAGCCCGCTGATGATGCCGTCACCGGTGGTGGTAAAATCGCGGAAGATCATGTGGCCGCTTTGCTCCCCGCCAACGTTGAGATTGCGCGCCACCATTTCTTCCAGCACATAACGGTCGCCTACTTTCGTGCGGATGACTTTACCGCCGCGCGCGGCGAGCGCTTCATCCAGGCCGAAGTTGCTCATCACGGTCGCGACCAGCGTTTGCTCGCGCAGCCGATTTCGTTGCAGAAAATCGATGGCCGCGATGGCGAGGATCTCGTCGCCATCGACCAGCTCGCCATTTTCATCGCAAAGCAAGACGCGGTCGGCATCGCCGTCATGGGTGATGCCGATGTGCGCACCTGATTCTTTCACCAGCCGCTGAATCTCTGCCGGATGTGTGCTGCCGCATTGCGCATTGATGTTCATGCCGTCCGGGGTGTTGTGCTCCACGGCGAGGTCCGCGCCGAGCTCGCGCAGAATGCACGGCGTCGATTTGTAAGCGGCGCCGTTCGCCACATCCACCGCGATGCGCATTTTCTCCAGTGTCATCCCTCGCGGAAAACTTTGTTTGGCAAACTCAACATAGCGCCCAAGGGCATCATCGATACGGGTGGCGCGGCCGATTTTGCCAGCGGTGGGCCGGATGGAATCGATCTCACCAGCGAAGACGAGCTGCTCGATTTGCTGCTCAATGGCGTCATCGAGCTTGTAGCCATCGTGGCGGAAAAATTTGATGCCGTTATCTTCGTAGGCATTGTGCGAGGCCGAGAGCACAATACCGGCATCAGCCCGCAGTGAACGTGTGATGTAAGCCACGCCCGGCGTCGGCAGCGGCCCAATGACCAGCACATCCACGCCCAGCGATGTGATCCCAGCCACGAGCGCGTTCTCAAGCATGTAACCGCTGAGACGTGTGTCTTTGCCGAGCACGATCTTCGGCCGCGCCCCGGCCGGATGCTCGCGCGGATTGAGTTTGGTAAAAACATGGGCCGCGGCGCGCCCGAGTTTGAGTGCCGTTTCCGCCGTGACCGGCTCGACATTGGCGACACCGCGCACCCCATCAGTGCCGAAGAGTTTGCGGTTATCGCTCACGCCTCAATTCAAGTGCCGCTCGCCCCATTCGTAAACCGCAAAACGCTGCACTCTCTACGGCGCGCTCGCCCCTTTGGACCGGTCGTGATCGCTGAAAAAAATGCACTCGCTTTCGATGCCCAGTAATGTCGCCCATTTCAGGGGAAACTTCTCCATATCGATATTGCGCAGAATAACTGGCGCCCAATCCTTGTATTCACCTTTGACGATATCGCCGAGCTTGTTCTGGCTGCCGCTCACCGGCGTGAGGTAGAGACCGTTCACCGGAGCGCCGAGCGTGCCATAGTCAGTGAGCTCGCTGAAGGCGTGAATGCTCTCCGGCAGCCACACGCTGCGACGGTCTGCATACCAGGCAATGGCCCAGGGCATGTCTGAAGCCACGATTTCATTCGGCTTCATCCAGTCATTCAGCACCGCAATGTAGGGCGGAACGTAGGGCGGCCAGCGGATTTGCGGGCGCGTGCGCGGGGCGAAAAAGGGCAAATCCAAAACGAGCGGCAGAGCGCAAAGCACATAAAGCAGCACAACGAATCCGACTCGCGCGATTTGGGGCAGCTCGAGGCGATTCCATTGCACCAGCAGCCAGGCCAGGCCGAAGCAGCTCATGATGGGCACAAAGAGAACGTGCAGCCCGTTTGCAGCCACCCCTTGTTCCGAAACCACACCATAGACTGACATGCCCGCTATCGCGCCGCCCCACATCGCCAGAACCATCCAGCGCACGATGGCGGCTTCGCGGCTTCTGAATTGATGAAGAAGACTAACAAAGAACATCACTGCCACCACGCTTGAGCCGAGGTCGCCGAACAAGCCGTTCGTCTGGCTCATGAAGTTGGCCACAACCTTGTCGCGAAGTTCCGACGGGCTAATACCACCATCGCCGTTGAGCATTCGCATATGCGCGGCTTCCGAGTGCCGAATGCCATCGAGCACGGAATAAACGGCCACGCCCGCTGGATTGCCGGTGAGAATCCAGTTGCGCAACAGCCATGGCGTGTAGAGCACGCCCACCACACCGAGCAGGATCAGGATTGAGCGCGGGCGTGGCCGGAAATAAATCGCCATCGGAACAAGCGCGCCCGCAAATATCCAGAGGGTGAGCGCGTGCGACAGCGCGAGTAAGCCGAAGCCAAGACCGGCCGCGAACATCCATTTCGTCAGCGGCTTTTCCGCGGCGCGCGTCTCCACCGCACGGACTAATGCGTAGAGCGTGCTGTTGAAAATCAACAGCATCAACATTTGCGGGAGACCGCTGAGAGAGTACTGCCAAAGCAAATCACAGAGAATGACCAGCCCGCACACGAGAAAGGCGAGACGCTGGTCAAATAACCGCCGCGCCACGAAGAAGAGCACGAAGATGGAAAGGTAAAAGAGCATGACCGCTTCCGCGGCGATGACCTTATCGCCGGCGTAAACGAGATCGCGCGGAGACATCTTCCAATGCGCTTTGATCAGCCGCAGCGCGAATGCATCCACCAGCGGCGGAAGCGGGGCTTCGAAGGTATCGTAAGAAATGTTGCGCGCGATGTTTTTGCCGTGGGCGGCGAGCTGCCCGAGCGCGCGTGGCCGGATGAAGTTCGTTTGCCAACCGCGGAAGCGCGCGATCTCGCGCCCGATCTGGGCCTGGTCCATGGCCTGCGATGTGGCCAGCCCGCGAAAATAGTAGAGCTGGTAAACGGCGAGGGCGATCGCAGCCACGACAAGAAGCGAGCGCCGCACCCACACCGCTACCGGGCCGGTTTCCAGCGTGTGCACCATCTTCTGGATGAAATCCGCCGGGCCAGGCATGACTAACCGGCGTGCCGACGCTGCGACCGTGCACGCACCTCGCGCCCTTCCGCGCTAAGCTCATTGAGCTTGCGATGCAGAGTGCGCCGGCTGATCCCGAGCCGTTTCGCAGCCGCGGTAATGTTCCCTTTGGTCGCGGCCAGAGCCTGCGTGATGAGCCGCTTTTCCGTCTCTGCCAGATCGAGCGGATTCACTGTTTCGGAAAAAACGGCTGCGCTTCCCTCCCCGCGCTGGCGCACGCCCGCGGGCAAGTCACGCACCGTCACCTTCGGGCCGTTCGCCATCACAACGCCGTGCTCGATCGCGGTGCGCAGCTCGCGCACGTTCCCGGGCCAATCGTAAGCCAGCAGCGTGTTCATCGCCTCTGTCGTAATTTCGAAGACCTGTTTCTCGTTAGCCTTGGAAAAGTGGCGCAGAAAATACCTAACGAGAAGTGGAATATCTTCCTTGCGCGCGCGCAATGGCGGCATGACGATGCGCACGACGTTCAGGCGAAAATACAGGTCCTCGCGAAACTTCCCTTCGCGCACGAGCTGCTCCAGGTTTTTGTTTGTGGCCGCGATCACGCGCACGTCCGCGCGCAACATTTGCGTGCCGCCGACCCGCTCGAAGGAGCGCTCTTCGCTCATCACGCGCAGCAGTTTCACCTGCGTGCTGGCATCGATGTCGCCAATTTCATCGAGGAAAATCGTGCCGCCGCTGGCTTGCTCGAAACGGCCAATGCGGCGCTCATGCGCGCCGGTGAAAGCGCCGCGCTCATGGCCAAAGAGCTCGCTCTCGAGCAAAGTCAGTGACAAGGCCGCGCAATGCACCGCCACAAATTTCGCCTTGTTCCGCCGGCTCAAATTGTGGAGGGCGTGCGCCGCCAGCTCTTTACCCGTGCCGCTCTCGCCCTCGATTAGGACATTCGCTGAGGAAGGCGCGACCTGCCGGATCGTATCCAGCACCTCGCGCAAGGCAGCCGATTCCCCAAGAATATTTTCCAGGCCAAACCGCTCATCGATCTGTTGCCGCAGCGTCCGGTTCTCCTGCTCGACCCGCCGCGACTGGAGCGCGCGTGCGATAAGCATCTCCACCTTGTCGAGATTGAGCGGTTTGGTCACGAAATCGTAGGCCCCACGTTTCATGGCCTCGACTGCGGTATCGACCGAACCGTAAGCTGTCATCATGATGCAGATGGGCGGCCTGCCCATTTTCAGCGCGCGCTCGATTAACTGCATCCCATCTTCATTGCCGAGGCGCAGGTCCGTCAGCATGACATCGACCGTCTCGCGCTCGAGCACGCTCACCGCGCCGCCGATATCCTCCGCCACATACACGTCGTACTCATCCTCCAGTAGCCGGCGCAGGCCGTCGCGCGTGTGCTTCTCGTCATCGACGATGAGAATGGTGGATTGCATCGAAGGATGAAGGATGAAATATCAGCGCTTCGACTTCACTTTACGGGTCATAGTAACAAAAATGGCGATCAACTCTTCTACCTCGCGCTGGAGAGGCTGAACGCGGACTGCTTATGAGACAAGCCTCTGGCTAGAGTTGCTGGGCGACTTGGGTACGACGCCGTCGCGCTTGTTTAACGCCTGATAAAGCCGAATTATGCGCAGCGCGAACTCCCTG
>JBKPQR010000003.1:0-45121 GCA_046734175.1 Verrucomicrobiota bacterium | reverse complement strand
GCGATTTACGATTACAAGAATTTCGACCGCATTCGCGACAATCCCAAGGTGCAGGTCGTTTACATCGTGCTGCCAAACTCGATGCACGGCGAGTTCACTGAGCGTTCAGCGCGCGCGGGCAAGCATGTGCTTTGCGAGAAGCCAATGGAAACGAGCGCCATGAAATGCCAGCAGATGATCGACGCTTGCAAGAAAGCGAAGGTGAAATTGATGATCGCGTATCGCATTCAATACGAGCCGTTGAATCGCGCCATGCAGCGGCTGGTGCGAGGGAAGGTGTTCGGACCGACCAAATATATTGAGTCGGCCAACGGGCAGCGCGTGACCGAAATGGAATGGCGGCTGAGCAAGGCGCTTTCCGGCAGCGGCGCAGTCGGTGATGTCGGTGTCTATTGCATCAACACCATCCGCTTTTTGCTGGGGGAAGAGCCGACGGAAGTCTTCGCGCGCACTTTCCGGCCGGCCGGTGATCCGCGGTTCAAGGAAGTGGACGCGACCGTTATCTGGCAGATGCGGTTTCCGAGTGGCGTGCTGGCCAATTGCATGTGTTCTTTCGATGCGCATGACACCAAATCCTATCGCGTTGTGGCCGAGCGCGGCACGTTCGGAATGGACCCGTCGTTCCCCTATCATGGACTGAAAATGTTCGCCGATCCGAATGAGCCGCCGCTGCCGCAGATTCCCGAGTCGGATCAGTTCGCGAACGAGCTGGATCACATGGCCGATTGCGTGATCAACGATCGCCAGCCCTACACACCCGGTGAAGAAGGTTTGCAGGACCAGCGCATCATCGACGCCATCTTTGAGAGCGCACGCACCGCTCGTGCGGTAACTCTCCCGCGTTTTGACAGACCGGACCCGTTCCGGGGCACGCGGCCGAGTTAACGATCAGCACGAAGAGAGTGAGAGCGCAGTGGCCGGTCCGGCAACATCACGAATGCTCGCGATCGGATAAAACTTCGCGCGCCAATTGCAGACGTTCGCTTTCCAACTGCGCGATTTGTTCCCGCGCGCGCTGCTCGAGTTCGGTGAAATCAAGCCCCTGAAGCTCGACCGCGTTCGCGCTGACAGCAGCAAGCGCGCGCCACAGAAGCTTCTTGCCAGTGACGCCAAGCACGAGTGTCTCGAGCGCTTGCAAAAGCCCGATGTTATCTTCGCCGCTGAAACGGAGCTTGGCCCGACTGACCTTTTCCGCCAGCCACGCGGCCGCTTTGCGGATGCTGCTTTCATCGCCTCCCAGCTTCTCAATCAAGTCACGCAGCGTCTGCTGATCGGCTGCAATCTCACTGCGCATCGCGCTAAAGAAGTCTGCCAGGCGATGCGTGGGGTGATGTTCGACCAGATCATCGAGGAGTTCGATCGCGGCGAGGGAGCCGGCGAGATGGTCATTGAGGTAAATTTGAAGCTGCTCAACACGTTCGCTCATAATGATAAATCGACGCGGCCTGCCTGGGATGGATGCGGCGCCGGCCACGTTCGCGCAGATTACCGAGGCACTGGCCCCGTGTCAGTATAGCAACTCGATCACATGAGCAGCGTGAAGGGATCGGCTGGTTCGGAGAAATTTCATCATCATGTTTATGTCGTTTTGCTCAAGGATGCCGCCGCGAAACATCCGTCCGTTCTGCGTGCGAATCCCAAACGCGACCCTGGGAAGCCGTGCGTCTATGTCGGCATGAGTGGGCTGCCGCCGGAACATCGGTTTGAAAACCATCGCCATGGTTACAAGGCCGCCTGGGTGGTGAGGAAGTATGGCGTACGGTTGATGCCGGAGCTTTACGTGCATCTGAATCCCATGCCGTACGAGGCTGCGCTGCAAATGGAAAAGGATCTGGCCGACGATCTGCGCCAGGAAGGCTATACGGTGACGGGCGGGCATTAGCGTCATCCGAAGGGAAGTGGAGGAATCCGGTTGCGCTGCCCTAAAGCTAAGTTCTTCGGGAATCCTTCAATCCGCGCGGCGGGCTGGCGTCTCCGCTCCGCGCTCAGGATGACGATTTTTGGCGCGAGCGCTTCTTGCGCGTGCTTTCCTTCACCAGCCGCGTTGCACGCTCCGGTCCGTGCCGGCCCAGCGGCTTGAACTTCTTTCCTTTGGCTGAGTTATAGGAAACGAAAAAATGCTCGATCTCGTCCACAAGTTTCCCGCTCAAATCATCGAGTGTCTCGTAATCGCTATCGGTGCGTGACTTCACTGCCACGCCGATGAGCCGGTCATTGCGCGAGGTTTCCCCTTTCTCCGTTTGCTCTGCCTCGATAACACCCAGCAGCCGCGCGCGCACGAGGCAGCCGACGGTTGCCGGTTCATCCATGAGCACAAGCACATCGAGCGGATCGCCATCGCCGCCGCGAGTTTGAGGGATAAAGCCGAAATCAAACGGAAAGACCGCGCCGGCCGGCAGCACGCCTGTCATTTCGAACAGCTTCCATTTTTCGCTCCAGGAAAATTTGTTCCGGCTGCCCTTGGGAGTGTCGATGATGACATGAACGGCGCCGGATTCCGGATCGAAGGGCGGAATTCTCTCGAAATTCATCCTCGTGCAATCGAATCGCGTTTCGTTTACCCGTGGGATGGCTGATGGGCTGCGAATAAACCGGGAGCGCAATCGTCCAAAAGCCGCCGTGACAATGGCCTTTTTCCCAGAGGAAGCACATTTAGCGCAAGAGTCTTGCTTTGCCCGAGGCTCCGCCATTTCCGCGGGACTTTCTCTCCCGCGACCGATGCCACTCAGCCTCTCCGCTGCGACTCGCGCCGCAGGCAGCGGATTGATGGTGACCTTGTTGCAAGTGGCCTTCGCCATCCTCCTCCTGGCGCCGGAAGGGCCGCTTTCCTATCGCTATCAGACGCTCGTACAGCATGACAGCTACTGGTTCGCCAACATCGTCAACCGCGGCTACGGCACGATCGTTCCGCCCATTGCGCACAAGATGATGGAAGTGTCGAACACGGCGTTTTTCCCAGCTTACCCGGCGGTGGCGGCGGCCTTGCACTACGGCTTGAACCTGAGCACGGCCAACGCGCTGCTCATCACGGCGCAAGCGGCGGCGTGGGGTTTCTGGACTTATATTTTTCTATTCTGCCAACGCTGGAAGGTTCCCATGCGCTGGCAACGGCTCGGTGTGCTCCTCATCGTGGCGCACCCGGCCGCGTTCTTTCTCGTCGCCGCTTATTCCGAGTCGCTTTTTTTGATGGCGCTGCTGGGCTTTGTTTACTGGAGCGGCGGAGAGGGGCAGCGCGGCAAAATTTTGGCAGCATTGCACGGAATTGTGATGTCGGCCACGCGCATCGTTGGCTTGCCTTGCGCGCTGGCCCCGCTGGTAAAACGCGCCTGGGAACTCGGCGCCCGCAGATTGCTCGACTTCCGCGCCCTTTTCCGTGAGTGCGGCCCGGCTCTCTTGCTCAGCCTTGCCGCAATGCTTGGCGGAGTCGCCTTTTTTGTATACTCGCAGTTTCGCTGGGGCCACTGGGACATCTACATGCTTACCCAGCAGTTCGGCTGGGGGATCGAGCCCGATTATCTCGCCATTTTCAAACCGTCGAGCTACCGCTGGATTCTTCCCAGGCTGGATAATCCGATTGAAGCCAGCCAGATGGCGATGACGCTCGGCGGCCTCCTCCTCCTAGTCGTTGTTGCTTGTGAATTTCTTCCCGCTGGCCGCCGGCAAGCCAGCCGCTCCGTGCGCATCGCGCTCTATTTCGCCGCTTTTGTCCTTTACTTTTTCTCCGTCTCGGGCGTGGCCTGCGTGGGCATGGAGAGCATGCTCCGCTACGAATTTTGCGTCCATGCTGTTCTCGTGCTGGCGCTGCTGCATTTTCTGGCCAATGTTCCCCTCCGCTCGCGGCTGGGGCGAGCGGGCGCGGTGAGTATGATCGCGCTGGCCAGCGCGGCGGGGCTCGCCCTGGAGAGCTGGTACATCTGGAATTTCACCCGGGGAAACTGGGTCGCCTGAGTTTTAATGAAAACCAACGTTGCCATCATCGGAGCCGGTCCGGCCGGACTGACCGCCGCCTATTTATTGTCGAAGAACGACGTGAGCGTCACCGTGTTGGAGGCTGACCCGGAGTACGTCGGCGGCATCTCGCGCACTGCCACTTACAAGGGCTTCCACTTCGACATCGGCGGCCATCGCTTCTTTTCCAAATCCAAAGAGGTGAACGATCTCTGGAGCGAGCTTCTGCCGCACGACATGCTGGAGCGGCCGCGCAGCTCGCGCATTTTTTACGGCGGAAAATTCTTCGCTTATCCGCTCAAACCCTTCGAGGCGCTGATAAAGCTCGGCGTGTTTCGCTCCACTCTCTGCATTCTATCCTGGCTGAAAGCGCGGCTCTTCCCCATGCGCGATCCGCGCAATTTTCAGGATTGGGTGAGCAACCAGTTTGGCAAACGCCTCTTCAATACCTTCTTCAAGAGTTACACCGAGAAGGTTTGGGGGATGAGCTGCAAGGAGATCTCGGCCGATTGGGCGGCCCAACGCATCAAAGGCTTGTCTCTCGGCAGCGCCATCAAGAACGCCCTCCTGCCCCAGCGCCAGCCAAAAGACAGCTCCAAGGTCATCAAGACATTGATAAATTCCTTTAAATATCCGCGGCGCGGGCCGGGCATGATGTGGGAGGCCTGCGCGGAAAAAACGAAGGCCCTCGGCGGCGCAATCGAGATGGGCTGCCGCGTCACGCGTTGCCAGTATGATGAAGAGAGCGGCGCCTGGTTCACCACTTACCGCACCCGCGGCGGCATCGAGCACACGATCGAATCTGAGCACGTCATTTCCTCGGCCCCAATGCGGGAGCTGATCAATGGATTAACGCCAGCCGTTTCGGAGAAAGCGAAACGCGCCGCGAACTCACTGAAGTATCGCGATTTTTTGACCGTGATGTTGATCCTGAAAAACCGCGACGCTTTTCACGACAACTGGATTTATATCCATGATCCGAGCGTCAAGGTGGGCCGCATCCAGAACTTCCGCTCATGGTCGCCCGAGATGGTGCCGGATCCCGATAAAGCGTGCTATGGGCTGGAGTATTTTTGTTTCGAACACGATGGGCTCTGGGATTCCAAGGACGAAGAGCTGATCGAGCTGGCCAAGCGTGAGCTCATCCAGATCGGCCTGGCTCGTGAAGGCGATGTGCTCGATGGCACCGTGGTGCGACAGAAGAAAGCCTACCCGGTTTACGATGACGACTATGCGCATTACGTGGCCATCGTTCGCGATGAGCTGGAAGCGCGCTACCCAAATCTTCATCTCGTGGGCCGCAACGGCATGCACAAGTACAACAACCAGGATCATGCCATGATGACCGCGATGCTTTGCGCCGAAAACATCATCGCCAATACCAAGCTTTACGATCTCTGGCAGGTGAATGGCGACGCCGAATACCACGAAGCGGGCAGCGCCACGCCGGAGGAAACTGTGGGCGCGGCCATTCGTCTTGTGCCCACACGCGTGGGCGCGCCGCAGCTCGCGCCCGAGAGCTAGGGTATGTTCGCGCGGTGATTGGCCGTGCCTCCCTTTGGAACATTCCGCGACCGGACTGATGCGGGCCGCCAGCTCGCCGATGAGCTTCTGCAATACGGCGGCCGCGACGATGTTCTCGTGCTGGCGCTTCCGCGGGGTGGCGTTCCGGTGGCGGCCGAGGTGGCCCGCCGGCTCGCCCTGCCGCTCGATGTTTTCATCGTGCGCAAACTCGGCGTTCCCGGCCACGAGGAACTCGCCATGGGCGCGATCGCCTCCGGGGGCGTGCGCGTGCTGAACCAAGACGTGATCACGGCCATTTCTGCGCCGCACGATGTCATCGAAGCGGTGACAGCGGCCGAGCGCGACGAGCTCGAGCGTCGCGAAAAAAGCTATCGTAATAGCCGTCCGGCGCCGGATGTGCGCGGACGCGTCGTGATTCTCATCGATGACGGCCTGGCTACAGGCGCGACCATGCGAGCGGCTGTGCTCGCTCTTCGCCAGCGCGGCGCCGCGAAAATTATTGTCGCCGTCCCGGTCGGCGCAGCGAGTACGTGTCGCGAGCTGAGCGCAGAAGTGGACGAAGCGGTTTGCCTGATTGCTTCAGACGCGTTCATCGGCGTCGGCCAGTATTACGAGAATTTCGCTCAAACCAGTGACGAAGAAGTTCGCCAACTGCTTGAGCGCGCCGCGGCGAAAGAATAGCAGAATGAGCGCGGCCAATGGGTCTCCGCGGCGTAACGTTTAGGTGACTTCCGCGGGACCCTTTCGACTTCGCTGCGCTTCGCTCAGGACGACGATACGGCGTCCATGGGCACGCAGGTGCAAAACAGATTGCGATCGCCGTAAACGTTGTCGATGCGGCCCGCGCTTGGCCAGAATTTGTAATCCCGCAGCCACGGCGCCGGATAAGCCGCTTGCTCGCGCGAGTAAGGGTGCCCCCATTTTTCGGCGGCAACTTGTCGCGCGGTGTGCGGCGCGTTCTTGACCACGTTGTTCTGTTTGTCGGCCTGGCCATTCGCGATCGCCTCCATTTCGGCGTGAATCGAAATCATCGCATCACAAAAACGATCCAGTTCTTCCTTCGATTCACTTTCGGTGGGTTCGACCATCATTGTCCCAGCCACCGGCCAGGAAATGGTTGGCGCGTGAAATCCGTAATCCATCAAACGCTTGGCCACGTCTTCGACTTCAATGCCGGCGCGTTTCCATTGTCGTAAATCGAGAATGCATTCGTGAGCGACCAGCCCGCTCTTCCCTTTGAACAACACGGGGAAATAAGCGTCAAGCCGGCGCGCGATATAGTTCGCGTTGAGGATTGCCACCTCGGTGGCGCGCTTCAATCCAGCGGGGCCCATCATCCGGATGTACATCCAGGAAATGGTAAGAATGCTGGCGCTGCCGTAGGGCGCAGCGGCAACGGGTCCCGTCACCGCGAGTGAAGTCGAGGGATCGCCTTTCGCAACCTGTAAGGTGATTTCAGCGGGATCCTTCAGTCCGAGCCGGACTGGCGTTTCCGCTTCGCTTCGCTCAGGATGACGCGGTGAAGCGGCGCCAGGCAAAAATTGGGCGAGATGTTCCGCCACGCCGATTGGCCCCATGCCCGGCCCGCCGCCGCCGTGCGGAATGCAGAAGGTTTTGTGCAGATTCAAGTGGCAGACGTCAGCGCCGTAGTCGCCCGGGCGGCAAAGCCCCACCTGCGCATTCATGTTTGCCCCATCGAGATAAACCTGGCCGCCGTGCCCATGCACGATGTCGCAGATTTCGCGGATGGTTGTTTCGAAAACACCGTGCGTGCTCGGGTAGGTGACCATGAGCGCGGCGAGATCGCGCGCGTGCTGGTCAGCTTTCGCGCGCAGATCAGCCAGATCGATGTCCCCATCTTTCAAGGTCGCGACTGCGATCACTTTGAATCCGGCCATGGTCGCGCTGGCCGGGTTGGTGCCGTGAGCCGAAGCGGGAATGAGGCAAACGTTGCGGTGCGCTTCTCCGCGCGAAGCGTGGTATTCGCGAATAGCGAGGAGCCCGGCGTATTCGCCTTGCGATCCGGCGTTGGGTTGCTGCGAGACGGCGGCAAAGCCGGTGATCTCCGCCAGCCAGTTTCCCAATTGCTCGCACATTTCGCGATAGCCGACCGACTGCGCGTCCGGCGCGAACGGGTGCATGTGCGCGAACTCGGGCCACGAAATCGGGAACATCTCCGCCGTCGCGTTCAACTTCATTGTGCAGGAGCCGAGCGCGATCATGGAATGGCAAAGCGAGAGATCGCGCGACTCGAGCCGGCGCATATAACGCAGCATTTCCGTTTCGGTGTCGTGGGTGTTGAATACCGGATGGGTAAGGAACTCGGAGGTGCGGATTGCGAATGGCGGAAGGCGGAATGATGAAGCGTCGATTTCGTCGTCGGCGAAATCGCGCGCGTGCGTGCCGCGGAAGATCGCCATCAGCTTGTCGATGTCCGTCCCGGTAGTGGTTTCATCCAATGATATGGCGACGGCGTGTTCACCGAGTTGACGCAGATTACAGCCCGCACGCTCTGCTCGTTCGATCAGGTCGTGGCCCGAAGCTTCGCCAAGCTCGACCCGAATCGTGTCGAAGAAATGCTCGTGCGCGATTTTGAAACCGAGCTCGCGCAAACCGTGGGCGAGTTTGGCGGCGAAGTCGTGCACGCGTTGCGCAATAGCACGCAATCCGCGCGGACCGTGATATACCGCGTACATCGATGCCATGACCGCGAGGAGGACCTGTGCTGTGCAGATGTTGCTCGTAGCTTTGTCGCGGCGGATGTGTTGCTCCCGCGTTTGCAGCGCCAAGCGATATGCGGGCCGGCCTTCCGCGTCGTGCGATACGCCCACGAGCCGCCCCGGCAGGTGCCGTCTGAATTGATCGCGCGTCGCCATGTAAGCCGCATGCGGGCCGCCGAAACCGAGCGGGACACCAAAGCGTTGGGTGCTGCCGACGGCGACATCGGCGCCAAATTCGCCGGGAGATTGCAGCAGCGTCAGCGCAAGAATGTCGGCCGCGACCACGAGCAACGCGCCGGCTTCGTGCGCGGCGCGCGCGAAGTTTTCGTAGTCGTAAATTGCGCCGTCGGTCGCCGGATACTGCACGAGTGCGCCGAAGAAAGTGTTGTCGAACTTGAAGGCCGCGAAATCAGCCAAGACGATCTCGATGCCGAGAGGTTTCGCGCGCGTGCGAAGGACCGAAATCGTCTGCGGATGGCAGTTATCCGCCACAAAGAATTTTGTTCGATTGCTAACGACCGCGTGACAGAGCGTCATCGCTTCCGCCGCCGCGGTCGCTTCGTCCAGCAGCGAAGCATTGGCAATATCGAGGCCGGTGAGATCGGTGATCATCGTCTGGAAATTGAGCAGCGCCTCGAGCCGGCCTTGCGCGAGCTCGGCCTGATACGGAGTGTAGGCGGTATACCATCCGGGATTTTCCAGGATGTTGCGCTGGATCACCGGCGGAGTGATCGTGCCCGAATAACCGGCACCGATGAAATTTCGCAGCACCCGGTTCTTCGCTGCCAGGACCCGCAGCTCGGCCAGCGCTTCGCTCTCGGTTTTTGCTTCCGGCAAATCGAGCGACCGATTCAGCCGGATATTTTTCGGAACAGCGGCATCGATAAGCGAGTCGAGATCTTCAAAGCCGACCTCGCGCAGCATCGCGGCGAGCTCGGCCGCGTTGGGTCCGATGTGGCGATCAGCAAACGTTGCCAGCTTCGATTCTGTTCCGCCACGCTGCATGCGGCAGATTACGGAGCGCAATTAGCCATTCAACCGCTGTCATCTTCCGCGGACCAGCCGTTCTCGTGGGCGACTGGGTCGCGAAGACTGATCAGCCACAATGTAGCCACGCAAGTGCGGCTGCTCGATTCCTCAGCCTCTGGCCAGCGCGTCGGATTGCTTCACGAACTCGTCTCCGCTCCATTCGCTGTCCACCTTCACGATTTTTGCGGCCGCAGCAGCGTCGGCTGCCGCTTTGTCGCGCTCTTTGCGTTCGCGCTGCATGCGCACGAGCTCCGCATGGGTGGTGAAATAATCGAGACTCTTGCCTTTGAAGTCGGCCAGTGTCTTGAACCCGTGTTTCTCCATGAAGGCGAGCAGCTCCTCGCACATTCGCTTCACGCACTCATATCCGAACTTCATCACGCCCGTGCAGACCTGTGTTGTATCCGCTCCGAGCAGGATGAACTGGGCCGCATCGCCGCCGTTCTCGATCCCGCCGATCCCCGACAAACTCCGCTGCGCGCCCTTCTCGTCGGCCGTCAGCTCGCGCAACTCCTTTAATTTTGCGATGGTTCTTTTCGGATTCAACGCTTCTCGCTCCCGCTCGGCCGAACATCACCGGTGAGCATTTATTGCCGAAAAGCAGGTGACTGCCGCGGCGGCCGGAGATTGCTTCGCCGAAAAACTTCGGCCGCTCGCGAACTTGTGCGTGCCCGATGGCGAGTTACGTCAACGCGATCGCCTGAAACGAGCTTACGACATCATCGGGACCGGCATCGGTAAAAAAGCATTCGTAAAATCCCGGGCCGAGATCCCAGTGGTCGCCTTTGTAGTAATCGTCGCGATAAAAACGCCAGACGCCATTCACGATAATAAGCGAGCTGATGCGATCATTCCAAAAATCGCCCAGGTAGTGAAAGCTCAGGTTCGTGCGCGCATACGCCCCTTTGAACCCAACGTGATCATAAATGATGACTTCGGGCAGACGCAGGTTGCCCTCGAGAGCTTGGGCGTGGGCTTTGGCCGGCTCGGCCGCGCAGGCGTGATAACTGAGCGGCCCCAGTTTCCATTTCGTGTCGATGACGCAGCCGTTATCGGGCGAGAGTTCGGTTTTGGGTATTTGTCTCATAGCGGCGAATTTTCCAAAGTTTGAACCATTCGCCCGCACGCTGTCGAGCAGAGAGATTGCGCCTCGTGCGCGACGACATTGTGAGGCCGGCGCTGCGCCTGCCGGACGCAAAGGTCCCGCAGCCCGGGCGGTCGCCTACAGTCTCGCTTCGCGATGAATGGAGCGCAGCCGAATCGTCTTCTGCGAAAGATCGTGCGAGGCGCGGATGAAACGAACGGTGCGGCTTTTCGCCCGCATCAACATCGAGTGAGTAATGGCGACTGCGCCTTGTGAACGCACCCCGCGCAACAATGCGCTGTCGCTGATGCCGGTCGCGCAAAAAAGAATGTTCTTGCCGTTGGCGAGATCGTCGGCCCAATAGACGCGCTCTAGTTCCTTTCCGCAGTCCTCTGCCAGTTGCGCCCGTTCCTTCTCGTCACGTGGCCACATCTTGCATTGCATGTCGCCGCCCAGGCACTTGATTCCCGCCGCTGCCAGCACCGCTTCGGGCGCGCCGCCGATGCCCATGTAAAGATCGATCCCGCTGTCGGGCAAGGCCGGCGCGATGGCGGCCGCAATATCGCCGTCGCTGATCATTCGCAATGACGCGCCCGCCCCGCGGATTTGCTCCACGATTTCCTTGTGCCGCGGCCGGTCGAGCATCATCACCACCACATCCTGCACGCGTTTATCGAGCGCTCGCGCCACGATGGCGAGCGTCTCCGAGATGGGAGCTTCAAGGCTCAGACTATCGCCCCGCCGCTGCATGTATTGAATGACCCGTTGCCCATAGGCTAGCTTCGTCATGTAAAACGACGGCACGTCGCGCAGCGCCACCTTCACACCTTCCTCTGGACTCGCCGCCGCGATGCAGCTGATGGAGTTGGGCGCGCCTTTGGAGATGTTGGTCGTGCCATCTATGGGATCGATCGCGATGTCAAACTGCGGCGTGCCTGGCAGCCACGTGCCGAGCTGTTCCCCTTTAAAAATTCCAGGCGCGTTGTCCTTGATTCCCTCGCCGATCACCACTTCACCGCAGATGTTCATCAAATCGAACATGCCGCGGATGGCATCGCTCGCCGCCGCATCGGCCGATTCCTTGTCACCGCGCCCGAGCCATTTGAGTGAATTCAGCGCGGCCGCTTCCGTCGCGCGGAGAAAATCGAACTCAATGATGCGCTCGACGTCGTGATAATTCTGTTTCGGCAACCGCGGCATGCGAAAACGCTATTCTCCGCGCGCAAGGAGCGGCTGACAAGTGAGAGGCGCAACGCAAACACAAGCGTGGCAGATTCTGAGCGAAGCCAAGGATCTCTCGAGTTCGCCTTCGCCTTCGTGAGATCCTTTCGCCCTCTTCGCGGCCCAAGATGACTGCCCTGGTTCATCTGGTCGCGATCAATATCGCTCACCCGCCGCGACAGCCCCCCGAACCGTCCGGGACCGTTCCTCACCGCGAAGCAACTGTCATGAACTGGCTCACTGAACCGCAGGCCTGGCTGGGATTGCTCACGCTCACTGTGCTCGAGATCGTCCTCGGACTCGATAATGTCATTTTCATTTCCATTCTCTCGGCGCGTCTGCCCGCGCGAAGACAGAGCCGCGCCCGCCAGATCGGTCTCATTCTCGCCATGCTCATGCGCATCCTGCTGCTGCTCTCCATCACATGGATCGCGCGGCTGACGCAGCCGCTTGCCAACATCGGCGGATTCGATGTCACCGGCCGCGCGTTGATCCTCATCGCCGGCGGACTGTTCCTCCTCGCCAAAAGCACTCACGAAATCCACGACAAACTTGAGGGAGAAAAAGCGCCCGGAAATATCCACAGCGCGCCTTCCCTCAGCTCGGTTCTGCTGCAAATCGTGCTGCTCGATCTCGTGTTTTCACTCGACTCGGTCATCACTGCCATTGGCATGGTCGATCAAATTGAAGTCATGATCGCGGCTGTGGTCATCGCCGTGATGGTCATGATGATTTTTGCCGGCGCCCTGGGCGCGTTTGTCGAGCGCCATCCCACGATCAAAATGCTCGCGCTCAGTTTCCTTCTCCTCATCGGGATGAACCTGATTGCCGAAGGTATCGGATTCCACATCCCCAAAGGCTACACCTACTTCGCCATGGCCTTTTCGGTCATGGTCGAATTGCTCAACCTGAAGATCCGCAAACGCGCAGCTGAACCGGTGCGGCTGCACAATCCGCGGCTGTAGCGGCGGTCTGTGACCGCCAGCTTCACGCGCCCGTCAGCGATGACCCGGTCAGTCTTTCAAAAGCTTCGAGATATTTGGCGCTTGTCTTCTCGATAATCTCCGGCGGCAGCTTCGGGCCCGGCGGTGTTTTGTTCCAATCGAGCGTCTCGAGATAATCGCGCACGAATTGTTTGTCGAAGCTCGGCGGGCTCATCCCGGCGCGATATTCATCAGCCGGCCAGAAACGCGATGAGTCGGGCGTAAGACATTCGTCGATCAGGAGCAGATCTTCATTGTCTGTCCCGAATTCAAACTTCGTATCCGCGACGATGATGCCGCGCTGCGCGGCATAGTCACGGCCCGCGGCATAAATTTCCAAACTGAGATCGCGCGCCAGTTCCATCAGCTCCGCGCCCACGAGCCGCTCCGCTTCAGCGCTATTGATGTTTAGATCGTGACCCGCCTCGCTCTTAGTCGAAGGCGTAAAGATCGGCCCCGGAAGAGGCGAAGCGAGCTGCAAGCCCTCCGGCAATTTCACTCCGCAAACCGCGCCGGTCTGCTGATAATCTTTCCAGCCCGAGCCAGCCAGATATCCGCGGACCACGCATTCCACCGGCAGCGGTTCGGTTTTTTTCACCAGCATGGAGCGGCCATCGAGCTGATCGCCGAACGGTTTCAGCGTAGCGGGAAATTCATCGAACTCCGGCGTGATAAGATGATTCTTGGCAAAGGTGAAGCGTTGAAACCAGAATGCGGAAATCTGGTTTAGCACCGCGCCTTTAAATGGAATCGCATCCGGCAGGATGACGTCAAAAGCCGAGAGCCGATCGGTGGCGACAATGAGCAGATTTTCGCCAAGATCGAAAACCTCCCGCACCTTGCCGCTGCGCAACTTGGGAATACCGGGCAATTCGATGACGCGAAGCGTCTCCATGATGAATCAGGAAAGCAGGAAAGCAGGAGAACCCAAAAGAAATTTCCTGCTTTCCTCTTTTCCTGATTCATATCTCTCCTCATGGCCGGGATCATCGTTCGACCACGGGCCCGCATTTTGCACGGGCACGATTGGGTCTTCTCGAGCGAGGTGCTCAAGGTCTTCGGCGGTCCGGTTGATGGCGATGTCATTTCTATCAAAGAGGGGCGGGATCGCATGCTCGGCAGCGCGATTTGGAATTCCAAATCGCAGATTGTAGCGCGCCGCTTTTCGCACCGGCGGCAGGATCTCGACCCCGATCTTTTCAAGCGGCGAATCGCGCGGGCGGCGGAATATCGAAAGCGGCGTGGGATTGATCCGCAACTGCATCGCGTAGTCTGGAGCGAGAGCGACGGTTTGCCCGGCGTCATCATCGATCGTTACGGCGACCAATTCGTTCTTCAGCTAACGACTCTCGCCATGGATCAGCGTAAGGAGATGATCGTAGACGCCTTGTGCCAGACTCTGGGTGCGCGGAATGTCATCGAGCGCAGCGATGGTTTTTCCCGTCGAGCCGAAGGCCTGGAGGAAACCCGCGGAGTTCTTCGCGGCGAAGCGCATCCGGCCGAGTTCGAGATTTGCGGAGTAAGATTTGCGGTCGATCTGCTCGAGGGACAAAAGACCGGGTTCTATCTCGATCAACTCCCGCACTATTCCGCCATCGCGGAACTGGCGCGCGGGCGCCGGGTGCTCGACTGCTTCACGAGCCAGGGCGCTTTCGCGCTCGCCTGCGCGCATGCGGCCGCGAGCGAAGTCATCGCCGTAGAATCGCAACCCAACCCGCTCGAAGCCGCGCGCGAAAATGCAAAGCGCAATGGCCTCACCGTGCGCTGGGTGGAGCAGGATGTGTTCGCCTATTTGCGAGCGGCGGAGAAGGCGGGTGCGCAATTCGATCTCATCATCCTGGACCCGCCATCGTTCACGAAAACGAAGGGCGCTCTGCGCGATGCGGTCCGCGGCTACCGCGAGCTGCACGTGCGCGCTTTTAAATTGCTCACCCGCGATGGGCTGCTGGCGACATTCTCCTGTTCGCATCATCTCAGCGATCCGATCTTCGCCGAAACCATCGCCGACGCTCTGGTTGACGCGCGCCGCTCGGCGCGTCGGCTCCGCCGTTTTCACCAGGCGCTCGACCATCCCGTGCTGCCGGCTATGCCCGAAACAGAATACTTCAAAGGCGTGTTGCTGGAAATGAAGGCGTCGATCTGATGGCAGCGGCAAAAAATTTCAACGCACAACGGGAAATCAGTGGAATTCCGAACTTGACTCTTTAATGTCGCACGAACAAGGAGCGGCGAAGGCGCGCTGCTCGGATTTTCACCATGGCAGAACTGATGCGCGAACAAATGCTGGAACTAAGTGAAGACGAATCGGTCACCCCGGAGCTTCTCGATTCGCAGGTGCAAAAGGCGCAGGAGCAACTCCTGGCGCTCAAACGGCAGCAGGAGCAGATCGAGAAACAGAAACGTGAGCTGGAGGAATTAAGCCGCCGTCAGGAGGAGCTCGATCGCGGCCGGGCCGAGATGACGGAGAAGCTGGCTCGCTCGCTCGTGGTGCTGGAGCGGGACACGTACGAGACGCAGAACAAGCTCGAACAATTGCGGGCCACACGTGAGAGTTTTGCGCAGCATCTTGAAGTGCTGGAGGCGATCGATCCGAAAAGCTGGAACCCGGCGGACCTGCATCGCGAGCTCAGTCGGGCGCTGAGCACGGTGGATGATGCGCGGGCGGAGTTTAGTCAGCAGCGCAGCCGATTGCATGCGCTGGCGAACGGCGACGCGGAAGAGGTCGCGCTGCCCGAAGCGGCGCCAGAGATTCGCGCCACCGGCGAACGTTCCTTCACCCAATGGATGCTCATTGGGTTTGCGGTTACGCTGCCGCTCATCCTTTTCGCCTTAATGGCGCTGCTCATCTCTTTCTGGCTGGCCAAAGCTTGAGCCGCCGCATGCGCCGCCGTTCCCCAAAATCCGGCTCACCGGTGGATCAGCAACAGGAAGAGCTGGCCCGGCGCGAAAATGAGCTGCGGGACAAAATGCAGCAGCTCCAACGCATGATCGAAGAAGCCCCGCGCGTCGCCGCCGAGACATCGCGCCGGCAACGCGAGGAGTTGCTCGCCCGGGCAAATCAAACCGGCAGCCGTCTCGACGCCTCCCTCTCATTGCGCGACCGCCGCTGGGGCGACGAAGGCTACGACACGCGCCGCCGCCGCTCCTTGCGCAAGGAACGGCGCGACGGCCGCATCTTGTTTCTCGTCCTCGTTATCGCGCTTACCATCGTCGTGCTCTGGCTGCTGACGCGTTTCCATTGGTGAAAAATGGAAGGCGAGCTCGATGTCGCGTATGTCGCCAAACTGGCGCGGCTGAATCTCACCGCGGAAGAGGCGCAGTTGTTTCAGAAACAACTCGGCCACGTGCTTGCTGAGGCCGAAAAATTGAAAAAGGTCGATGTCGCCCGGGTGGAAGCGGCGGCGCACGCCGTGCCCATGTTCAATGTCTTGCGCCATGACGAGCCGCGCGATTGTTTCACTCAGGACGAAGCGTTGGGTAACGCGCCACGGCAGGCGAACGGCCTCTTCATCGTCACCAGAGTGGTGGAATGACCAGGCGCGACCTGCCGGGGCTGACCATCGGCGAGCTGCAAACGCTCCTCCGCGCGCGGGAGATTTCGCCGCGCGAAGCGCTGGCGGCCTTGGAAGAGCGAATCACGGAAATCGATGGAACGATCGGCGCATATATTTCATGCGATTTTCAAGCAGCGATGGCGGAGGCGGAGAAGGTGGATGTCGCCCTGCCCTTGGGCGGGGTGCCCATCGGCATAAAAGATCTGATTAATGTGCGCGGACAGCCGTGTACCTGCGCGTCGAAAATCCTGCGCGGTTACATCGCGCCTTACGATGCCACGGTGATCAAACGGCTGCGCGCGCACGGCGCGATCCCATTCGGCCGGATGAACATGGATGAATTCGCGATGGGTTCCTCCACCGAGAACTCGAGCATCCAGCTCACGCACAATCCCTGGAACCTCGAGCGGGTGCCGGGCGGCTCCAGCGGTGGGGCGGCTGCGGCCGTGGCCGCCGATGAAGCATTCGGCGCGCTCGGGACAGACACGGGCGGTTCTATCCGTCAGCCGGCGGCAATGTGTGGCGTCGTGGGCGTCAAGCCGAGCTACGGCCGCGTCTCGCGTTACGGGCTGGTTGCATTCGCCTCATCTTTGGATCAAGCCGGACCGCTTACAAAAACGGTTCGCGATGCCGCATTGATCATGAACGCGATTGCCGGCCATGATCCGCGTGATTCCACTTCAGTGGCCGTGCCAGTGCCTGATTACACAAGCGCTCTGCGGGAGGAGCTCAGCGGCGTGCGCATCGGCCTTCCCGCTGAATACATGATCGAAGGCATCGACGCGGAAGTGAAGCAAGCTGTCCAGACCGCGGTGAAGCAGTTGGAAGCGCTCGGGGCGGAGATCATCGATGTCTCGCTTCCGCATACCGATTACGCCATCTCCACATACTCCATATTGTCCACCGCGGAAGCCTCAGCGAACCTGGCGCGCTTCGACGGCGTGCGTTACGGCTGGCGGGCGGAAAATGTGCGGGATTTGCCCGATCACTACGGGCGCACGCGCGGGGAAGGCTTCGGGCCGGAGGTGAAGCGTCGCATCATTCTCGGTACTTACGCGCTCTCCTCGGGCTATTATGATGCCTACTATTTGCGGGCGCAGAAACTGCGGCAGCTGATCCGGCGCGATTTCGCCCGCGCCTTTGAGAAAGTGGACGCACTCGTCTCCCCGACAACACCGACCGCTGCCTTCAGGCTGGGCGAAAAAGCCGCCGACCCGCTCGCGATGTATCTGGCGGATGTCTTCACCAATCCGGGAAACCTCGCCGGCATCTGCGGCATCAGCCTTCCGTGCGGATTCGCGCGGGCGAACGGCGGCGGCGTTTTGCCGATCGGTTTACAATTAATGGCCAAGTCGCTGGATGAAGCGCGGCTCTTCGGGATCGCGCACGCCTACGAGGTGAGCACCGAATGGCACAAGGCCTGCCCGCCGCTGCCCGCGCCGGAACCGCTCCCGGCGTGATCGCGCGCTTTCGTCAACTTGCCGAACGACTGGAGACGCGAGCTGCGCGCAAAGGTGTGCTCGCGCTTTTCGCGGCCGTGGCAGTCGCATTCACTTTTATCCCATTTATCCGCTTCATCCGGCACGGCACTCAATTTGATTACCTGACCTGGTTCAACGCCGCCCAGGCCGTCTTGGGCCACCGCGAGATCTACCCGCGAAGCGGCGTTTTTCCTTTCATGTATCCCCCCGCGTGCGCAGTTGCGCTCGCCCTCCCCGCCTTTTTCGGCAAAGCGGCCATGATTCTTCTCCTTACGTGCCTCAACACCGTCGCCTGGATTGTGTGCATACGCTTCACGCTCGCGCTCGCGCGCGAACACCGCTTTCCAGTCACACTCGCGCTCATTTCCGATCTCATCGTCCTCGTCTTCATCTGGTCGAGTTATCATCTCGGCCAACCGAGCCTTCTTCTGCTTGCGCTCATGCTGGGCGCCTTCGTTGCCCTCCGGCGGAAACGGGAAGTCCTTGCGGGTGCGCTCATCGCCTGCGCTGCGGCGATTAAAGCGTTCCCGTTTCTCGCCATCGTTTACCTGATTTATCGTCGCCAATGGATCGCGACGCTTTCGCTGATTATCACGCTTGCCCTTCTGCTCTTTGTCCTGCCAGTTCCCTTCCGCGGACCGGCGCAAACGTTCGCTGATGTCCGGGCCTGGCAGCGGGGCATGTTGCGTTATCAATCGGGGGGAATCGCGCAGCGCGCCGGGCGCGGTTACAGCTGGAAGAACCAATCGCTCTTTGGTCTGGCCAATCGCATGCTCCGGCGCGTGAGCGTGAACGATGAAGGCGAAGCGGTCGTTTACAAAAACATCGCAAACTTCGATTTCAGACTGATTAACGGCCTCATCCTGGCGAGCGCAATTGTGCTGGGCTTATGGTTCATCGCTGCGATGCTGCGCGGGCCTCGCAGCTTTGATGCTCTCGAGTTGAGCGCGCTGCTCAGCCTCATCCTGCTCTTTACACCGCTCGGCTTCGGCTACCTCTTTAGCTGGTTAATGCTCCCCTTCGCCGCGCTGATAAAACGAGTTCTCGATTCTGGCAGCACGCTAGCGGCATCCTCTATCTTGACTGCCACCGCCCTTCTCATCGCCACTGGCATCTCACCGCGCACCGCGCAAATCTACGGCAGCGTTTTCTTTGCCGCGCTCGTCCTTTACTTCGGCGCGACCATCGAGCTTTGGCGCGGCGCTACTCCCGCTGCCGCCGGCGAGCGCTGAAAAACTCTTCGGACCACCGCCCGTGTCCAATCACGCGCGAAACGCGTCGCTTCACCCATCGACATCTTCGATTTCCCGCGCTGCCGGTCCCGAAACAGAATCGGCACTTCGCGAATTCGCAGTTTCCGCCGGCCGCGTACCATCATCTCAAAGGCGATCTTGAATCCGGTCGCGTTGCTTGCGAACTGCAGCAAACAGTCGCGCCGCACTGCGAAAAAGCCGCACATCGAGTCGTGCACACCCGTAAGCGGCCATGCCAGCAAAGATGCCAAACGCGACATGGCACGCCGCCAGAGCGGCCAGTCGGGCGTTGCCCCGCCCCTGATGTAACGGCTGCCGATGACCAGGTCGGCCTCATCACTCACGATTGGTTGCAAGAGCGCTCGCATCTCCTCCGGCGGATGACTCAGGTCGGCATCCATGACCACGACGACATCCGCAGCGCAAGCGTTCGCTCCCGAGACAATGGCGCCGGCCAGGCCGCGCTCAGCGCCTTCGCGCGCGAGCAGCCGCACCCGATGCGCCACACTCAACGCCCGCACAATCTCCCGCGTCCCGTCAGTTGAACCATCATCAACGAAAATGATCTCGCTAAGCGCGAGTCCTGTCTGTTCGATCTGCCCGACCAGTGGCTGCACATTTCCCGCTTCATCGAGAGTGGGAACGATAACGGCAATTTGCATGAGACAGAGTCGTGCGATCGCTCCACTGCGAGATTACGGACTTCGCAGTCCCATTGCAATCGCCCAACTGCAAGGCGGCTCAAGCGTGGATGTGCCGTATGTCTTCGGCAGCGGCTGTGTAAACCGCGTCTTCCGCGATATTGGTGGCATGATCGCCCACGCGCTCCAGACAGCGCGCGATGAACATGAGGTTCAAATAACCCCGCAAGTGATCCGGATGCTCAGCCATCTGCGCTGTGAGCTCCCGACCGGCGTTCCGGTTCATTTGATCGAGAGCTTTGTCGCGCGGCTTGATCTCGCGCGCGAGTGCGGCGTCTTCGCGCATGTAAGCATCAATACTGTCGCGCAGCATGGCGAGCGCGTGCTGATGCATCGGTTCGATCAACTGAACTTCAGGCACCGGCGGATGGGCGTTTAACTTGCGCGCGCGGCGGCCGATGCTCACCGCCTGGTCGGCCACGCGCTCGAGATTTGCATTCAGCTTGATCGCGGAGACGACGCGCCGCAGGTCCGAGGCGACCGGCTGAAAACGCAACAGCAGGTCGATTCCCTCTTTATCGATCTGCTTCTCAAGTTCGTCGATCTCCGCATCGTCGGCAATAGCGAGCGCGCAAAGCTCGTCATCGCGTCGCAGCAATCCATCAATAGCGCGATTCAGATTCCGCTCGGCCAGGCTCGCCATCATCAGCACGTTGTCGCGCAGCGAGCGCAGCGCTTCATCGAACGTGCCGAGAATGTGTTTACCGTTCTCCATTGCGCTTTAGCCGAACCGGCCGGTGATGTAGTCTTCTGTCTGCCGCCGCGTTGGGTTCGAGAAAATCTTCGCCGTGTTCGCGAACTCGATCAGCTCGCCCATGTAGAAAAAGGCGGTGAAGTCGGAGCAGCGGCTCGCCTGCTGCATGTTGTGCGTCACGATGACGATGGTGTAGTTGGCTTTTAGTTGCGTGATCAGCTCCTCGATCTTCATCGTCGCGATCGGGTCGAGCGAGGACGCCGGCTCGTCCATGAGCAACACTTCCGGTTCGATCGCAATTGCCCGCGCGATGCAAAGGCGCTGTTGTTGTCCGCCGGAAAGGCTGATGCCGGGTTTGCGCAAATCGTCTTTGACTTCGCTCCAAAGAGCGGCCATGCGGAGCGATTTCTCCAGCCGCTCATTCAGCAGTCTGCGATCGCGCACGCCGTTCAACTTCAGGCCGACGAGCACGTTGTCGGCAATCGACATGGTGGGAAACGGATTTGATTTTTGAAAAACCATCCCGATCCGGCGCCGGATCATCGTCGGATCAGTTTGCGGCGCGTAGAGATTGCGACCGTCGAAAAGCACTTCGCCAACGACCCGCGTGCGCGGCACCAATTCGTGCATGCGATTCAGGCCGCGCAGAAATGTCGATTTCCCGCAACCGCTCGGGCCGATGATGGCGCTGACTCGCTTCGCTGGAATGTCGATAGTGACATTCTTGATGGCCTCTTTCTCCCCGTACCACATCGAAAGATTTTTCACCGCGAAAGCTGGCGCGTCGGGCTGATCCGACGGTGCTGACATAAAGTCGACGCTGCGCGCGCTTATGCTTTTGATCGGCGGCAGCGTTTCGGTCATAACACGCGGACGGTGTGTCCGCGCGCGAGAAAGCGGACGAGGATGTTGATGAGGAAGATCATGAGCACAAGCACGAGCGCGCCGGCCCACGCCTGCCGGTGCCAGTCGTCATACGGCGAGATTGCGTAGGTAAAAATTTGCAATGGCAACGCCGCGATTGGCTCCGCCAGGCTGCGGTTCCAGAACCGATTGCCGAACGCGGTGAAAAGCAGCGGCGCAGTTTCGCCCGCGATGCGCGCCAGCGCCAGCAGCACGCCGGTGACGATCCCCTTCGACGCGGTCTTCATGACGATGTGGAAAATGGTTTTCCAGCGGCTAATCCCGAGCGCAAGTGAGGCTTCGCGATAACCATTCGGCACCAGCAGCAACACCTCTTCTGTCGTGCGCATGATCATCGGGATCATCATGAAACCGAGCGCGAGGCCGCCCGCGTAAGCCGAGAACGTCTTAAACGGAAGCACGACGAGCCCGTAAACCACCACGCCCCAGATGATCGACGGGACGCCATTGAGCACGTCAGCCACGAAACGCAGCAATGCATTCACGCGCGCGCCGCCGTACTCGGCCAGGTAAACGCCGCCGAGCACGCCGATAGGCACGCCAATCACCATGGCGAGCGCGAGCAATTCGCCCGAGCCGACGATCGCGTTGACCATTCCGCCGCCGGGTTCGCCCACCGGCTTCGGCAAGTTGGTGAAGAAGGCGAGATTCAGCGAGCTGAAACCGCTGGAGAGCAGATACCACAGCACGAGCGCGAGCGGCGCGATGACGAGCAACGCCGCAATCGAGCAGAGCGCCGAAACGAAAATGCTTTTCGTTTTGCGGAATCGATAGTGGGCTGAACGGTTCATCTCACTGCACCACGCGCGTCGTCATTTTACGCGTCATCGTTTTGAGGAGCAGTTGCGCCACAAGATTGGCGCCGATTGTGATTGCGAAAAGCACGAGCCCAATCTCGAAGAGCGCCTGCAAATAAACCTTGCTCGTCGCTTCGGTGAACTCGTTGGCAATGACACTGGCGAGGGTGTAACCGGGCGCGAAGAGCGATGCTTTGATCTGCGGCGTGTTCCCGATGACCATTGTCACCGCCATCGTTTCGCCGAGAGCGCGCCCGAGGCCGAGAATGACCGCGCCAAAGAGGCCGTTCTTTGCATAACTCAAGACGGCAATGCGCGTCACTTCCCACTTCGTCGCGCCGAGCGCATAAGCGGCTTCGCGTTGCAAATCCGGCACGCTGCGCATGATCTCACGCGCCACTGAAGTGATGATCGGCAGGATCATAATCGCAATGATGATGCCGCCCGCGAGCATGCTCACGCCGTAGATCGCTCCGGTGAAAAACGGCGTCCAGCCGAGTGTTGCTTTCAGCGCCGGAAAGGCGTGCACGCGCAGCCACGGAATCATGACGAAGATGCCCCACAGTCCGAGAATGACGCTCGGTACCGCGGCCAGCATCTCGATCAGCGAGATGAGCGCTTGTCGAATCCACGGCGGCGCCAGCTCCGTCAGATATACTGCGGTGGCAATGCTGAGCGGCACCGCGATAATCAGCGCGATGAGCGATGACACCAGCGTGCCGTAAATGAATGGAAGCGCGCCAAACTGTTCCGCCACCGGGTCCCACGTCGAGCTGCTCAGGAAATTCCAGCCGAAGCGCTGAATTGCCAATGATGAGCCGCGCGCCAGTTGCCAGCCGACGAGAAACACCAGCGCCACCACCGACATCGCCATTGCCAGCGTGAGCCACTCGAAGGCGCGATCGCCGAAGCGCGATGGCGGTCGCAGCTCGATTGCTCGTGTGGAGATCGCCGCGGTGGCCATTTATCAAAACTTAATCTCGTCAATGCGCTTCAGCACGCGCTGACGCAGCTCTTCCGGCAACGCCGCGTAATCGAGTTGTTTCGCCATTTCTTCGCCCTTCGTCTCCGCCCACTTCAGGAACTCGACCAGCTTTTTACCTTTCGTGGGATCCTTCTGTTGTTCGTAAACGAGCAGCCAGGTCGCGCCGGCGATCGGATACGAATCTTTGCCGGCTGCATTTGTCATCGAGAAGCGGAAATCGTCCGGGATTTGCGCTGTCGTCATCGCAGCCGTGACCGATTCGAGCGTCGCTCTGACAAACGCACCGTCTGCATTCTTAAGATCGCCGTAGGGCATCTTGTTTTGCTTCGCGTAGATCAACTCGACGTAGCCGATCGCACCGGGCGTTTGTTTGACCTGCCCGGAAACACCTTCATTGCCTTTACCGCCGAGACCTGTTGGCCAGTTCACTGATGTATTGTTGCCGACCTTCGACTTCCATTCCGCGCTCATTTTGCTGAGGTAATCGGTGAAGATAAAGGTGGTGCCGCTGCCGTCCGAGCGATGCACAACGACGATGTCCTGGTCCGGCAATGAGACGCCAGAGTTGAGCGCTGCGATTTTCGCGTCGTTCCATTTTCTGACAGTGCCGAGGTAAATCCCCGCGATGGTTTCACCATCGAGCTTCAACGCGGGATTGGCCGGCAGGTTGTAAGTCATGACGACCGCGCCGGCGACGGTTGGAATGTGGAGCAACTTCCCCGGCGCGCTCTTCAGGTTCTCATCGCTCATCGGTCCGTCGCTCGCACCGAAGTCGACCGTCTGCGCGATGACCTGCTTTTGTCCGCCTCCGGAACCAATCGATTGGTAGTTGAAGCGCACTGAAGGGTCGACCTTCGCGTATTCGTCGAACCATTTGGAGTAAACCGGATACGGGAACGTTGCGCCCGCGCCATTTATGGTGATTTGCGCCGATGCGGCGGCGATCGAGCTGATCAAAGCCGCGGCCAATGCAGTTGTGAGTTTCATATTGTTAAACGGATGGGTGGTTGCGCTTAGAAAACGACCTGCATTCGGAGTAGGAGTTCATCAAACTGATCATCACCGAATTGCGGATTGGCTTTGCGGAAATCCGACCAGGTGTGCACGTAGTCGGCCATCACCTTGATGTTATCCCCGCGGATGTAGTAATTGAGACCGGCGGTGATGGACTCGATCCCGTCGTTGCCCAGTTGGCCGGGATTCAGATGCTCCCATTTCGCCACCGCCTGGAATTGCTTCGGCAGAATGAAATAACTGGCCTGCACATACTCCCCGTTCGCTTCGAAATCGGCGAAGGCGCCATCGCGTGAACGAACCTTCTCATCGAGATACTCACCGATGAGATCGAAAGGCCCGAGCTTGAGCCACGCATCGACGCTATAGGCATGTCGTTCGTCGGGCCCGGGGACGGTGAACGAACTGAGCGAGCCATCCGCATTAACCTTGAGGTTGAGCGCGGGCGAAATATTGGTGCCGGTTTCGTCGCGGCTGAAAAGATAGTCACCGCCAAGTCTCAGGCTCGCTTCCTGTCCCAGCAGCTTGCCTTTGAAAGGCAGAAGCTCCAGCCGCGTGACGTACATGAATTCGTTGTTGTCGTTGTTGTTGAAATTGCGACCGTTGCCGTTGAAAACGCCGGCGTAGTACGTCATCAGATCTTTTTTGTCGGGCAGCACGTTGGTCAGTGGCTTGCCCCAAATCTGCACGCCGATCTGCCGCTCCGGCGTGAACGCGCCCGTCGGCAAGCTGCGTTCGATGGTGTAGAGCTGCGTGTCCGGCGTTGTCTGCTCCAGACCGAAGGGCGCTTTCCATTGCCCGATCTTTAGATTCGCTTCCGGAATCCGGTGCCAGTTGATGAAAATGTCGGTGCCGGAAAACTCGACGCGACTCGAGTTGGTCACGGTGGTGGTTTTTCCGGTCGCTAGATCGATGCTCTTCAGCGCGGTGATCGCCGCGTCGCTCTGCTCGAAATCGCCTTCGATTTTAAAATCAAACTGCTCCGCGAAATCGCCCGACAAAGTGATTCGCGCCCGCCGCAATCTGAAACGATCCTTTAACGCGGTGCTGCCGAAGCGGCCTTCAAACGCGGAGACGTCGCCAGTTTCGAAGTTCGCCTGGATGAATCCGCCAAGCGTCAGCTTGTACTCCGGACCGGCGGGATGCACGTCCACCGGCGGCGGGGAAGGCGCGGTGAAAACGGCTTTGCTGTCGCTTCCGGCCACAGCTTTTTGTTCCGGCTTTGCCATCATCGGCGCGAATGGCCCTTTCGATTTGAGTTGCTCGACTTCCTTCTCCAGCTCGGCATTGCGTTGCTGGAGCTGACTCACTGCGCGCTCCAGCTTTTCCAGGCGATCCGCTTCGGTGGTTTGGGCGCGCGCAGTTATACCGCCGCAGAAAAGCGACACAACCATACCGCTGACGCAGAATTTTGTTCCGAACATAGTTTCTCCTGTTGTCTGATTGCACGGCGCGATCGTGGTGATCGCGGTTCGGAGACAAGCTGAGTTACGCTGGTTACAACCGTGTGGCGGAATTGTAACGTTTGTGTGAACTCATCGGCGTGATTGGCCGATGAAAACAGTGGCCTGCTATGACGCTATCGGCAGGATTAGGCGAATCGTTGTCCCGCGGCCGAGCTGACTTTCCGCTTCGACTGATCCGCCATGCAAATGCGCGATGTGCTTCACGATCGCCAGACCAAGGCCGGTCCCGCCAAGCTCTCGGCTACGCGCTTTATCTGCGCGATAGAACCGCTCGAAAATGCGAGGCAAATCTGCCGCGGCAATCCCCGCGCCTTCATCGCTCACACTGATCGAAACGCGATCATCGCGCTCCCGCGCTGCTGCGATAGTGATTAGCCCGCCGGGGTTCGAGTATTTGACGGCGTTATCGAGCAAATTGTAGAGCACTTCCTCGAGTCGGGCCTCGTCTGCCTGGATTGAGGGCGGGTCCTCAGCCACGTTTACCAGGATGTGAAGTTGTCGTGCCGCCGCTTTCTTCTCCCACTCTTTCGCGACGCGTTGGACAAATTCCCGCAAGTTCAATTTCCCGAATTGTAAGTCCGGTGCCGGCGCTTCCAGCCGCGCCAGACTGAGCAAATCATCCGCGAGCGCGTTCAGCCGCACGGAGTGTTTTTCCAGGACGCGCAGAATGCGTTGCCGCTCGTCCGCCGCAAGCTCCGGCTCCTCGATCAGCGTTTCCAGATACCCGCGAAAAATCGAAAGCGGCGTCCGCAGCTCGTGCGAAACATTCGACACGAAATCGCGCCGCACTTGTTCCAGGTGGTGAAGCTGGGTGGTGTCTTCGAACAATACGACCGCGCCGCGTTTGCTGCCGTTTTCGCTCGCGAGCGGCAGCGCAGTCACTGCGATTTCACGCATGGTGTCGTCGCGGCCGCGCATCCTTATGATTTCGCGCGCTGCCGCGCCCTGCCGCAGCGCATTCTCGACGAGCCTCGTTGTGGTCGAATCGCGGAATGTTTCCAAAACGCTTCCTGACGCGGCGGCAGCGGAGATCGAAAATATCCGGCGAGCCGCAGGATTGAGCAGGCGAATGTGGCTGGTCTCGTCCACGACGCACAGTCCGTCCGGGATGGCGTCGAGAATCGCACGGACATCGAGCTCGCCGGCGCTTGCTCGCTGTTCGAGCGCGCGCTGCCGGAGAAAAATGTCCTCCAGTTTCAGCGCCGCCCGACGGGCATAAGCATTGCCATCGATGAGGAATGTCGCCGGCGTGCGGACATTTGCGACATCATCGATCAGCTGCTCGATCTCAGCCCAGGGCGCTCCCCACCAGCGCCACGCCCGCCACAACAACATTGCCACGATGAGACTTCCAAACAGCAGGAGCCACCACATTGCTCAACGCGCCTTGAAGCGATAACCGAAACCGCGCACCGTCTCGATGAGCTCGCCACGTTTGCCCAGTTTTTCGCGCAAGCGCCGCACATGGGTATCGACGGTGCGGGTATCGATGGCCGCTTCATAACCCCACACCTCGCTCAGCAAACGATCCCGCGCCTGCACGCGACCGCGGCGTTGCATCAATGTGCTGAGCAGCTTGAACTCGATTGCCGTCAGACCCACCGCCTTCGCGCCCATGCGCACATCATGTCGCTCGGTATCGATGACAAGATCGCCCGCGGAAAGAATCTTTTCCGCCGCACCGCTTTTGTTGCGGCGCAAGATCGCGTTCACCCGCAAGACCACTTCGCGCGGGCTGAACGGCTTTGTCACATAATCATCCGCGCCGAACTCCAATCCCACGATCCGGTCGATCTCCTCCGCTTTGGCCGTGAGCATAATGATTGGGATGTGCGCCGTCTTATCATCGCTCTTCAGCACGCGACAGACTTCCAAGCCCGACATTTTCGGCAGCATCAGATCCAGAATGATGAGCGCAGGTGCTTGTTCTCGCGCGGCAGCGATTGCCGCTTCACCATTGAGCGCGACCTGCGTGAGGAACTCCGCCTTTTGCAAGGCGCGGGTCAGCAGGTCGATGACATCCTGCTCGTCTTCGACGACCAGAATTCGCTGCCGGATCGAAGCCACGCGATTTTTTCGTCTGCTTTAGCGATTTGGCAAAGGCAGGGACGAGCCGACGACGGGATTCGAACCCGTGACCTGCTGATTACGAATCAGCTGCTCTACCAGCTGAGCTACGTCGGCCTGGTTGGAAAAAAAAGATACCTCTCGGGCTGATTGTGTATATCCCAGCGCCACACCTGTCCAGAACGCGGAATTGAATCGGTATGGCCGATGCTACGTCTTAGAGGAGAGACGATTGACCGAGGCAAAGTTTTTATGGATAACAAGGGTGTGGACGCGGACGACCAGTCGCAGTTCGTCAGGAATTCCGTGCTCTATAAGGAGTTCCTGGCTGAGCGCGAAGAGATTTTGAAACACAAGTGGATCGAGAGCGAGAAGGCCGGAGCTGACATCGGTTTCGAGAAGGCGCTGCTCGACTGGATAGTGAAACATCGCTCGAACTGGCGACAAAAACGTTTGAGGGAGGGCCGCGCCGCCGCCTGACTTTCCCGCTTCTTTTAATGCGATCCGGTGAGATCGCGAAGGACGATGAGCAGCTCCAATACAGCTCCCGAGTCCTCCGTCCTTGTCATGGACGCGGAGGCGATTCGTCGTGCCTTGCGGCGGATCGGGCACGAGATCATCGAGCGCAACCGCGATCTGGGCCAGGTCCTGCTCCTGGGCATTCCGTCGCGCGGCAATGAGATCGCGCGGCGAATCGCCGAGACGATTCGCGGCATCGAGAAGGTGGAGGTGGCCCTCGGGGTGATGGATGTGGCGATGCACCGGGATGACGTGGGCACAAAAGCGGAGTTGCGAGCGGTGCAGGCGTCGAGTCTGCCGGTTCCGTTGGAGAATCGCACGGTCATCATTGTTGACGACGTTTTGTTTACCGGCCGCACCGTGCGCGCTGCGATGGACGCGCTTACTTCCTTCGGACGGCCGGCGAAAATTCAGCTGGCAGTGCTGATTGACCGCGGCCATCGCGAGCTGCCGATCCGCGCGGATTATATCGGGAAGAATCTGCCGACGGCTCACGACGAACGCGTGCGCCTGCGGCTGGGCGACGAAGAAGAGGGCGTGTGGCTGGTGCGCAAGCAATGAGCACGCGCTGGAGTCGCAAGGACCTTCTCGGGTTGCGCGATCTTTCCGCGGACGAAATTACCCTCGTGCTTGATACGGCCGACGCCTTCAAACAAGTCGGCACGCGCGAAATCAAAAAGGTGCCGGCCTTGCGCGGGAAGACGCTGGTCAATTTCTTTGTCGAACCGAGCACGCGCACGCGCACTTCATTTGAGCTGGCTGCGCTTCGCCTCAGCGCCGACGTCATCAACATTTCCGCGGAGACATCGAGCCTGATCAAAGGCGAGACTTTGAAAGACACAGCAAAGGTTCTTGAGGCCAACCACGTCGACCTAATCGTCCTGCGCCATGGGTCCGCAGGAGCGCCGCAGTTCCTCGCGCAGCGGGTGCGCTCTAGCGTGATCAATGCCGGCGACGGCGCGCACGAGCATCCGACCCAGGGTTTGCTCGATCTCTACACTATTCGCGAAAAGAGGCAGCGCATCGAAGGACTGCACGTCGTCATCGTGGGAGACATTCTTTTTAGCCGCGTCGCGCGCTCGAATATTTTCGCGCTCACCAAACTGGGCGCGCGCGTCACGCTTGTCGGTCCAGGCACGCTGGTGCCGCGCGATTTTGAAAAACTCGGGGTCAACGTTTCACACGACCTGGAGGCGACGCTGCCGCAAGCGGATGTGATCAATCTGCTGCGCATTCAGCACGAACGGCAGCGCAAGGAATATTTCCCCGGCATCGGCGAATACATCCGGCTCTTCGGCTTGACCAAAGAGCGGGCGAAACTGCTCAAGCCGGATTGTCTCATCATGCATCCGGGGCCGATCAACCGCGGGGTCGAAATCGACAGCGAACTGGCCGATGGAAACCAGAGCGTCATTCTCGATCAGGTGACGAACGGCCTGGCTGTGCGAATGGCGGTTCTGTATTTGTGCGGAGGCATCGCTACGTGAGCGGGTCGGCGCAGGAGAGCGTCCCGGTAGCGCGCGCGTCTCGCGTGCTCGCTTCGGCGTCCTGCCAAAACAGTCTTCCCCCGCGCCTAGTCGGTCAGCAAAAGTTCACGAAGGCGAGGACGGTCCGAGCCGGACTGGCATTTTCGCCAGCACGCGAGACGCGTGCTCTGCCCCGAAACAGCATGGCTTTCGTTGTATGAGCGCAACGATCATCCGCCACGGCCGCATCATCGATCCGGCAAACGATCGCGATGAAATAGGTGATCTCGTCATCGTTGATGGCCGCATTGCCACCGGATCAGAGGGCAGAGATGAGAGGTCAGCGGCCACGGAAATCGACGCTACGAACCTTATCGTTGCGCCCGGCCTCATCGACATGCACGTGCATTTGCGAGAGCCGGGGTTCGCGTGGAAGGAGACAATCGCGAGCGGCGCGCGGGCGGCCGCGGCGGGTGGCTTCACCACTGTCGTAAGCATGCCGAACACCTCGCCGGCGGCCGACAGCGCATCGACGATCACCTGGATAAAAGACCGCGCGCGGGACACCGCTTGCATCAACGTGTTCCCAACCGGTGCGATCTCGAAAAGTCTCGCCGGAAAAGAACTCGCGCCCATCGGCTCCCTGGCCGAGAGCGGTGTCGTTGCCATTACCGACGACGGCCATTGCATTCAAAACCACGAGCTGATGCGCCGCGCCGTCGAATACGCCCGCATGGTGGGCTTGCCCGTTCTCGATCATTGCCAGGATTACAACCTCGTCGGAAATGGCGTCGTCAATGAAGGCGAGTGGAGCACCTTGCTCGGGCTCCCGGTCTGGCCGGCGGCGGGCGAGGAAGCGATGGTGATGCGGAACATTTTACTGGCGGAACTCTGCGATCATCACATCCATTGCCAGCACATCAGTGCCGCCGGCAGCGTGCGGCTCATTCGCGAGGCGCGCGCGCGGGGCGTGAAGATCTCAGGTGAAGTTTGCCCGCATCACATCGCGCTGAGGGATGATGCGATCGAGCAGTTCGACACGAATTTTAAAATGAACCCCCCGCTGCGCACTGAGCGCGATGTGGAAGCGTTAGTCGAGGGAATTGCCGACGGCACGCTGAGCATTTTATGCAGCGATCACGCGCCGCATGCTGCCTTCGAGAAAGAAGTGGAGTTTGATAAAGCGCCATTTGGGATCGTCGGACTCGAGACTGAGCTAGGTTTGTTCATCGACGTCCTTGTGCACAAACGCCGCGCCATTTCGCTCAACCGGCTCATCGAGATGTTCACGGTCGAGCCAGCGAGACTACTTGGCCTTGAAGCAGGCACGCTTTCGCTCGGCGCAAGCGCGGACGTGACGCTGCTCGATCCTGCAATGGAGTGGAAAGTGGATGCGGAGCAGTTCGCATCGATTTCGCACAACACGCCGTTTGATCGGTGGGTGATCAAAGGGCGCGCGGTGCGAACGATCGTCCGCGGTGAAACGGTTTTCGCGCTGCAGCGACGGTCTATGACCGCCGAATAGCGTCCCAGCTTCAGCAGGGTCGGCGGTGACAGACCGCCGCTACAGCTCAAGAATCAGCGATAGCCGCCGTGAATATAGCTCTCCAGATGTTCGATGGTGGCGCTCTGGCACGAGATCACGTGCTTGACCAGGTCTCCGATGGAGATGACACCAATCAAATTCCCGTCTTCGATCACAGGTAAATGGCGGATGTGCCGTTCCGTCATCATGCGCAGGCAATTCTCCACCGGCTCATTCGGCGCCGTCACGGTGAGGTTGCGAGACATGATTTCGTCAACGCGCGTTTCGCGCGAGTGTTTCCCGCGAAGGAAAACTTTGCGCGTATAATCGCGCTCGGAGATGATACCAAGCAATTCGCCGTCGCGGGTGACAAGAAGCGCGCCCACATTTTTTTCATCCATCATCTGGATGGCTTCAAAGACCGTGGCCTCCGGCGCGATGGCGTAGATATCGCGGCCTTTCTGGCCAAGAATCGCGCTGATAGTTCCGCTTACATCCATAGCATCCAGTGGCTGGGACAAGCAGATTAGGTCGCGGGTGATAGCCACGCAACGATTTTAGAAGGCGGCTTTCGTCAGCTGCGAAACTTCTCCGCAATCAATGCGCGCAGATGCTCGCCGATTCCCTCCTCGGCCAGGCGCGCAATGACTTCATCGAGAAAACCGGCGACCACCAGTTGTTTGGCGACCACCGGTGGAATGCCGCGTGAGAGCAGGTAAAACATTTCTTCTTCGTCGATTTGCCCGCTCGTCGCGCCGTGGCTGCACTTCACGTTATCGGCCAGAATCTCCAAGCCTGGCATTGAGTTCGCCTCGGCGTCGTCGCTAAGCAAAAGATTGCGCACGGTCTGATAGGCATCGGTGAAATGGGCCTCCGGCTCTACCCGAATGAGTCCGCCGAAAGTGGTGCGGGCGCGATCGCCGAGCGCATTTTTGTAAAGGAGATCGCTCGTGGTGTGAGGCCGGGCATGATCCTGCAAAGTGCGCGCATCGAACTCCTGCTGTCCGAGGGCAACGGCGACGGCAAGCAGATCGCTGCGGGCACCCTCAGCCGCAAGCCGGCTGAGGCTTTCGAAACGCGAATAGGCGCCGCCAAGATGCAGGTTCAAGCTCATGGCTGAGGCATCGCGTTCGACGGTGGTGGCATTGATCTGCAACGCGATCACATTCCGGTTCCATTGCTGCGCGCAGATGTATTTCACCTGCGCGCCTCGGCCGGCGATGAGATCATTGACGCCGCAGGCGAAGCCGCGCGTGTTCCTGTGTAAAGATCGGAAATGCTCGATCACTGTCACCTTCGCCATGTCATCGGCCACCAGAAGCAGATGTGGAAAAACGGCGGAGCTGTCGCCCGCAAGCCAGTGGAAAATTTCTATTGGCGCGCTCAGCTCAACGCCGCGCGGAATGTAAACAAAGGCACCTGCCCGCACATGCGCGCGATGCAAGGCAGCGAATTTGGCCGACCCGAGCGCCGCCGGCTGGGCCATGAAGTGCTTGCGCACGAGTTCTTCGTGCTCGATGAGCGCCCGCTCGAGCGGCTGGAAAATGACGCCGGCTTTGCGCAGCGATGGCGGAACGACATCGCGCTCGAGCAGTTGATCATCGGCGAAAACGAGCCGTGGGGCATCAGCATGAAGAGGCAGTGAACGCTCCAGCATCTCCATGCCAGCATCTTCACCGGGCGCCTGACCGATTCGATAAGGGCTAAGGTCAAGGACATCGACATTGGAGAACCGCCACGCCTGATCTTTGCGGCTGGGATTCGGCAGCGCGGCAAAGGCGCGCCAGCCCTCAGCGCCCTGAGCAACGAACCACTCCGGCAGACGGTCGTGATCAAGCGGAGGCGACAAAATCGCGCGCTGAAGTGGCCGAGCTGGCGTTTCCTTCACCTCTTCAAGAACAGCAGTATGATCGTTCATTTGACCATGCGAAAACGGCGGTCACAGACCGCCGCTACCGCGCCGCAGTTGGCGGCATTCGCTTATCCAACGGACCCTTCCATCTCCAGCTCGATCAGGCGCTTGAGCTCGACCGAATATTCCATGGGAAATTGGCGAACGAGATCATTGACGAAGCCGTTAACACTCAGGCTCATTGCCTGCGCTTCAGTCAGGCCGCGTTGCTGCATGTAGAAAATCTGCTCGGCCGAGACCTGGGAGACGCTGGCCTCATGTTGCACGGAGTTGCCCGTGCCGCGAACGGTGATGGTGGGATAAGTGTCGGTGCGGCTGCTGGCGTTAATGAGGAGCGCGTCGCATTCGGTGTTGTTCTTGCAATTCTTCAAATGCTTCGGGACGTGAACGAGCCCGCGGTAGGTGGCGCGGCCGGTGCCGATGGAGATCGATTTGGAGATGATGTTCGAGGTCGTCTCGTCCGCGGCGTGAATCATCTTCGCGCCGGTGTCCTGATGCTGGCCGTTGTTCGCGAGCGCGATGGAGAGCACTTCGCCGCGCGATTTGCGGCCCTTCAAAATCACCCCGGGATATTTCATCGTCAGACGCGAGCCGATATTGCAATCGATCCATTTAATCTCAGCCTGCTCGTGGGCGAGCCCACGTTTGGTGACGAGATTAAAGACGTTGGCCGACCAGTTTTGCACGGTGATGTATTGAATCTTCGCGCCTTTCAGCGCGACCAGCTCCACCACAGCCGAGTGCAGCGTGGCGGTGTTGAACTTGGGCGCGGTGCAGCCTTCCATGTAAGTCAGTTCGGCCCCTTCATCGACAATGATGAGGGTGCGCTCGAATTGACCGAAGTTCTCGGCGTTAATACGGAAGTAAGCTTGCAACGGATGTTTCACCTTCACCCCGGGCGGGACGTAGATGAATGAACCGCCGCTGAACACGGCGGAGTTGAGCGCGCTGAATTTGTTGTCGCCGATGGGAATGACCTTGCCGAACCATTTCCGGAAAATTTCCGGATGCTGCTTTAAACCTTCAGTCGAGCCGACAAAGATTACGCCCTGTTCCCCGACAGCTTTTTTGATGTTGGAGTAAACCGCTTCGCTGTCGAACTGCGCCTCGACCCCGGCGAGGAACTTGCGTTCCTGTTCCGGAATTCCGAGCCGCTCGAACGTCCGCTTCACATCGTCGGGGACTTCGTCCCACGATCGTGTCGGGCGCTGCCCCTGCGCGAGGTAATAGCGGATTTTGCTAAAGTCGATCGCGTTCAGGTCCGAGCTCGCCCAGTGGGTCGGCATCGGTTTTTCCTGGAAAATGCGCAGCGCTTTGAGTCGAAAGTCGCGCACCCATTCATCCTCGCCTTTAACATCGCAAATGTAATTGACGACGCGCTCGTTCAGCCCGACGCCCGCATCGTAGTCGTACTTAACGTCATAATGAAAATCGCCAATCGAGCGATCGATGTTAACGGCGGATTGTTCAGTCGCAGTAGCCATAATTCACCTCTGGAAGGGGTTAATAGCATAACCCGAAACGCGAGTTTTGCTAATGCCGGCGCCGCCCGCAGCTCCGCTCGGCCTATGCGCTGAGAAGCGATTGCGCTTGCTCCCAAATGCGCGCGAGGTAGCGCGCTGCCGGCTCTTGGCGGGCGAGCGCGGCCGATTGCCCGGCCCACGCCTGCATTCGTCGCACATCGCCCTCGCGTTCCGCTTCCTTGCGCATCAACGTGGTCAGGCCGCGCTGCACTGGATATGGCGCCGCGAGGTTGCCGGCGGCAAGCACATAATCCGTCATGATGCTCCGGCCCAACCGACCGCTGAACGCGCGCGTCAGCATCGTGCGCTCGGGAGTTGTTTCCGCCAGCGCGGCGGCCCAGGCCGGGTGAATCTTCGCTTCATCGCATCGAAGGAAACCGGTGCCGATCGCAACCGCGCTCGCGCCGAGCACCAGCGCCGCCGCAACGCCCCGGCCATCGGCAATTCCGCCCGCAGCGATCACCGGAATGCGCACCGCATCCACGACCGCCGGCAGCAATGCAACCAAACCAACCAGCTCGCGTTCCGCTGAATCGCCCTCGAACGCGCCGCGGTGTCCGCCAGCTTCCATGCCTTGCGCGATGAGCGCGTCAGCGCCAGCGGCTTCTGCTTCTTTGGCGTCGCGCACGGTCGTGACAGTTGCGAACCACGGGATGCCGCGCGCTTTCAGCTGCGCGACAAAGCGCGGCGGATACAGCCCCACGATCGACGACACCGCTGCCGGTTGAACTTCGAGAATTGCGGCGCATTGCGCGGCGAAATCCGGCAGCGCGGTGTCGCCCGCATCCTCCGGAACTGCCAGTCCCCATTGCGCGAGGAAACGCCGCACCTCCGCTTCACGTTCACGATCGCGCAGCGGCGGCGGATCGGGAATCCAGAGGTTCATCTGGAACGGACCGCTCGTGGCCGCGCGCACTTCATCAGCCCACGCGCGGATCGCCTTCGGTTGCATAAGCAGCGCTCCGCACGCACCCATGCTGCCGGCATTCGCCACCGCGATCGATAACGACGGCGGACAAGCGCCCGCCATCGGGGCGAGAACAATCGGGAGGCGCAAACCGAAACGTTCGCAGAACTCGTTAGGCCAGATCTTCACCTTCGTGGCGAACGCTGTTCCGACGACGGACCCTCCTCCTGTTTGATCCGGCGCATCAGCGGAAATCTTCCCGTGGCGGTGTGAAGACCTGCAGCTCATCGGTCGCTTCGAGGATCTCGATACTGTGCTCGACGTTTGCCGGGATGACGTAGCTGTCACCAGCGTGCAACTCATGCGCGGATTCACGTGTGCGCACTCGCGTGGGGCCAAAGATGAGGTGACCGCTCTGCTCGTTCGGATACGAATGAAATGGCACCGTGTTCTCGGGCTGGTAATGCATTAGCGCGACTATCAATTGCGGTCCACTAGCGAGTAAATCGAAACCGACATCAAACGATTTCCGCTTCGCACCTTCGTTCGCTCTAACAACGTAGATCATGGTAGCACGGTAGCGAGCCCAGGCGCGCGCGACGTTCGCGAATTCGCGAATTTTCCAACTGTACAGTTTTGCCTGACCAGTCGCCCGAGAACTTCGATCGCTTCCTGGACGCGCCGCGACCACGCGAGGCCGCAGCTCAGGCGAATGAAGTTGGCAAACTGCGCCGGACGCGCGGAGAACACCAGCCCCGGCGTGGTCGGTTGCGGCGCCCCCGTCGAGGCAAAGCGGGTGGCGCTCTGGGCTATTCAAGCAGCTTGGTTCGCTACGGCAGCGTGGCGGTCCATAACGACTCAGAAATTTCGCTCATGATCAGATCAGCGTGAACAGCGCTGAGCGCCGATCGCACCGGCTTGCACGGCGCGATAGCAATGCGCGCGATCAGGCGAGCGCCGGCTCCGCGGCATGCTCGCGCACCCAGTCGTAGCCCTTTTCTTCCAGCTCGAGCGCCAGCTCTTTGCCGCCGCTGCGAACGATGCGTCCCTGCACCATCACGTGCACGTAGTCAGGCACGATGTAATTCAGCAGCCGCTGATAGTGCGTGATGAGCAGCACGCCGAGATTCGGGCCGCGCAACGCATTCACGCCACGCGCCACCACCTTGAGCGCATCGATATCGAGGCCGCTGTCGGTCTCATCGAGGACCGCGTAGCGCGGCTCGAGCATCGCCATTTGCAAAATCTCGCAACGCTTCTTTTCGCCGCCGGAAAATCCTTCGTTTACCGCGCGCGAGGTAAAAGAGCGGTCGATCTCCAGCGCATCCATTTTCTCGTAGAGCTTCGCGTAGTACTCGGTCGCCTCGAGCTCTTCACCCTCCGGCAAACGCGCCTGCACTGCCGCGCGCAGAAAGTTCGCGATCGTCACTCCCGGCACTTCGCTGGGGTATTGAAAAGCCAGGAAGAGACCTTTGCGCGCGCGTTCGTCCGGCTGGAGCTCGAGGATGTTTTCACCATCCAGCAGGACCTGTCCGCCGCGCACTTTGTAATCGGGATGGCCGGCGATAACCTTGGCCAGCGTGCTCTTGCCCGAGCCGTTCGGGCCCATAATAGCGTGCACTTCGCCGGCAGCGACCGACAGGCTGAGTTCCCGGAGAATCTCATTGTCATCGATGGCCACAGTGAGGTTTTTGACTTCCAGCTGCTGCATAAATTCGGGGAAGAAAACATAGCCAGATTCCGACTCTTGGCCAGACGCTGCGAGGGATTTTCCTGAAAGGCAGCCGGAGGAGCTCGATGACGAAGACAAGAGGTAGCTTGCGCAGAAACTCTCGCCTACGGTTCTCTCCTTTCCCGATGGCGCGCTCCAGTTTGCTCAGCAAAAAAATACGTCACCGGCTGGAGTGGGTGGCGCTGCTCGCTGGCATGGCCACTGTTCCACTCCTGCCACGGCGCGCTTGCTACGTGCTCGGCCGATTCCTGGGCACGCTCGGTTACTTGCTCGATTGGAATGGCCGCGCGGTTGCCCTGGCCAATATCGAAGCCGCGCTGCCACTGATTAATCCTGAAGCGCGCCGCGAGATCGCCCGCAGCTCATATCGGATGTTTGCCACCACATTGATCGACCTGCTCTGGAGCTCGCGACTTACACCTCAGAATCTTCATCGCTACATCCAAATCGAAGGCCTCGAGCGCGCGAAAATGCAGACCGGCAACATGCAATCGACCATCGCCGTCTCCATCCACTACGGGAACTTCGAATGGCTCAGCCTGGCCATGGGCTTTGTCGGCTATCCGGCTGATCTTGTAACCGAGCCGCAAAAAAACCGGCTGCTCGAGCCGCTCATGCACCGAGCCCGAAAACGCTCCGGGCAAACGGTCATTCCGCGCAAAGGCGCGATCGTGCGGCTGTATAAAACGCTGCGCCGCGGCGGGCGCGCGGCGATCCTGATCGATCTCAATGTGCGGCCGACGCAGGCAGCCGTCGTCATCAACTGTTTCGGATTGGAGACGTGCGTGACGCTCGCCCACGCCTGGCTGCACCAGCGCACCGGCGCCGCCATTGTCCCGGCGCATTGCGAGCCGCTGGGGGGCGGACGTTATCGCTTCGTCTGTCATCCGAAGGTGGAAGTGCCGCCCGGCGCCAGCCTGACCGAGATTGCCCAGGCCTGCTGGGACTCATTCGAGCCTGTCATCCGCCGCAACCCCGCGCCTTGGCTTTGGATGTACAAACATTGGCGTTTTCAGCCGAAAACGACCGAGCGCAAGTATCCTTTTTACGCCAATACTTCGCCCCACTTCGAGAAGTTGAAGCGTCGTCTGGGCGAACCGGAGAACATCGCGCTTGCAACCGCTGTGGCTGCTCGTGCGCCAAAACCATAGAACGGCGCTCCGCCAGGCATTCTCAACTGGCACCGCAAGTGCTGAATCGTAGCAGCCATTCTCGGTCGCTTTTTTTCCTCCATGACAAATTTTCAAGACGGCAACGGCCGCAAAATCACTCTCAGCTCAAAAGTCGCCAGTGAATTAAACAACCTACTGCAAATCATTTCCGGCACGAGTGTGCTCATCGAGAACGTGTGGGAAGGCGCTCCGGGCTCGGACAAGTATTTTGAGATGTTGCGCACCAGCATCGAGCGCGCCGAGCAGGTAACGGCACAGCTCGTCGCGGAAGCGGGCGGGCCAAGTGGCAAAGTGATGCTCCACCCAGCTCTGCAGCAACCGCAGACCGCTGTCATGCTGCCCAAGCCGGATCGGCGCAGGCGCTCCGTTCTCATCACCGACGACGAAGCGATGGCGGTAGCCCTCTTGCAGGAAATCATGTCGGAGGCGGGATACGTAGTTTCGACGGCGCACTCACCTTTCGAGTGCCTCGACCTGTTCCGACGCGCTCCTGAATCCTTTGACCTCGTGCTCCTCGATCTCGCCATGCCGTTTATGAATGGCGAAGAAACCTTTGCCCGACTGCGCCAAATACGACCGCGCATCAATGTTGTCCTCATGGCCGGGTTCGTTGAGGCGGACTGCCTTGAACGCATGATGAGCAACGGGCTGGCCGGTTTTTTAGCGAAGCCCTTCTGGGCCGGCGATGTTCTCGCGCTTGCCGATTCCATCATTGAGCGAGCGCGGCAACGGCCCAAGTAGAGACGCTCTGCCGAGTCCGAAATTCACATCTCCCACGGCACTCCGGTTGCTCATTAAGAAGCGCTCATGAGCTCCACCGCGCGGCGCTACGCCTTCGAACAACTCTCGCGCAATCGCTTGTTCGAGGGGATCGATTCCGATGTGCTCGAAAAAATCCGGCCTGAACTCGATATCCTGCATTTCGATCGAGGCGACGTCGTCTTCCAGGAAGGCGAGGCCGGCGACGCGCTCTACCTGGTGGGCGAGGGTTCAGTGAGAATTTCGCGGCGTGATGCGAAGGGACAGCAACAGGTGCTGGCTTACATGCATCCGGGTAATTTCTTTGGCGAGCTGTCCATGCTCAATCATGCGCCGCATTCTGCCATGGCCACGGCGGCCGAGCCTACTACTCTCGGAGCGGTCAAGGAGGAGACATTCCAGCACATCCTCGAGCTCGCTCCGAGCCGGCTCCATCTCAATTTCCTGCGCTCGGTCAGCGAACACCTGCGCAGCGTCAACTCCCATTTCATCAATGACGTCATGCGCTCGGAGCGGCTCAATCTCGTCGGCTCCATGGCCAACTCCATCATTCACGATCTCAAAAACCCGATCTGCATCGTGCGTTGCTGCTCCGATCTTATCGCCAGCGAAACGAATGATCCGCGTTTGCGCGAGCTGACTACGATGCTCGATGGCGCAATGGACGGCATGCTCGCAATGACCCAGGAGTTGCTCGATTACGCCCGCGGTTCAATGCAGTTGCACAAACAGCTCGTCTCCATCTGGGGAATGCTCGATGAGCTTAACGCTCAATCGCTGCGCCTGCTTCCAGGCAAGAATATCCAGTTCGTCAAACACATCCGCTACGATGGCAACGTTGAGATCGATCGCGCGCGCTTCATCCGGGTGCTCTCTAATCTCATCAAAAACTCACGCGAAGCCATGCGCGGCGGGGGCATTCTCACCATGACCACCGACCTCGTCCAGGAACAGGTCGTCATTCGCATCTCCGATACCGGCGTCGGAATTCCGCCCGAAGTTTTGCCGAAACTGTTCGAACCTTTCGTCACTCACGGCGATCGGGCCGGCACCGGACTTGGGCTCGCCATTGCCCGCTCCGTTATCGAAGCCCACGGCGGGAAAATTTCAATTTCCAGCGTGCCCGGCAACGGCACGACCGTGGACATTCGCCTGCCGAAACCACGCGAGTAGCCTCGTTGCAGCGCCGGTCAGGCGCGGCGAAGCTGCCGCGTGACATCGCCGCGCAAACCTAATCTGGTAGTGTTCCTTCCAGATCAACAGCGCGCGGACACGATTACTCCAGAGTACGCGCCGCACCTGGCGAAGCTCGCCGAACAATCGGTTGTATTCGAGCGCGCCTATGTCACGCACCCGGTTTGCACGCCTTCGCGCTCATCAATCATGACCGGCACCTGGCCCCACCAAAATGGGTGCACGCGGAACAGCGTTGCTCTGCCGGCGCATCTGAAATGTCTGCCTGAGTTCATCGACCCCGGCTACGCAAGCGCCTACTTTGGCAAATGGCACCTCGGTAACGAGGCAGAGCCGCAGCGAGGATTTCAGCATTGGATCTCGACGGAATACGTCAGCGACTACAGCCGTTTTCTCCTCTCCCGCGGATACAAACCGGACCGCGCCGGCGGTGGTTTCTCGCAAACATTTGTGAGCAATCTGCCCATCGAGCTATCCAAGACGCAGTTTCTGGAGAGGCACGCTTGCGAGTTTATCGAGAAACATGCCGGCGGGCCGTTCGTCTTGTTCGTAGGGTTTGTCGAGCCTCACTCTCCTTATAACGGACCGCTCAATGACATTCATCCACTGACCGAAGTAGAACTCGAACCAGCTATCCCGCTGAGTGATGCGACCCCGCTCCGCTACCAGTTAATGCGCGAATGGCAGCGGGCGGAAGCCTTGCTCGACCGGGAGAGATTGCCTATGCAATACTTTTTCGGAGCGAGCCCCGAGGAGTGCAAAAGTATTAAGCAGCGCTACCTCGGCTTAGTCACGCAAGTAGATCGAAGCATCGGAGCTATACTGGAGTCTCTCAGGCGAAATGGTGTTTTTGATGACACGGTGATAGTTCATACAAGCGATCATGGCGACATGTTGGGCGCTCATGAGTTGTTCGGAAAGGAAGTGATGTTCGAGGAAGCCGTTCGCGTGCCATGGTTGATCAAGCTGCGGCAAGAGAAGGGCGCCCGGCGGATAGCTCAGCCTGTGAGCCAAATAGATTTGCTTCCAACGCTGGTAGAGCTGTTGGGCGGAGAAGCATCAGCGCAGTTTGCCGGGAAGAGCCTTTGCTCTGTCGCTCGAGGGCAGGGGACGGCACGCCCGGTCTTTATAGAGTGGGCGCCGAACCGGGCCAAAGTGAAGAAACGAACAAAACTGGCATCGCGCTGGCGGGTAAAACGAGCTACGGCCGAGTCTACTCGAACGATAGTTACTGTTGAGGGTTGGAAGCTGTCCCTGCGCAACCAGGATCGATCCGAGCTTTACAATCTTCACGACGATCCGGCAGAGACGCGCAATCTCTACTCCAGTCTTACGCGAACCGAAACAGCCGCCCGGCTAAGAGAAGAGTTACATCGGTGGCAGGACCAAACCGGCGATAAGCTTCGCGTATAGCCGGCTTGAAAGGAAAAAGGCGAGGCACCGTTCCTAGTTGCGTGCGAATATTTTTGCCAGTGCGCTCCATCGTGGTGCGGCGACGCGGGGAAGCTCCCCCATCGTCACGTAGTTACCGTTGGAATGCTGGAACCATGGCGGTAGTTCAAGTCCGCTTTTCCGCATGCTTTCATGGCAGTTCCTGGTGATGACTCCGCGCTGGGTGCTTTCACCAAAAATTGCATAGTTCTCCTTCGTCACGAACAACCTTAGCTCATCCGGCTTCGGAATATCATCCTTTAACTTGTCCATTACCTTCGCGTCCGGAATGCGAGGCGGCATGTGAGTAAAGAGATACCGCAGCACCTTCACGCGCAGGAATTGATGAAGCCAGATCTGGTACCACCTTTGCCTCTCGAGCAGGACATCCCCTTCAGGAGTAGCTCGCTCACCTGGCAGAAGCGACAGGTCTGGTCGATCCAGGGTGATGCGGCAGCGGCAACAGAGTAGTCCACTTATGTCGCTTTGCTCGCGCGCGTAGTTGAATAAGGTGTTAAACTTCTCCGTTACCAGCGCGATTGGATACTTGTCATCCGCGCACCAGTAAATCCATTGCTCATCATCGAGATCGGCAATAAGGCCAAGAACGGTGGCCGGAATGTCCGGCGGTGTTTCAACATACTCTTCGGTCGCGGAATTGTTGCCGGCCAAAGATTGAAAGGGAATGCGGAAGACAAAAGGGTGGTCGGGCCAGAGCCGTGCATATTGCGCCATCAAGTGCTGCGTTATGACGCGATGCCGGTCCCAGGTTAAAACGACAGCTTTGATCCTCTCCGCCACAAGTGAAAGAGTAGCGCGGCGCCCTTGCAATCGGCAATGGGCAATCGACAATCTGAGATCGTTTTACCCCGTGGTGTAACGGTAACACAGCGCCCTTTGGAGGCGTTATTCTTGGTTCGAATCCAAGCGGGGTAGCCAATTTGCCCGAGCCGAAACTCCCGCCCCGCGGATTTGATTGAGTCAAGCACCAGACCGATTGGTTTAATAAATACCAGCTCCCAATTATGCCAGCTACTGCTCTCCCCGAAAACTACTGCGTCTGCGTGAATGAAGATGGCGCTCCGCGCGAAATCGGTCGCAGCGGCTCTGCCATCACTTACAAGGCAATCGGTTATCAGAGCGGCCACGCTGTCGCGCTTCAGCTTATTCCCCTGGCCAACATAAGTGAAAGCGGCCGCCCGCAGTTTGAGGCGAAAGCTCACACTTTGGGCAAGCTGAAACATCCAAACATTGCGCGAGTTTTTGAGGTTCGCGTCGAGGATGATCATCTTGTTTTCGCCACAGAGTATTTGGAAGGCGAAACAGCCGAGCAATGGGTGGTGGCGCATGGGCCGATGTCCCCGGACGCCGTCGTGCGCATCGCGCTCCAGATCGTGAGCGCGCTGGCCGAAGCTGCCTTTCACAGCCTGAGCCATCGCGCCATCCAGCCGTCGAATCTGATGATCGTTAACGGTGTCGCTCCTGACGGCAGCTGGCCTTTCGTAAAGCTGCTCAATTTCGGGATGGCTGGGCTGAAGCTATACACCGAAGGAGACGATGCGTTGGTCGCACCTATCAGCGCCGCATTCGCCAGCCCGGAGCAGTTGGAGAAAGGCAAGGTCGATTTTCGTTCTGAAGTTTTTTCCCTCGGCGCGACAATCTGTTTCCTGCTCACAGGGGCGGTGCCGCTGGCCGGCCGCAGCCGCGGTTCGGAGACAAGCGAACGGGCGCTGCCATCCCGGGTCCCGATCCCGCGTTCTCTCCGTAAACTGCTTCGGCGCATGCTGCGGATCAATCCTGACGAGCGACCGCATGATCCTCTTCTTCTCACGGACGAGTTGCGAAAGTGTCTCCAAAAGGTGGAGCGACGCCGCGCCTTTAGCCGAGACCGCGTTGCGTTGCCGGAAACTGCGCCGCTTGAGGCGGAGCAGCCACGCAGTTGGTTTGCGCCAGTCATCGGCGCAGCCGCGGTCCTGCTACTTTTGGCTGGATTGGCGGCAGCGCTCGCTCCGGGCAAGGTGCGCTCATGGACCCATCGCGACCGGCCGATTGACTCGATCGGCGTGCCAATTGGCGTCCCTGAAACTGCGCCCGCTGCACCAACCACGACGCCGAGGTTGCCGGAACGAGCCAAATTGACCGAGAGCAATTCATCTGTGGCGGCGGTGGCGCAGACAACACCGGCCTCATCCGCGCCGGATTCAAACACGAGCTCCACGTTGCCGGAGAAACCATCTGATGTGTCGAGCAGCGCCCCGGCGGAGGCGGGAAGCGCTGCACCAGCAGTGCCGGAGGAAACGAGCGCGCCGGGCGTCGCGAGTGCGTCGGCCGCTCCCGTGCCCACGCCGGCGGAGGAAAACAAAAATGCACCGGCAGAAAACTCAACGGCGCAGAGTCCGCCGGTCGTAGCTGAGGAAACGAAACCGGCCGCCGCAGCGACGCCTGCGCCTGTGAACGCAAAGGAAGAGAGCGGGGAGACCGCCATGGCAGAGCCGCCGCCGCCCGAGGAAGCTCCAGCCGGCGTGGCAGCAACGCCCTTGAGCAAAAGCGATGTGCCAGCGCCAGCCATCGCTCAGGAGCAACAACCTATTCAAGCGCAAGAGCAAAACGCCGCAGCGCCGGAGCCTTCGCAACCAGAACCGACGCCTGCAGCGAAAATCGCCGAGCGTGCGAGTGAAGCGCAAGACAAAGTGGCGAATTCGGTCCGGCGCGGCAGCTCGCGTCGGCGTGAACGTTCACTTCCGCCACTGCGAGTAGGCGGCGAGCAGGCGCGATTTGTTCGCACGACGCCAGAAGGCAAGTGGGTCCTGCGCCTTCCTTCGGGAAATACCGTCGTCACTCCACCGCTGCCGGATGTGAATGACGCGCCGGTTATCTCCCATCGCAGAGTGCGCAAAGTCGTCGCTCCGCCGCGTGCTCTTCCGCTCGATGACGGGCAACCAGTCGTTGTCCTGCCGCCCGATTAGCAGCAAGCTCGTCCGTTCAAGTAGCCAAATGCGCCGTCGCGGCTAATCGCTCTTGTCCGGATTAACGCTCGGCAGATTTTCCTTCTTCTGTTCCTGGAGTGTGCCGCTGAATGCCTGCACGAAGGCGTTGCGAAAGACGTTCATGATCGTCGTCATCACAGCTGTTTTGGGATCATCAAAATTTCCCGCCAGCGGCGCCTTGGTGCCGAAGCGGTCTTTCGGCTGATTCCGGATCAGCCGCGTCAATCCGCCGACGATTCCCTGCCAGACGAAATCGACCACGTTCTCGGAATCGTGTTCGGGATTGAAAATCGACATATGATCGAAAACCGGCTCGACGTAACCGGTGAAGGAGCCGTTCTTCGAGGTCATCTCCGACGCCACCCGCAAGGTGCCGCTCTCGAAAGTGATGCCGGCATAGGCCTTGGCGAACTCGTTCAATTTAACCAGCGGCAAATCGCTGAGCTGGCCCCGATAACTGAATGTCGGCTTGGCTGCGTAAGGATCGAGTGCGATCTGCGATTTGTACTCGCCGCTCTGCATCAGGCGGCCTTGCATCTGGATCTCCGC
>JBKPQR010000002.1:0-4741 GCA_046734175.1 Verrucomicrobiota bacterium | reverse complement strand
ATGCTCGCTCACGCGCTTGCGCACGAACGCATGTTCTGCGTCGCGCTGGTCCGCCCTGAATGCGGGCAGTGGCAGAGCGAAGAACATTTTTTCGATGTTGCCACCATCGGGCTTATTCGCGCGTGTGTCGGTCGAAGCGATGGCACTTCGAATTTGATCTTGCAAGGTTTGCAGCGGGTTCGTCTCACCGCCTTCAGCCAGCTGCATCCCTTCCCCATCGCCGAATTGGAAACATTGCGCTCGGAAGGCGACGTCAGCGTCGAGACCGAGGCGCTCGGGGCCAAAGTGCTCGAGCTTTACGATCGCTTCAAGACGCTCGGCCGCAAGCTGCCCTCAAAGATCGACAAATACGTCACCGGCATGACCGATCTCGCCATGCTCGCCGATCTGATGGCATCGACCTTTATCCTCGATCCGGTCCGGCGTCAGCAGATTCTCGAAGAGCTCGATCTCAACGCCCGCTTGCGGCTCGTTATTCAATACCTGCGCGAAGAAAGCGGAACGGCGGCGGCATAGCTGCTTGTCATTTCCAGAAAAAAGTGATGGCTCAATGGCGCCGCCGAAGCGCCGTTAGCGCCTCTCAGGTGTGGTTTTCGAAGGTGTCGCCTTATGTGCTCTCTGCAAAACAAAGGCGGCAAAAGCCGGGTTTTCCTTCCAGTGATATTCCGGGTCCAGCGTTACCTGAGTCCAAGTCACATGTGGCTGAGAGCGCCAGCTGTCGAGCAAAACACCTTGCGCAAAAGGTTGGCCTCGGGCGGTCACAACAATGCCGTTATTCTCGCAGATAGTCCCTGCCCCCGACTCTGCCCAGTGGAACTCGACCGTTTTCAACTTTAGCGCCTCCAATCGAACGAGAACCTCCATCGAGTACTGGAAGCAGTAGCCTCCTTTTCTCGCTCCCCTTTTGACGAGAAAGTTTTGAATGCCGGGCATCAACGTCGAGTACCAGGTCACATGCCACTCACGGCCCAGTTCCTGTCCGGTGGTGATCACGCAATAGGTCACTCGCTTTGCGTCCTCCAGGCTCACCGTCGGCGAAAGCGCCTTGATGCGAGCGATCAAGGCGGGATCCTCGGGTGACCTCGCAACAAAGAGTTCTTTACCCGACGGGGTGTTAAAACCCGATAGAAGCAGCGGTGCAATTGCAAACAGAGCGTTCGCTAACGAGATGCGGCGAAAGGAAAACATCGTGAGGAAACTATTATACACCTCCGAACAAGCCTTGCAGGCAAGCTCGTGTCTAAGCCTAAGTAGCGAGCGTTGCCCGCCGTTGCCTCTGCTTGAAAGGTAACTTCCCCGCACCTTTGGACCTCGCGCCGCTCAGGATGATGTGCTGATCCGGCCAAACTCTTCCATCAAATAGCGGTCGGTCATTCCTGCGACGTAATCACAAACCGCGCGATGCAATCCTTCAGTATCGATCCGCCGCGCTGCGCCTTCCGGCAGCCGCTCCGGCTCCCGCATGTAAGCCTCGAATACCTCCCGCAACATCTCACACGCGCGCTGGTTCACCTCCGCCACACGCGGATGATAATAGACATTCGCGTACAAAAATTTCCGGAGCTCCGCGTTCGCCGCGCCGACTCCGTCACTGTAACAAACAAGCTTCTGCTGGCGGAGGGCACCCCCTTCAGTTGCGCCGGGCAGCCGGAGCGCCCGCCCGACAAGTTCCGCGCTGGTCGCGATCACGTCACGCACCTGCCGGTCGATGATTTCGCGGATGACGAGCTTGTGCAGCTCCGGCTCATGCAGCTCGGGAAACCGCGACCGCACCGCGCCAGCCGCCTCCCGCCAGACGTGCACGGCTTCCAGTTGCGGGAAGCTCAGGATCTCAAAATCGATCGCGTCATCCAGGTCATGACTATAGTAAGTAATTTCATCGGCCAAATCCGCAACCTGAGCCTCGAGCGAGGTAGTTTGGTTCTTCTGTAATCCCTCGCGTACTTCCGCCGTCAGATTCAAGCCCGCGAAGTTGGGGTAAGGATTTTCCAGCAACTCGATCACGCGCAAGCTTTGGCGATTGTGCTCGAAGCCGCCATGCTCCCGCATGCACTCGGCCAGCATCTCTTCGCCGGAATGTCCGAAAGGCGCGTGCCCAAGGTCGTGCGCGAGCGCGATTGCTTCGGCCAAATCTTCATTGAGCCGCAGCGCGCGCGCGATGGTGCGGCTGATCGATGCCACTTCGATGGTGTGGGTCAATCGCGTGCGCAAATGATCGCCCGTGCCGTTGAGGAAAACCTGCGTCTTGTATTCCAGACGACGAAAGGCCCGGGAATGAATGATCCGGGCGCGATCGCGTTGAAACTCGGTGCGGTACTCGTGACGCGGCTCCGGGAATTTTCGGCCCCGCGATTCTCCTGACTTCTGCGCATAAGCGGCGAGCAGTCGCGCCTCATCTGCTTCCATCTCAAGACGGGTTTTGTACGCGCTCACTCCTGCTCGAGCGCTCCCCGCAATTTCCGCTTCGCCGCCCGCGATTGCGCCCGCACCATGAGCAGATCGAAGAGCGCCAGTAGCAGCGCCGTCAGCGTAAGCCAGGCGCAGGCCAGCCAAAAGAAGACGAACCAGCCGGGATGCTCATGCGCGTCGATGTTCAAAAACGTGGTGCCGGCAAAAAGCATCAACATCGCCAGAACGAGAGTGACAAACATGACCCAGCGGCGCGTTGTTTGATCGCGGAGCAACCCGCGCGCGGAATGGGCCGCGAAGGAGCCGATGCGCAGCTTGTTCGCCATCATCACCATTGTGCATCAGAGGCACATCGATTGCTCAGAAATAATTGATGAAGCGACCATTGCTCCTGCTGAGTGTCGCGGCCGCGCTTGTCTGGCCCGCGCTTTACTCAGTGACGCGGCCTGATTCGAGTCGCGACGCGCAGAAAAACGTGACTCTCGTCTCGGATTCATATCGTCTCGACAAAATCTATCGCTCGATGGAGGGGCCCTTCTCAATCGCGAGCTCTCTCCACCTGGCAGATAACAAATGTCCGGTGCAATGGATAACCGGGCTCGAGACCCAGGTGGTGGATGCGAGCGATCTTAAGCCGGTGTCGCAGGAATTCTTTTGTCATTCCAATCTCACGCTGGCCGAGCATGGCGCTGGTCCGGCCCGATATAACCAGCGCTTCGGCGGCAAGACTCACCTCGACTGGCGCTTGTTCACCCTGGTGCCCGGCCGCCGCTCGATTGAGCTGCCGAAAGGATTCGGCATTCCTGTCCCCAGCGACACCCCACTCGATTACGTCACGATGTCGTTAAACCTCAATCTTCCGAATGGAGCCGGGAACGTTCGTATGCGAACGATTGTGCACAGCATCGCCGCGGATGAGCCGGAGGCGCCGAACAAGGCGCTCTTCCGGCGCGCGCTTTATGTGGTGCAACCTCAATCCGCCAGCGTGGCCAGCGCCGGCAACACTGCGCCGATGCCGCTTCACGTCGGCGCTGGTTGCGCCGATTCCTGCAAGGTGAATCTCTCAGCCGCCTCCACCATCGGTAAATCGGGTGAAGGGCAGACTGCGCACTGGCTTGTCCCGCCGGGCCCTCATGTTTACACCACCGACATCACCCCGCAGCTCAATCTGCCTTTCGACACCACCATTCATTACGCCACCATTCACGTGCATCCGTTCGCCCGTGGGATGGAGCTCCGCGATTTAACCACGGGCAAGACAATCTTCCACTTCAGCTCGCGCGACTGGTCAGACCGGCTCGGTGTCGCAGATGTGGACGAATTGAAATCAAGCGAAGGAATTCCGATCCGACGCGATCATCGCTACCAGCTCACGGCTGAGTATGATAACACCTCGGGCGCGACCACCGATGCCATGGCCATTCTTTACCTTTACCTGCTGGAGAAAACGCTTAGCTGATCCTCACCACCGGCCGCGACTTTAATGCGCCGCGATGGCGTTTAGAATCGCAACCGAATTGAAGAACTTTTCCGGAAAAAAACACGCCTACTTCAGCACGAGCGAGGCGGCGATTTGATCAAAACGCCGGTCGGCCCGCAACGGGTCGAGGATCGGAGTGACCGGCAGTTGCAGGGCAAACCAGTCTTTTTCCTCGGCCATTTTCGGCAGCCACGTGAATGCGTCATCCAAGTTACCGCGTTTGAGGTGGGCGAAAACGTAATGCGCCGGCGCCACGTATTCGCCACGGGCGCTTTTTGCGTCCAGCTCCTTCAATTGCCTTTCGCCGAGGCTCCGCACTGCCGCATCGAATCCGGCGGCTTGGAACGTTTGCTCTAGCACGTCCGCATCTTCGCTCCGCCCGCTCAGATTCAAGGCCGCACACCAGTGCGTGATCGCCTCGTGCAGCATGTCTCTCTTTGCGCAAACGTCGCCGAAATACTCATGCGCGACGGCGTAGTTAGGGTAAAGGTCGAGCGTTTTCGCCAGTTGTGCCGCGGCGCGGTCGTACTGGCGACTCAAAAAGAGAAGCGTCCCGTAATGCACATTAGTGCCCGGGAAAAATGGGTCGAGTTGCATGGCGCGCTCTGTTTGCGCGATCGCCTCCTCGAATCGCCCGAGATAGGCCAGGCACATACCGTAATGCGAGTGGAGGTCACCGAAATTGGGGTCTAATTCCATCCCGCGGTGAAAGGCGCGCTCAGCCGCAGCCCAGTTCCGTTTGTAGTAAATCTCGACCGCGGCCAGCGCGTTGTAAGTTTCAGGCCATGTGTCGTCGAGGCTGAGTGACTTACGGACGTATTCTTCCGCGAGCGGCCAGACGTCCGGGGGAAA
>JBKPQR010000001.1:0-6224 GCA_046734175.1 Verrucomicrobiota bacterium | reverse complement strand
CGATGCTCGATGTAGGCAGCGTTCGCGTCCTTGAGCGAGAGCAACTTCGGGCGCCCATGATCAATCGCAAGCATGATGACGGCGAAGGACGACTCCATCGCGGTGTGCTTATAGAGATTGTTGATCACCACCTTCGGATTGGCGTCACGTTTCAGCTCGACCACGACGCGCGTGTTCTCGTCCGACTCGTCACGAATGGCGCTGACCTCGGTGATCACCTTGTCGTTGACCAACTGCGCGATCCGCTCAACCAGGGTGGCGCGGTTCACGTTGTATGGAATCTCGGTGATGACTATCTGTTCGCGCCCGCCTTTCAGCTCCTCGATCCCCGCTTTGCCGCGCACTTTCATGCTGCCGCGGCCCGTTTGCAGATACTGCCGAATGCCTGCCATCCCTAAAATGGCGCAGCCAGTTGGGAAATCGGGTCCTTTCACTTGCTTCATCAGCTCATCGAGCGTGATGTCGGGATCATCGATCTGCGCGCAGATACCATCGATCACTTCGCCCAGATTGTGGGGGGGAATATTTGTGGCCATTCCGACAGCGATGCCGGTACCGCCATTGACCAATAGATTTGGAAAGGCGCTGGGGAAAACAGTCGGTTCGGTTCGTGTCTCGTCGTAATTCGGGACAAAGTCCACTGTGTCCTTGTCCATGTCGGTCATGAGCGCGGCGCCGAGATGGGTCATGCGTGCCTCGGTGTAGCGCATGGCTGCCGGCGGATCGCCTTCGACCGAGCCGAAATTGCCCTGCCCATCCACGAGCCGCTCCCGCATGGCCCAGGGCTGCGCCATGTGCACGAGTGTCGGGTAAATCACGGCCTCGCCGTGCGGGTGATAGTTACCGCTCGTGTCGCCGCAAATCTTCGCGCACTTACGATGCTGCCGGTTCGGGAAAAGGGACAAATCGTGCATGGCGTAGAGAATCCGCCGCTGCGAAGGCTTCAGCCCGTCGCGCGCGTCCGGCAGCGCGCGCGAGATAATGACCGACATGGAGTAGTCGAGAAAGGAACGTGATACTTCCTCGGCTACGTTAATCGGTTCGACCTTTTCGCTGGCGTTGTACATTCTCGTTAGGCGGCGGCGAGCGGCTCATTTAACTCGCGATAGCGCTTCTCCCATTCCACCGAAATGGTGTCCGACTGCTTCACGGTTTCCGGCGCGATGCGCATCTTGCGCGGCAGCCGAATCTTCAAAAAATCGAGCACGGCCTTGATCGTCTCTTCGTAATTCTCGGCAAGATCCTCGTAATCGATCATCAATCCTTCCGCTCCAGTTTGCTCGAAAAAACGGTCCCAGATTTCCTCTTCGCCTTTGTTCTCGCGAAGGCAGCGCGCAATCAGTTTCGCGTCGAACTGTGGATCGTTAGCCCAAGTCTCGTTCTCGCGCACCTTCCACTGGCCGGTTTGATAAGCGCGCGCTTTTGAAATGGCCTGTCGCAGTTTGTTTCGGCGATGAATGCGGATCAGGCGCAAGCGCGGGAAAGCTTTTTGCATCACATGCAAATCCGATCCGCTGCCGAAGGCGCCCGTGCCGCGGAGCTTGGCGGTGAACGATTGCAGATACCAGCCCATCAATTTAAAACCGAAAACCTCATTCGAAGTCTTCGTTGCGGCGATGACGCCGCGAACATAGCTGGCATAGTCACTCCGCGGATCGAGGCCGTATTTCTCCGCATAAGTTCCTTCGAAGAGATCGCAAAAAAACTGATTAGGCCGGCCCGCCCGTCGGGTGGCGTGCAACCCGTCGGTGAGCAGATTGCTTCCAGAACGCGCCACCGCGCAGAGGGCGTAACATCGCCGCCGGTATCGGAGTTTGCGCAGGAGAGAAGCCACGACAGACTAGACGTCGAGATTCCGCACATTGAGCGCGTTGTCTTCGATGAACTGCCGGCGCGGTTCAACTACGTCGCCCATGAGAATGGTAAACATTTTGTCCGCATCGACCGCGTTGTCCTCGTTCAAGTCCACTTTCAGCAGCTTGCGTTTCTCAGGGTTCATTGTCGTCTCGAACAGCTCCTTGGCGTTCATTTCGCCCAGACCTTTGAAACGTTTGATCTGCACGCCGCGACGCCCGATCTCCAGGATCTTTTGCAGGATCTCCGGAATGGAAAATAGCGGATGCGAGAGGGCGCGGTCTCCTTCCCCTTCGATCAGCTCGAAGATTGGACGATCGCTCGCGGCGTAGTGATCGACCTTCAATCCTTTTCGCGCCAATTCGGCGATGATCTTCTGAATGGTCGTCGATTCGTGCAACTCGATCAGTTTGCCGCGCCGCCGGTTGGCGCCGTTGGTTTTTACTGGTGCACCAAGAGGCAATAGCTCCTGTCCCATCTCCTCATCGAAAAGGTTGAGATCAGTGTTCTCCAGATGAAATCGCCTCACCTCTTTCTCATCATGGAAATAGTGGACCGTTTCATCATTGCCATCGCGCACTTTGACCAGGTAGGCGGGGAGCTTGCCCGACTTGGCTTCGCGTTCAGCCAGGAAACTCTCGAAGTCGCCGCCGTGCCGCCGGATCGCCTCGCTCAGCTTCGCCAATTTTTCCAGCGACTCGAGAATGTCCTTTAACTGCGCGGCCGTAATCTCTTTCTCATCGGCCAGGTTCTTTAGCCGCACATCTTCAGCTCCTAACGAGATAAGAATCTTGTTCAGCTGGACATCATCCTCGACGTACTCCTCCCGCTTCTTGCGCTTGATCTGATAGAGCGGCGGCTGCGCGATGTAGATTTTACCCGCCCGCACCAGTTCGGTCATTTGCCGGAAGAAAAATGTGAGCAGCAGCGTGCGAATGTGCGAGCCGTCCACGTCCGCGTCCGTCATGATGATGATGCGGCCGTAGCGCAGCTTGCTTAGATCGAAGTTTCCTTCGTCTTTGCTGCCGTTGCCTTCTTCCTTGGCCTTGCCGATGCCGGTGCCGATGGCGGTGATCATTGATTGGATCTCGTTGTTCTTGAGGAACTGATCGATGCGCGCTTTCTCCACGTTGATGAGCTTGCCTCGAATGGGAAGAATCGCCTGGTAGCGGCGGTCGCGGCCCTGCTTGGCCGAGCCGCCGGCGGAATCACCCTCCACGATGTAAAGCTCGGTCAATTCCGGATCGCGCTCCGAGCAATCCGCCAGCTTCCCCGGCAACCCGCCGCCGGTGAGCGCGCCTTTGCGGATTGTCTCCCGCGCTTTCCGCGCGGCTTCCCGAGCGCGCGCTGCCGTGAGCACCTTATCAAAAATGCGCTTGGCGATCGGCGGGTTCTGATCGAAATACGTCATCAGTCCGTCGTAAACTGCCGAATTCACGATGCCGTCGATCTCGGTATTGACGAGCTTCACTTTGGTTTGCGATTCGAAGCGCGGATTCGGCAGCTTGATGCTCAAGACGCAAACGAGTCCCTCACGGACGTCGTCACCGGAGATGGACGGGTCCTTCTCTTTAGTCAGATTGTTTGCGCGCGCGTATTGGTTAACGGCGCGAGTCAACGCCGTGCGAAAGCCGGTGAGATGCGTGCCGCCATCGGGATTGGGAATGGAATTGGCGAAGCAAAGTATCTGATCGTTATAGCTGTCGTTGTATTGCAGAACGCAATCGACAAAAATCTCGTCTCGCTGGCGCGCGATGTTGATCGGCTTGGGATGAATGACCTGCTTGTTCTCGCCGAGTTGCCGCACAAACTCTTCGATCCCGTGCTTGTAGAAGAAGGCCTCTTTCTTCTGTGACGCACCGCGCTCGTCCACGAGCATGATCTCAAGACCTGGATTTAAGAATGCCAGCTCGCGCAGGCGAGTCGCCAGTCGCTCAAACTTGAACTCCGTCGTGATGGTGAAAATCGTCGGGTCGGGCAGAAAGGTGATGAGCGTGCCGCTGTGCTTTTTATTTTTGACCTCGCCGATGACGCTGAGCTTGTGCGTGGTTTTTCCCCGCTCGAAAGCCATGTGATAAACCCTGCCTCCACGCGTGACCTCCACCTTGAACCAATCACTCAGCGCGTTGACGCACTTGGCGCCGACACCGTGCAGGCCGCCGGAGTATTTGTAAGCGCCCTGCCCGAACTTGCCGCCCGCGTGCAGATTCGTCAGCACCAGCTCGACCGCGGGCATTTTCCACTTCGGATGAATATCCACCGGAATGCCGCGACCGTTATCGCGCACCGAGACCGAGCCATCGACGTGGATAGTGACTTCGATTTTGCTGCAAAATCCCGCGAGATGTTCGTCGATGGAATTATCGAGGACCTCGAAGACCATGTGGTGGAGGCCGCGCTCATCGGGGTCGCCGATGTACATGCCCGGACGCTTCCGCACCGCCTCCAGGCCCTCGAGTTTGTCTATCTGAGCCGCGTCGTATTTTTGGGTGAGATCGATGCCCGTAACTCGTTCGGCGGCGACAGATTTCGCGGGCAAATCGTCGTCGGTTTTCGGCATAGAAGATGGTCGCGCGACCACGATATCAAAATGTAGGCGGGAATCAGAGGCTCCACAACAAATATCTCGCATTATTTCTGGGGCTTTTTGCGCAATGTGCTGCGGTCGAGGAGAAGCAGAACCCAGCATATGGTGGACGGCGAGCCCTCCGCCCTGCGGCTATTTTGCCGGCCTTGACCAGCCCTTTGCCTGACCGGAAAATGCCAGCGGAAATGCGCACTCAAACCCTCTACGAAGGCCGCTGGATTTTCGCGGTCTTGCTTATCCTCGTCGCCCTCAGCGCGTTATTTTCTCTTTGGCTTTCGCTATTCTTCGGCTCGCTTTTTCTTTATGCCCTCGCATTTTTTCGCGACCCGGACCGGCCCGATCCGTCAGACCCGAGCGCGGTCGTGGCGGCCGCGGATGGCATCGTGGCAGACATCGATGAAATTGAGGAACCACTCGTTCTGAAATCGCTCACCCGGCGCGTTGGCATTTTCCTCTCGGTGTTTGATGTGCATACAAACCGGGCTCCCATCGCTGGACGCATCACCTTTCGCCAGCACGCGAAGGGCCTTTGCCTTGATGCGCGCCGCGCTGATTGCTCCCAAAAAAATGAATCCATGACATGGGCGTTTGAAAATTCGCGCGCTATCATCGTGGTGCGACAGTTAACCGGCGCAATCGCGCGCCGTATCGTTGGTTGGTCTCAAATCGGCGACGAGCTGAGACGCGGCCAACGCTTCGGCATGATTCGATTTGGCTCGCGAACCGAGATATACTTGCCCCTGAATTCTCAAGTGCTGGTGAGAGTAGGCGACCGCGTAAAAGGCGGAGCCACCATCATTGCGCGTCTGACGTGAGGCATGAACGAGCACAGCCCAAAGATTTATCTCCTGCCCAATTTGATGACGGCCGGCAATCTGTTCTGCGGTTTCGCCGCGACCCTGAAAATCGTGCAGGGCGCTCTCATCCAGTGGTCCGATCCTGACGCGGCCGCGGCTCTCTTTCATGCCGCTGTCTGGTTCATTCTCGGCGCCTGCATTTTCGACGTGCTCGATGGGCGGCTGGCGCGGTTGGGCGGACAGGACAGCGCTTTCGGGCGTGAATTCGATTCGCTGGCCGACATCGTCTCCTTTGGCGTGGCGCCGGCGCTGATGGTTTACCGCATTGTGCTCATCGATTTTCCCCGCGCCGGATGGCTCGTCGCTTTCGTTTATCTGGTCTGCGGCGCTCTCCGCCTGGCACGCTTCAACACCGTGGCCGCGTCCGGCAATTCCTCAAGCGGCAAGGAGTTCACCGGTTTTCCCATCCCAGCCGCTGCGGGCCTTATCGCGTCTATTACGCTTTTCATGCTTTGGTGGCTCGGTCAGCGCGATCACCTCATCGGCCGATGGAAATGGGTCTTGCCGCCGCTCATGCTTGTCCTCTCGGTCATGATGTTCAGCCGCCTAAGCTATCCCAGTTTCAAGGCGATCACCTGGCGGACGACGCGTTCCTTGTCGCGCTTCCTCATTATTAGCGTCGTCCTCCTCTTCACCGTCTTGAATTACGAATGGATGCCAGCGGTTTTGTTTCTCGTTTACCTCCTCTATGGCTTGCTGCGGCCCTGGGTTTCGAAACGCTGGCGTCGCGAGATTGAAGAAGAAATCGGCGAAGAACTCGAGAACGGCGAAGCCGCCGAAGTCTAGCAGCGCGCGGTGACAGCCGCCCTCGGCATGGCCTCACTCGGCCAGCGTTGTCTCCTCCGCCAAACTAATTAGTATAAAGCTGGAGGCGCCGAAACCGTGGCCGCGAAAATCAAATCCGATCCGCACCTCGAGATCGCGCA